>DATDGT010000246.1:0-10550 GCA_036521975.1 Bryobacteraceae bacterium
AGGGGCTGAACAACAAAGCTAAAGTCACCATGAGAAAATCCTATGGCTTTCGCACCTTCCGCTGCCTCGAACTTGCCCTGTATCACTCACTTGGCAAGCTCCCAGAACCGACATCTACCCACGATTTTTTCTGACGAACCAGAATTAAAGACTGTTACTGTTGCTCTTTCCGTGACGGGCGACCAGTCGGCCAGTTGGAGGGCAACACTTTGGTAATCATCAAGAATCGCAATCCTCGGCATATCGGTTCGTCCGTGCATGCGCTGAGTCACGACTCAAACTTGCGCAAAACCCCCGTCCACAAAAATTTCCGCCCCGGTGATATAGCTACTCGCATCCGATGCGAGAAATACCACAAGGTTAGCGACCTCATCGGGCCGGCCAAACCTGCCGAGCGGGATCGCGCTAGAGACCATCTTGCGCCGCTGCTCACCCGCTTCGCCGGATGCAAGCAGATCGTTCAAGCCCGGCGTGTCGATGGTGCCGGGGCTGATCGCGTTGACTCGAATTCGGCGATCCTTGAGATCCGTGGTCCACGTTCGCGCGAACGAGCGGATGCAAGCCTTCGTGGCGCTGTAAACACTATTCGAAGGAAGGCCTTTGCTGCCTACGATGGAGGCATTGAGGATGATCGATGCACCGTCGGGCATGAGCGGAAGCGCCTTCTGTACTGTGAAAAGCACGCCTTTGACGTTTACGTTGAAGATTGAATCGTACAGCTCTTCCGTGATGCTTCCAAGAGCGGCGTATTTGGCAAGACCCGCATTCGCGAACAGAATATCGAGTGTGCCTTTCTCCTCCCTGATCTGCGCAAAAAGGCGATCGAGATCGCCGGCATTCGACACATCCCCCCGCACGCCGGTCGCATTGCCGCCGATTTCTTGGACGGCAGTGGCGAGTTCCCGTTCGCGACGACCGGTGATGTAAACGTGTGCGCCCTCTTTTGCCAGCGCCTTCGCCGAGGCCAGGCCGATCCCGCTTGTGCCGCCTGTTACCAGCGCGACCTTTCCATCCAGATTTGGCATTCCGCCACCTCCACTTGGCGGCTCAAGCCACCGCCTCTAGCATAAGGGCTTCGACTTTCTTGTCGAGATTCCGCGCGACCGCGAGCGCGTCGGAATTCCCGTACGGAGCCAGAAGGCTAGCCATCCTGTCATACGATAGATGCACCCCGTCCCCACGTTCGTCGACGAGCAAGGTGACGGGAGCATAAGAGCCGGCGTCGGGAACATGCTTCGCCATTTCCTTCATGATGAGCGGATTGCCGATAACGAGACGAACGTTCCGGGGTGTATCGGGGCCTGTTTCTTTTCGAATGATCCCACCATGATCAAACCGCACGAATGACATCAGTCCCGATCTTCCCAATCCTTTCTGTATTGTGCTTTCCAAGTCGGCGAGTGTTTGCGCCCGCTGAGTCGATTTCCAGAACTCCGCCATGTCCGGGTGACCTACGGCATCGTTGATCGCGGTGAGAACCTCGTCGAACGGCTTGGTAGAGGTCACGCTGAATCGCTCGATTTCGATCTTCTGTATCATTTGTCTATCCTCCTTGTCTCATCGTGAGAACCATCCGAAAACGCGCTTCCCCGGCCATCATCCTGGCGTACGCCTCTCCTGCTTTCTCCAGGGGAAGCGTCTCGATCATGGCGGCGACGCCCGCGAGTGCACTAAAACGGAGCGTCTCGTCACCGGTCGCGGGGTTCCCTGTCAGGGCGCCTTCGAGCTTGCGGCTTCCGAAGACGAGGTCCATGGTTGAAACTTGGATCGGTTCAGGTCCGACGCCAAGGACGATCGCGACACCGTTGGGGCGCAGGCCCTTGAACGTGTCGGTGACTGCGTTGCCACTGGAGGCCGTTACCAAAACGACCTGTGCGCCGCCGAGAGCCTGGAGAGCTGTTGCGGGGTCGGATGAGCCATTGTCGATGAAGTGATCGGCGCCGAGTTTTTTCGCAAGATCCGCTTTATCGGCGCCGCGGGCGATTGCTACAACTTCAAACCCCATCTGCCGGGCATATTGCACGCCTAAATGGCCCAGGCCGCCGATTCCGAGCACCGCAACGAGATCGCCGGTCTTTGCGGGCGCATTTTGCAGGGCACTGAAGGTCGTGAGCCCCGCGCAGAGCAGCGGTGCTGCATCCACTGACGACATATCCTTCGGGATGCGCATCAGGCCGCTCGCCTTCGCGAGCATCACTTCGGCGTAACCGCCATCATGATGAATGCCGGTATATTCCTGGTTCCGGCAATTCACGAGATCGCCATTGCGGCAGAACTCGCAATACCCACAAGAACCGCCGAGAAATCCGACGCCGACGCGATCGCCGATCGCCCGGCCTCGAACATTCGTTCCAAGAGCATCGATCCGTCCGACAGCCTCATGGCCCGGGACACGCGGAAAGTTGATGGGGAACAGTCCTTCCACGGTGCCGGCATCCGAATGGCATACACCACACGTCTCAACGCGAATGCGTACTTGATTAGGGCCGGGATCTAGAAGTGGTTTTCTTACTTCGGAGAACTCTCCCGGTCGCGTGACCTCTATTGCTCTGTATGTTGCGTTCATTTTTATCCTTCAGGCTGCCAATCTCTCCCTTAGTCGCACTCATTCAAAAACAACTTGACGTGCTCCAGGAACAACTTCCCGTGTTGATACTGGGCTCCGTGACTCGAATCGGAATACATGATGAGCTGTGCATTTGGCAGGTGCTCAGCGAGGATGAGAGCGTTGATCGGCGCAACCACAACATCTTTATTGCCGTGAACTATGAGTGCCGGATGGGTAATGTTCTTCAACGTCGAATAACAACCGGTTGCCGGTATAGTGCCCCATTCTCTGATCGCGGCGAGCTGTGCCTCGGCCGAGTTCCTAGACACAGGAAGGTCACGGTCAATCGTGCGCGAGTCGAGCCGTTTCATGTACTCCCGTCCGGCTGATTGGCTGGTTTCGGACGGGGAAAAGAATGCGCCCAACAAGAAGGCAACGGGATCTGCTTGTTCTTCGGCCGATAGTTCGGTGAAGGTCATACCTTCTCCACCGCGGGGGCCGGTTCCCAGCAAAATCAAACGCTGAACGAGGTGGGGATGCTCCAGGGCTAGCTGCTGCGCAATCATTCCACCGAGAGAGAAACCCACGACATTGATTGCCTCCAGACCAAGTGCGCGGCAGAAGGCAACGCAATCCCTCGTCATCTCCACGACTGTGCGGGGCGTTTCTCCACCCGAAGCTCCGACGCCCGCGTTGTCAAAGAGAATGACTTCATGATCTGCGGCAAGACTATTGGTTACCGCCGGATCCCATCCGTCCATGTTGGAGTTGAAGTACTCCAGAAAGAGCAACGGGACCGTTCCAGTTTTTCCGAAACGGCGGTAGGCAAAACGAATTCCTTCGGTCTCAACAAATCGTGTCGGCACCGTCTCGTGCGTGTCATTGGTCATAATTGTTTCATGGCTCCCTAGGCGGCATCGGAAAGTCCGAAACATTTTCGGCCGTTCCGTGCTTGGCTAAGAACGTGTCCGAATTTTGCCTTTGCGGAGGCCGGGTTTCTGAGCATTTCAGGATGTCACCTACCCTTGGCCGCGGTCGATCCTTTCGGCCACCTGCCGAGATGTGGGCCTTGGACTTCGGCGTACAATTGTTGTAATCGTGCTCATCAAGGTTGAATAACCAGTCCGGCACGTCGATTCTGCTGATCGGGGCGTTAATCCGCGCCCGTTCCGTTGTTGGCGCCAGGAGGCGCGGCGTAAATATAGATTCCGACCCCATAATGATGTCCTCTGGCATCCTACGTGACTGTGAGATCCGCCAAAGCGTTTTCCAGGGTAGCTCGGCCCACTTCGACCAAATTGATGGTCTCCCGCAATAGCTTGATTTTGCCGTCTTCTGCTTTCAGCCGCCCAAAGATGAGCTGGTGGATCAACCGGCCCGTTTTGGTTGAACGGCTCGTGAACTCGTACTCGGCGACCACTACCTTGCCATCTGCGGATTCACAAACAACTTTTGTGTTCACGAGCTGCAGATCCGGAAAGAGCTGACGCACAAATCCGAAGAACCCCCGAATCTCGTCATGTCCCTGATAGCGGCCCTGCACACCGAGACTTTCAAGGTAGGGCATTTCAAACACTCCATCATTGGTGAACATGTCCGCGGCTATCTGGGGATCGCGAAAAGAGAAGGCGTTGTATTCTTCCAAAAGCTGCCTGGCGTTTTTCATTAAGCCTTCTCCTAGCTTTGAATACCGTTCGGTTCGCGGATTCGAATCAAAAGCTTCCCAAAGTTCTTTCCTTCAAGCATGCCTAAGAAGGCGCGGGGCGCGTTCTCGAGACCATCGACAGTGTCCTCGCGATACCTGATCAGGCCATCTTCGATTCCCTTGGACACTTCGCTCTGGAACCGGCCATAAAGCTTGTCCGCGTAGTCAAAGTTGAGGAATCCCTGGATAAGAAGGCGCCGGCTAATCACCTGTCCCATCGTTGCGGGCAACAAATCGGGCCCTTGCGAGGTTGGCCCTGAGTCGTAGTGGGCGATAATTCCGCTTACAGGCACTCTGGCGAAGCGATTCAACAAGGGAAGAACCGCCTGCCAAACGGCGCCTCCCACGTTTTCGTAGTAAACATCGATCCCCTCCGGACATGCCGCCTTCAGTGCTTGTTGGAATGCCGGTGAGCGATGATCCACGGCCGCATCAAACCCCAGTTCATTTTTGACGTACGCGCATTTTTCCGCTCCGCCGGCGATGCCCACGGCGCGCGCGCCCTCTAGCTTTGCGAGTTGACCGACGAGTGAACCAACCGGGCCGCTCGCAGCAGCGACGACGACGGTCTCACCTCTCCTGGGCCGCCCGATCTCCTTCAGGCCCACATAGGCCGTGAAGCCGGGCATACCGAGGACCCCTAGTTGGGTCGAGATGGGAAGCCTTTCTCGTGTGATCTTTCGCGCGTTCGCGGGTTGGATCACGGCGTGTGTACACCATCCCGTGTAGGCACGAACCAGATCGCCCTTCGCGAAGCCGGGATCCCCGGAGTCGACAACGGTGCTCATCGTTTCTCCCGACATCACATCGCCGATCTTCAAGGGCTCGGCATAGGACTTTCGGTCATCCATCCGACCGCGCATATAGGGGTCGAGCGAAAGATAGTTCACCTCAAGCAGGATCTCCCCGTCCGAAATAGCCGGAATCGGAAACTCTTGGGCCTCGAAATCGCTTATCCTAACGGCCCCGTCTGGCCGTGCGGCCAGAACAATCTTTTTCCCCATTTTCTCCGTCATATCGAGCTACTCTCACGAACCACTACGCTTTACAACCCTCGGGCACCGTATAGTCGGCAAGGCCGTTGGGATAGATGGCGAGACCCTCTTCTGTCGATCAAATCTTGCCACAACCCGCATTTGCCGGAACTGGCGGACGCTTTTGCGTCAGTTGTTCAAACCACATCTCACGTTCGTTTTCTATGGGGCAAAAAGAAGGGCGCAGAACCGCTGAATTGATGCAGTCCTGCCCTCTTCCGTCACTAGAGACCGCCCTCGCCAACTTAGGACTTGAAGGCACGCACTGAGCCCCAGAGCCCCAGAGAGCCCAACCGGGATTCACCCGATTCGGATAGAGCGCCAGCATCCTGTCGTAAAGCTCTTGCGCGGTGCTCGTCGATTTCACCGGTCGATCGAAATCGCCGATGTAGTTGCGCGTCTCCTCGATGATCGTGGGGCTGTCTTCGTTTTCGGGTCGCTTATGGGAGGCAACAACCGCGCGGGGGTCAAGTGACTCAATCTTGTCGAGTGCCGCAAGCCACTCCTGTCGCGTCTGTTCATTCGACTCGGCGAGATAGAGGTGAACGTCGTTGTAGGCCGCATCGCCGGCGACCACGAGCCCGATCGACGGGACATGCAGACAGGTCGTGTGATCTGTATCCGTATGACCAAGCTCCACGGCGACCAATTCATGTCCTTCCAGGTCGATGACATTACCGTCGAGCTCTTCCGCGGTCACCAGCTTGTCCGGAATCTGGCCCGGAAACCCCCGCTTCCAGCCGCCATCGAGCGCCTGCGGGGAGGCGTTCAGGCGCATAACCTTAACCGTATTGGGCGTCGCCACCACTCGGGCCTTTGGGAATCGCTCAAGAACTGTGCCCACCCCGAACCAATGGTCTCCACGGCCATGCGTAATGTAGATAGTTGTCAGGTTTTTGCCCTTGGACGCGACCCAATCGGCCAAAGCCTTGGCCTGCTTGACCGTCATAAAGGCATCCACAAGGACAGCGTCTCTCACCCCATAGATAAGGGATGCCGCCATCGCCTGAAAATAAGTCTCCTGCACGCCCGCAGGCCGGTCGGGCGTGACGATGGGTATTCCCGGCGTTACGAAGATTTCCCAGTTCAGCTCACTCGACGACATCGTTGAACTCCTTTCTGAGGCGTCCTTCATCGCCCCGTCACCCGCGTCGCTTTACCGGCGATGGATTCCTGAACGGCATTTGCCGCCTGACGGATAACGTCGACGACGAAGCCTGGATGGGACAGCATCGGGACGTGGCTGCTGTCGACGGCATGGGTGCTTGCACCCATCCGCTTGGCGAGGAATCGTTCCAGTTCCGGCTGCACGGTCCGGTCGTTGTTCGCCACGATGTACCAGCTTGGCTTCGACTTCCAGGCAACGCCGGGGGCGTTCCGGCCGAAGAGATCGGCAGCCGGGGCATAGTGGGTCGCCCAGACGAGCTTTTGCTCTTGCTCCGGAAGGTCCCCCGCGAAGCAGACAACCCCTTCCGGACGCATCCAGAGGCGTCCCTCTGCCAGCTCGACGTACTTGAATACGTCGGTCACCGGGAACTTCTCCTGTTGGCTCTGCGAAGTTTCGTCCGAGTCGTTGGCAAGTGCTGCGATATAGACGAGTCCGGCGACGCGGTGATCGGTTCCTGCGGCCGTTATGACGCTTCCTCCATAGGAATGGCCGACGAGGATAGCCGGACTGCTGACCCGCCCCAGCGTCCGTTTTACCGTGGCGACATCGCCCTCGGGCGTATCGAGGCCGTATTGGGCGGCTATGACTTCGAATCCTTCCGCCTGCAGCGGGGGAATCACCTTGCTGAAGCTTGAGCCATCTGCCCATATTCCGTGGCAGAAGATGATGCTGGGTTTAGGTGTGTTCATCTCGGATCTCCTTTTCGTTTTTCTGTTCTTTCCATTCGTTTTATTCTGCTGCGCCCGCCTCTCCCGTTCCTGCGCCATCCACGCTCTTATGTAGGGGGAGCAGTGCGACACGGAAATTCCTTTCGCCTCGCATGTCTTAAAGAAGCGGATAGCCTCGACATCGACGAGATCCAGCTCCTCCAAATCCAAAGCGACCGTTGATCCGTGCCGTTCGAGTTCGGCCTTGACTTCATCCAGGTGCTCAGACCGAAGCTCGCCACAAAGCCGCATCTGCCCTTCGTCCCATTCAATCCTCAGCGTCATCGATTGCCGGCTCTAGCGAAGAGGCAATGCGGGGTCCACATACTAAGTCATTGGAACACAGGTACTCTGACCCTATAAGATGTACTGATTTTTAAGGAATTCCTCTCTCGTCAGAAAAACTTGGGCGGCTTATCATTCCGGCTGATCCGCTTAAGGCGAGAACCGTCCCCGTCGTAGCGTGGCGGCGGCCAGCGGAGTCGGCTGTACTTTTCTCCCGATGGGGCGTGGAGAGCGCACAGGCCGCCGAGCGGGCGGACCAGCGCATGATGTTTTCCGTTCGTTAATATACACGGCCGGCTCTGGGCGCCAGGTTCTGTCAGCTATCAGTTATCAGCTATCAGTTATCAGCTATCAGTTATCAGTTATTGGCTTGTGGCCGCCTCCATGAAATTTTTCCATGTGCAACCTTGATAATTCGAAGGAGCTCCTCTAGGCTGTTCCCCTGACCAGGGCCCGGTTTATTTGAGCTCAACTCCGGGAAATGGGCGCTGATTTCGATACAGTCTCGCCCACTGCGGCAGACCTCTTCCAGTAGCCTAGGATTTCTGATCGGTGACCGCGATCCCCGGTGAGGAGGTCCCCGCGGCGCTTTCCTGCCTGCCCATAATCAAGCACGCTTCGAGAGAATCCTCGTCACCTTAGAGAGGGAACCGGTAGAAAACGCGTGAGAAAATTTTCGCGGGCAATGTGAATAAGCGGGATGCCAATGCCGCGCGCGAGGGGCGGACGGTAAAATGACACACATATTTTCGCCGTTAACGCGCACAACGCATTCGCTGTGCGCTTTCCCCCACGAGGGGAATCGAGGCGCTTGTGAGCCGTCGGCGCCGAAAGGAGAGAGAGCGCACGCGCAACTTGCGCTCCAGTCAGTGGAGAGCGCACGGGCCGCCGGAGGCAGATGAAACCAGAATGAACCAGAATGAACCAGAATGAACCAGATGAAAGGTTCACGGAGAAAAGCGCGGAGTTTTTCCAAAGCGTGTTCTTCATCAATGCTTCACTCATAAACCCCACGATCGGAAGGAGTTGATAAAGCCCTTCAACCCATTCAATCCTTAGCCTCATCAATTGCTACGCAGCACTAGTTTTCATCTGTAAAATCGAGCAGGATTTTGCCACCGCCCAGAGCATGATGAAGAGCCTTCCCGAACTGGCGGACCGGGTAGACCGCGGTGATCGGTAGGCGAAGGCGGTGATTGGCAACCAATTCCGCTGAAGAACGAATCTTCTCAGGAATTTTGGATAAGTTATCCGGGTAATGCATGAAAAACGGGTGGATGGAGGCGCGCTTGGCAACCAGGCCAAATGGATTGAACCTGATGGGTTCGCGTGTCGGAAACGCGTAGCAAACAATTTTTGCCTCCCAGCCGACGATGTCCAACAGGGTTCCGGTGGCGTCAGCGCCGACCCCATCAAGCGCCAAGCGTACGAGAGCGCCACCGGTAGCGTGGTTCGCTTCCGCCGCCGCATTCGGTCCCCCCAGAAGAACAACATTAGCGCCTATATCCTTGAGTTCCTGGATGAGTTCGGGACGACGAACGATATTGATGGTCCGGACGCCTTTTTGTTTGGCGAAGGCGATTACGGATCTTCCCACGCCTGAATTCGCGGCGTTCTGAACAATCCAATCACTGGGTCTCAAAGAGACGAAGTTTTCGGGAAGCAGCGCCGCCGCCACTGGGTTGATACTGAGCATCGCCGCTTGCTGAGGGTCGATCTCAGGAGGCAACACGATCGCTTTTTCGGCCGGCGCAAATACCTTCTTCGCCCAGGAGAACACACCATAAGGGACCACGACACGGTCACCTGGCTTGACGTTCTTCACACCATCACCGACGGACAATACTTTCCCAGCCCCTTCATTTCCGACAACGCTCGGAAGGTTCGGGGATCGTGTAGAGCCCGCGGGCTAAGAGCATGTCGTTATCATTGATGGGCGCGTACTCAACGCGAATTAAGATTTGTCCCGGTTCAGGATGGTCCGGTTCCGCAATCTCCGCGAGCCGAAGACCTTCCTCCGGTTCACCGAATTTCGTCAACTGGATAGCTTGCATCTGCCTCTTCCTTTCGCATGGTCTCTGTCTTTTGGAGGAACTCGCGCACAACGGACTCGCCGGGCGCGGCCAAGTCCGCCGACTTTCTCATTCGTTTGACGCCGCGCCCGGCGGCCTCAGATGCTTCATGCAGGATATTTTTCCCGTTCCAGGAAATCGTGGCCCGCGAGAGGGCCACCCGCTTGCTGAATCAGGCCGCCATCGCGAAGATTGCCAAGATCGATTACCGAATAGCCGAAAGTTTCGAGTAAGGCTTCAACGCGCTTTTTCGCGTCGTCATCGTCTGCCGAAACAAATGCAACACGTCTCGCCCCATTGACGATGGGATCCGCCTCCAGGTTAGAAACGATCATGTGGTTAAAAGCCTTGACTACTCGTGCTCCGGGGGCTAGGGCTGCAACGAACTGGCTGGTGGATAGGTTCCCAACATCGGCCGGCGTGAACTTTCCCGCCTCGCCGTGAAAAGGATTGGTCCCATCGATCAGGATCTGATTTTTCCAGCTCGGAAGACTTGCAAGTGCGCGGGGCACGTTGTCCCAAGGCACCGCAAGTAGGACCATTTCGCAGCTCGCCGCCACCCCCTTGGGGACAGCCGCCGCTTCAGGCCCAAGCTGATCGACTATCTCCCGCAGGCTGTGTGGGCCTCGGTCATTGCTAAGCTTCACCTTGTGGCCTGCCTTCAATGCCCGCTTGGCGAAAGCTTGGGCGAAAGCTCCCGCTCCAATGGTTCCGATTTCCATACGCTGTTCCTTTCTAAGCCGGGCTTCTCAGTAAGACGATTCCGGTCTTGCCGGGGCGAGAGGCATGCTGAATCGCTTGTTGAAAATCGCCGAACTCATACTCATGCGCGACTTCGAAAAGCTCTGGGTGATTTGTTGCGAGACTTAGAGCGAGCTCGAAATCGTTCTGCCGGCGCGTGTCAAGCACTTTGAGACACCTGGCATGGGAATTTAGTGACTTTCTTCCTTTGTCTTTTGGCCGTTTGGTACCGGCTTGTTGATCCAAACGTCCGAGGGCAACGGCAGTGGTCTTGGCGATTGCCTGACGAA
>DATDGT010000247.1:0-25179 GCA_036521975.1 Bryobacteraceae bacterium
CAAGTCCAACGACAATGAAGCACGCCCACAAGGTGCCGCTAGCAATTTGGCCTTTGCTGCTCAGCGGGGCAGTGAAGGCGGATTATGAAATAGTAACGACAACTCTATAACAGTTATTTTTGCGGCCGGACTTAGTACTCCGGTTCAGAACTCCGCAAACGTATTGCGAGGCCAAGTGGGGCAGCGCCTTGCGCTGCGGCGGGCCCTCGGCCCGCCTTCGCAGGCGGCCTGAGAGGCCGCCGCAGGCCGAGGGCCTGCCCCACTCCCAAGCATGCGGATCCCATTACAAACCGTGATGCGCGGCGCCTTCGCCGCCCTTGCCTTTGTATATGAACCGCGACACCACACTAGGCCTTATGCATGTATTTGATGTTCCATTTGTACACCAGCAGATTCGGTCCGTCCTCGCGATTCACCTTCAGGCACGTTTTGTCGTACCATTCGATGATTCCCCGCAGTACTTCGCCATCCTTCAACACAATGGTCATCGGCGTTTTGCCTTGCATCTGCTTGAGATAGTAAAAATTCTCCGCGTTGGTTTGGTCGGGAGGGGCGGGCTTTTTGGGGCCGTCCTTTCGATTCGGGGTCCGTTCCTTCATTTCGTTAAATGAAGGCCGAATCAACCTGCGGTTTGCGGGATCCACCTGAGAAGCTCCTTTTCGCGGTCGTGAGCGGGGCTATACGGGAACGGCGTGGCCCAGTGCTTAATTCTTGGATAACACAGCCTTAGCGGGAGCGCAATTCCAATACGACCAGAATTGAGGCACGGCGGCGGTGATACAGTATTATTCAGTCGAGGATTCGCAAGAATGTTTTTGGCTGCCTCGCTGCTTGTGGTAACGGGGATGGCGTTTCAAGCCGCCGCGGCCCAGACCCCGCCCGCGGGAAATCCCGCGCCCTCCACCTCGTCGCAACTCACGCCAGAGGTCCGCGGCGACATTATGATGGCTCGCAAGATGTACCGCGACGCCCTGGATTACTACAAGACGGGAGCGGAGACCTCCGCGGTGCTGGCCAATAAAACCGGAATCGCCTACCACCAGTTGCAGGATCTGGTCAACGCGCGCAAATATTACGAGAAAGCCATCAAGTTGAACCGCGGCTACGCGGAAGCTACCAACAATCTGGGCACGGTTTTCTACGCGCGGAAATCCTACCGCCGCGCCATTGAGCAATATAAGAAGGCGCTGCGCCTCAGTCCCGATTCCGCGTCCATTTGGAGCAATCTGGGAACGGCATATTTCGCGCGGAAGAATTACGACGAAGCGAGCAAAGCCTACCGCCAGGCGCTGGGGCTGGATGCGGAAGTGTTCGAGCGGCGCAGCACGCAGGGAACGTTGTTGCAGGATCAAACGGTGGAAGAGCGGGCGAAATTCCACTATTATCTGGCGAAGACGTACGCGCAGGCGGGCACCAAGGATCGCGCCCTTCTCTACATTCGCAAGGCGCTGGAAGAGGGCTTCAAGGAGCGGGACAAATTCCTCAAAGAACCGGAATTCGCATTTCTGCAGGACGATGCTGAATTCAAAGAACTGATCGCCACGGAGCAAAAAGTCCTCTGAAGCGGTTTCCCGCCAGCCTTATACTGCTCGCAATGCTGGCCGGCTCCTGCTCCCGGCAACCGGCGGCGCAGGCGCAGCGTATCGCCGTAGTGCGATTCGAGAACCTCACCGGCGACGCGTCGCTCGATTGGATCTCCAATGCGGCTGCGGCGATTCTGGCTTCCGAGTGGAGGGGGGCCACGCTCGCGCAAGCGCCGCGCGACGGATATCCAGAGCGTGCCGCTCGCGTGGCGCAGGGCTATTTCGAGAAGCGCGGCGCGGGCTTGCGGTTCCAGGTCGTGATGGAGGATCTCGGCCGGCGCAAGATCACGGAGGAAGAGGCGGCCAATGGCGAGCCTTTGGCAGCCGTTTCGGCGATCGCCAAACGCATCGACTCGAAGGCGGGGCCCTTCTCTACCGGCAACGCGGAAGCGGTGGAGGCGTGGGGACAAGGGCAGTTCGAACGCGCCGTGAATCTCGACCCGGATTTCGGCGCGGCGTGGCTCAATTGGGCGGAGAGTGCCGCCGCGCAGGGCAATGCTCGAGGCGCTCTGGAAATCGCATCGCGCGCGCTTATGCAGCCCGGGCTGCGGTCCAAGGTGAACCGTGCGCAAATTGAATTGTTGGCGGCTGGAATTCGGGGCGACAACCAGGGCCGCATCGCCGCGCTTCAGGAGCTGACGGATCTTATTCCGGGCGATCCGAACGCGCTGCGGACGCTCGCCGGCGCGGAGTTCCAAGCGCGGCTGTTCGCGCCCGCGGCGAACACTTATCGGCAACTGGCGCAGGCCGATCCCGCCGATCCGAGTGCTTTCAACATGCTCGGCTACGCGCAAGCTTGCGCGGGTGAGGCGGAGCAAGCGCGGAAGTCCCTCGAGGAATATGGCCGCCGCTCCGGCGAGAACGTCAACGCGCTCGATTCTCTGGGCGAGGCCATGTTTCTGAACGGCCAGTTCCGCGAAGCGGAAAAGGCGTTTATGGACGGTTATCGAAAAGCCCCTGCTTTTTTGCAGAATGGGGAGTTATGGAAGGCCGCGCATGCGCGATGGCTAAACGGCGATCTGCCCGGCGCGGACCAGTTGATGGCGCAATATGTAACCGCGCGGAGGCGGGCGCGCGATCCCCTGGCCGCATGGCGGCAGGCGAATTGGCTTTATGAAACGGGCCGGAAAGAGGCGGCGAGCGCGTTGCTCAGCCGCGAGCCGCAGAGCGAATTGATCAAACGGCAGCTTGCGGTGTGGAAAGATCCCGATGCGGCCGTGCCGAGGGATCTCGACGTCTTGAAGCAGCTTTACGAGCGATCCGAGCCGGTGCACGACCAACTTGCTCGAACTCTGTACGCCGCTGCGCTGGCCGAGGCGGGGCGGAAGGAGGAGGCTCGTAAGCTGATCGCGCTATGGCCCATCCCGGAGCCAGGCAATACCCCGCTGGATTCGCTGGTGTATCCGCGGTTTCTAGATTTAAGAAACGAATTGCGGTGAAGTTCCATCCATTGCCATAGATTTGTCCCAGTACTATAGGAGGGCGGGCTTTAGCCCACGCGAGGCTTTAGCCTCGCAAGCGGCTGGTGGGACTAAAGTTCCACCCGGGCTACGCCCCTCCACCAGATCGGTATACTAGGGACTGGCCAACGGGATGCGATTCTCGGTAGATGCCCACACGATCGGCTGTCATCTGACTGGGAACGAGGTCTACATCCGCAATCTTCTGCATGAGTTCGCCAGGCTTGCGCCGGAGGCGGAGCTAATCGCCTATATTTCCAAGAAAGAAGCGCCGTCCTATGTCTCCCAGCGGATTCGTACCTACCGGGTCTCCGAAAATCCTTACAAGCGATTAGGGTGGGACTTACCTTGGCTTCTGCGCCGCGACCGGCCGGATCTGCTTCACGTGCAGTACACCGCCCCGATCGGTTGCAACGTGCCGGTAGTGGCGAGCGTCCATGATGTCAGCTTCTTGGAATATCCCGAATATTTCACGCGCTATCGCGCGACGCAGTTGCGCCTGACGGTCAAACGAACCGTGGAACGCGCGGCGGCGGTGCTCACGCCCAGCCAATTTTCGCGGGACGCGATTCTAGAGCGCTACCGCATCGACGAAAGCAAAGTTGTGGTGACGCCCAATGCGGTCTCTTCGCAATTCCGGCCGATCGGCCGGAAGCACGCTCTTGCGGCGATCGAAAGAAAATTCGGCGTGCGAGGGCCGCTGGTGCTTACGGTGGGCGATTTGCAGCCGCGCAAGAATCATCTGGGATTGCTCAGGGCCTTCGAAGAAGCGATCCGTGCGCATCCGCAGCTCACTCATCGGCTGGTGTTCGTGGGCAAAGAGACCTGGTATTCGAAGGAGTTGCATCGCGCGGTGGCGGGCTCGAGTATAGCCGCTCGAGTGCACTTCACGGGATTCGTGGAGGACGCGGATCTGGTGCAGCTTTACGGGGCTTGCGAATTGTTCGTGTTCCCGTCGTTCTACGAAGGCTTTGGACTGCCGATTCTGGAAGCCATGGCTTGCGGCCGCGCGGTGGCGTGTTCCAGCATGACGGCGATGCCGGAAGTGGCCGACGCGGCCGCCATCCTCTTCGATCCGCGCTCGACTTCGGAGATGACGCGCGCCATTTGCGATGTGCTGCTCGATACGGAACTGCGTGCGCGGCTGGAGCGATTGGGGGCGCAGCGGGCCGCTCTGTTCAGTTGGGAGCGCGCCGCGAGGCACACGCTGGAGGTCTACGCGCGCGTCGCGGGAGGAGAGAAACCGGTTCCTTCCGTGGCTCGAGCGCGCGCTATATGAAGCACGCCATGAAGTACGCTATTTTTCTTCCCATCTTTCTGATTCCGCTCTCCGGCCAGACTCTGCATTACGCGATCAATTGGCCCAGCGGATTGAGCCTGGGCGAGGCCACCCTCCAATCCAGCGAACAGGCCGGCGGTTCGGGGCCGAATCAGGCCACCTCCTGGAATTTCAGTTTGGACCTTGATGCGAGCATTCCGGGCTTTTCCATCCGCGATCATTACGTCTCGCACGCAGCGGGGCCGGACATTTGCTCAACAGAGCTCACCAAGACCGTGCAGCGTGGCTCGCGGCGGAGCGACGAAACCGATACTTTCGATCAGAAGGACCATACGGTGACGCGGCAAACCAAATCGCCGGGCGGCAAGAGCGATTATTCGGTTTCCGACTGCGCGCGTGACGCGCTCGCGTTCCTTCAGTTCGCGCGGAGTGAGCTGGCAAGCGGCCGGTTGGCGCCGCAGCAAGCCGTGGTGTTGGGCGGGCCGTATCGCGTGCGGCTGGAATTTTCCGGCTCCGAAACGATCAAGAGCAACGGCAAACCCACGCCGGTGGACCGGATTCAAGCGACCATAGCCGGCGCGTCCAGCGATTTCGCAGTGCAAATTCTGTTTTCCAAGGATCCTCAGCGGACACCCCTGCTGGTACGCATCCCTTTGGCCCTGGGAACCTTCACGGCGGAACTCGCGCATTAATGCGTGTAGCCTTTTTCTCTCCCCTCCCCCCTTCCCGCACCGGCATCGCCGATTATTCCGCGGCGCTGGTGGAACCGCTCTCGCGGCTGGCCGAAGTCGAAACGTTTTCCACTCGACCGGCCTCGTTCGACGCCTCGCGCTATGACATTTGCGTTTATCAGTTGGGCAACAATCCGCATCACATCTTCGCTTATGAAGCCGCGCTGGAGCATCCCGGCGTGGCGGTTTTACACGAAGCCAATCTGCATCATTTAATCGCCGAAATCACCATCCGCCGCGGGGATTGGAACGCCTATTTGCGGGAATTGGAGCGGAACGGCGGGGCCGAAGCGCTGGACTATGCGCGCCGCCATGTCACGACGCTCGAGCGGGGACCGCAATACGAGATCCCCATGCTGCGGACGATTCTGGAGCGCTCGCGAGCGGCGGTCGTGCACAGCGATGCAGTGGGAGACGTCCTCAGAGACCATGGTTTTTCGCGTCCTCTGGGAAAGGTGCCGCACGGCGCCTGGATTGTGGAAGCGGATCGCATGGCCTACAGGGAACGTCTGGGCCTCGAGGAACGCACGCCCCTCATCGGAATCTTCGGATTCCTGAAGCCCTACAAGCGGGTCACGGAATCACTGCGAGCATTCCGGCGGCTGATCCGCCTGGTTCCCGATGGGCGCATGATTCTGGTGGGAGAGGCGCATGCTGACCTGCCTGTGGCTTCGATAATTCATTCCCTGAATCTGGCGGCTCACGCGCGTCATTTCGATTTCGCGCCGCTCGAGGATTTCAACGGATATCTGGCGGCCTGCGATATTGTGCTGAATCTCCGCTATCCCACCGTGGGCGAGAGCTCCGGGACGCTGCTGCGCTCGCTGGGGATGGGTAAGGCCGTGGTGGTCTCCGATATCGGTTCCTTCCGTGAGTATCCGGACGAGATTTGCCTGAAGGCCCCGGTGGACGCGAGTGAAGAGGAGCATCTTTTCGAATATTTAAACCTGCTGGTTTCGCGGCCGGAACTGGCGCGCGAGATGGGAGCGAAGGCGCGGGCTTGGGTAGAGCGGGAATGCCGGTGGGAGACCGTCGCGCAAAAGTATTTGGATTTTTTGGCCGCCGTGGTGGAGGGCGGGCTTCAGCCCGCGCGAGGCTTTAGCCTCGCTTCCCCCCAGCGGGACTCAAGTCCCGCGCGGACTAAAGTCCACCCTCCTGAGGCGTCTTCGACCGGGCAGCCCGCGCCTGCCTCGCGACCGGTAGCGCCGGAGGCGATTACTGCATGGACGCCGGCCGAAAGCGGCGCGCGGGAATACGTCGAAAGTCACTTGAGCCGCCTGGAACGAACTTTGGCGATTACGCCCCCGGCCAAGACCGGCGATCGGGTGCTCGAGATGGGCGCTTATCTGCAAATCACGCCCGCCCTCAAGATTCAGCTCGGCTACGAGGAGGTTCGCGGCTGCTATTACGGACCCGCGGGCGAAAGCCACCATCGCTCGGCGGTCAGCGAATCCGGCGAGACTTTCGAGTGTCGCATCGATTTATTCGACGCGGAACGCGATTGCTTCCCCTATTCCAACGATTATTTCGCTACCGTGCTGTGCTGCGAGCTGCTGGAGCACCTGAACTCGGATCCTATGCACATGATGAGCGAAATCAACCGCATTTTGAAACCCGGCGGTTGCCTGGTGTTGACCACACCCAATATCGCTTCGCTGCGCGCGCTGGCCGGAATTCTGCAGGGGTTTCATCCACAACTCTTCAGCTCCTATATTCGGCCAAAGAATGGAGTGGTGGACGCGCGGCACGCGCGCGAGTATACGCCAGGCGAAATCCGGCAGCTTCTGGAAGATTCGGGGTTAGAAGTGATGCTGCTCGAAACCGGACCTTTTCGCGACGAACCAAGGCCCGAGTACGCCTGGGTGCAACATCTGCTAGAACGCTATTACCTTACCCGCGAGCATCGCGGCGAGGGAATCTACGCCGTCGGACGCAAGATTGGCTGCCTGCGCGGGCGGTACCCAGAGTGGTTGTATAGCTAACGTTACTTCGGCTTCGCGGCCAGCCAATATCCGTTCCGCGTCCGCACTTTCAGATCCGGCTTATCAACTTCCACTTTGATCTCATGGAATCCAGCTTCGTCCTGATTGTTGGGGCTGTAGGTCAGGAGATATTGGCTATGCAACTCATCGCCGATCTCCGCCACCGCGCTCTCCAACCCGCGCTGGCTCATAAAGGCGTATTGGCGCCCACCCGTGAATTGGGTATAGACTTTCAGCGGGTCGGGAATAAAAATGTCCTTCACCGCCGTGAACATCTCCTTGAATAGCGGGACCCAATTCCCGTTCTGGTACTGCTCCAGCTCCAGCGTCGGCGTCATCACCTGGCCAGCGGGAAGCGCGATCCCGCCGGGCGGAATGTTGGGCACTCGATTGGGAAGCTGCTTGGCCGTCAGCGACGTAAGCAGGTGCGAAATATCCACCGTATAGATAACGACGTCGGCGAACTCCGCCTCTGTCAACACGTCGCGCACGCGAAAATGGCTGCCGTTATCGTGCGATTCGCTGATCAGCACCACGATCCGTCTGTGGTCCGGCGGTCGGTTGCGCAGCATATTCAAAGCCGCCGTGGTCGCCTCGTTCAAATGACTCGGATTGCTGCCGGGCCGGATCCTCTTAAAGGCGTTATGAATTTTGTCCGGGTCCGAAGTGAACGGCGTCATCGTCTGAATGCGATGATCGAACGCCAGCACCGCCATCTCTCCGTTTTCGCCGATCACAAGTTGATCGAAGATGCTGCCGATTTTCTGGATCTGCGGCAGAATCTGTTCCACGGCGGAGTTGGCTTGCACCGCCACCACCAGCGAAATAGGATGCGCTACGGTATCGACCGTCACCGTCTGTGGCTTGCCGTTGTCGAGCAACTGGAAATCGAGCGCGGTGAGGCCGTTGACCATGTTTCCATCGCGAGTGGTGACCGTAACCGGCGCCAGCACTTCCTTGACGCTGGTTTTGAAAGTGAGGTCGTCGTCGCTCGGCTGGCTCGCTTGCGGCTGGCTCGCTTGCGGCTGCGCTGGCGGAGCCGATTGCACAGACTGCTTGGTGGGTGTTTGTGCGCCCAACACTGCGACCACGCCGCATACAGCGGCCGCCGCGATGGAAAACAGAAGCGCCAATCGCATAGTCCCTTCCCGTTTCCTCATTGTCTGACCTCTTCCTTATGATGCCCCGCCACGATCCTTAAGATGCTCCGCAACTGGCGAAGGTTTCGATTCGTGTCCGGTCTGGCCGTGTAACAGATTGACCGCGTGAGGGATCAGATCCGCCACGGCATCTAACGATTCTACAGCGCCGGCGGGCGAACCCGGCAGAGCCAAAATGAGCGTCGCGCCGCGCGTGAAAGCGCCGCTCCGCGAAAGTGCGGCAAAAGGCGTCGATTTGCGCCCTTTGACGCGCATCACTTCGCCGAAGCCAGGCGCCTCGCGAGACGCAATGGAGCGCACCGCTTCCGGCGTCACGTCGCGCGGCCCCAAGCCTGTCCCGCCCGTGCAGAGGATCAAGTCGATCTCGCCCGAATCGGCCCATTTTTGGACCGCCTGGGCAATTTCCTCCATTTCGTCCGGCACGATGTTTGCATCCGCAATTATCCAGCCAATCTGCCCTGCGCGCCCGGCCAGGCTCACGCCGGAGCGGTCCTCGCGCGCCCCCGCGGCCACCGAATCGCTGATCGTGAGAATGGCCGCACGGATCACCTTTTGTAATCTCCCGATTTTCCGCCGGTCTTCTCCACCAGGCAAATTTCCTGAATCTCGATACCCTTATCCAGCGCCTTGGTCATATCGTAGACCGTCAATGCGGCCACCGCCGCCGCCGTCAGCGCTTCCATCTCCACTCCCGTGGGACCGGTCGTCGCGGCGCTCGCCGAGATCCGCACTCCCCGCGCCTCCACTCGCGCGCTCACATCCACATGTGTCAGCAGCAACGGATGGCACATGGGAATTAACTCGGAAGTGCGCTTGGCCGCTGAGATCCCGGCGATTCGCGCGACCTCCAACGGATCGCCCTTGGGATTTTGCGGGAGCTTTCCTAACACAGCCGGGCGGATCTTCACGAAAGCTTGGGCCGAGGCGGTGCGGCGCGTCTCTCTCTTCTTTGACACGTCCACCATGCGCGCCTGCCCGGCGGCATCGTAATGGGAGAGCTTTTTCATCTGAGCGTCTTCATCTGAGCGTCTTCATCTGAGCAAGACGCGAATCTCTTCGCCTTTCGCCCACGTTTCCCGGTCCGCATCCGCGACCAGGAAGGCGTTGGCTCGCGTCACCGCTACAATATCGCCCGACCCGTGCCACGGCTCCGGCGCGACCTCCGCCGATTCCTTTACCCGGGCTGGTAAGAACCGCGTCAACCCGGGCTTGTGACGGAAATCCGTGGAGAGCCGCGCGGTCAGCAACGGCAGAGGCGCTTGACTCACCCCTCCGAGAAGCTCGACCGCGGCGCGCGCGAAAACCTCGAACGTCACCATGGTGGAAATAGGATTTCCGGGCAATCCGAAAAATTGGTTCCCACCCACCGTGCCGTACACCAAAGGCTGGCCGGGTTGAATCTTGACGCGATCGAAGAAAAATTCCGCGCCCAAATCGGCCAGAACTTTTTCGACCATGTCGTACTTCCCCGCCGACACTCCTCCTGAAAGCAATACCAGATCGGCTTCCAGTCCCCGCTCGATGACGCCGCGGGTGGATGCGTAGTTGTCCCGGGCAATCGGCAAAATCTCGGGAACGCCTCCCGCGCGCGAAACCTGGCAGGCGAGTGAATAGGCGTTGGAATTGCGGATTTGGAACGGCTCGGGGCGCTGGGCCGGCTCGACGATTTCGTCGCCGGTCGGAATAATGGCCACCCGCGGCTTCTTGTACACCTGGGCGCATTCGCGGCCCACCATCGCCAGCGCGGCGATTTCCGCGAACTCGAGCCTTCTCCCCGCCGTCAGCACCAGCTCGCCCTTCCGGGCCTCTATTCCTCGCGGACTGTAATTTTCGCCGGGTTGAAGAATGCGCTCCACGCAAATCCGGTCGTGGGAGCGAGTGACGTGTTCGATCATCACGACCGCGTCACTTCCTTCGGGTAGCGGAGCACCGGTCATGATCTCTACCGCTTCGCCCGGCCCGATCGCAGTCGGAAACAAATGGCCCGCGCGCACTTCGCCGATCACGTGTAACTGGCCTGGCAGATCCGCCGCCCGCACGGCAAAGCCATCGCGCGCCGCGCGGTGGAACGGAGGATAATCGCGGTCCGCGGCAATAGGCTCCGCGAGAACTCGGCCCGCCGCTTCCAACAGCCGCACCGGTTCGGTTTGGCGCCCGCGACTGGCATTTCGCAATACGCACTCGCGCGCCTCCTCGAAACCGAGCGTCACGCTAACAGAGTAACAGCGAGCAGGGCTAGAACGTATAGCGCGCGCTGATCTGCATGCGGCGCGCCTGCGTGCCGTCCGGGAAACCGCCGTCGGCGTTGCCGACGCCAGACCCGCCCACGTCCGGGGTGAGCACGCCCTTGGCTGCGAAGTACGCCGTCTGGAACATTGCCGTTGGCGACCAGGAGTTGCTGACGTTAAACATCTCGAAGTTCAACCCGAGCATCGTCGAGCGGTCCCTTATCGGAATCGGAATGTTCTTCGTCACACGGGCGTCCGTGCGGTACGTCGCCGGCGTCAGGATGTTGTTCATGGGCAAGAATGGGACCTGGGAATTGCCGGGGTAGCCGTCGATATAGGATGAGCTCAGCAGGCTTCCCACGCCGCTGGGCTGCGAATTAACGCTGATCTGTGAGGGGCCGTACGGACGGCCAGACGCCAGCGTCGTGATCGCCGAGAGTTGCCAATTGTCGAACACGGCCTTGACGAATGGATTCTTGGCGCGCAGGGTCGGCGCCCAGACGAAAGAATAAACGAACCGGTGGCGTTGATCGAGCCAGCCGTTGGCGCGCTCCTGCGAGTTATTGCCGTTGTACAGATCGTTGAGCGTACTGAAGAAGATGGCATTCGACGCCTGTTCCTGACCATCATCGATTTCATGGGACCAGGTATAGGAAGCCAGCATCTGAATGCCGTGGGAATAGCGCTTGTTGAAGGTGACTGCCAACGCGTCGTAGACGCTATCCACGCCGTTGGTATTCTCAAGGACTGCGCCGAACGCCGGGTTCGGCCGCGGGTTCACATAGAGCGGCGTCGTCCAGGTGCCGGTCTGCTGGCCGCTGGCGTTCTCAATACTGTAGGTGTAGCTGCCGGTCGGCGCAGGCGCGTTCACATCCACCGACCCCAACAGGTGAATGCCGCGGCTGAAGATGCCGGAAACGCTCAGCAGCATGTCCGGTCCGATCTGTCGCTCGATGGTAACGTTGCCTTGAGAGGAGTAGGGAGTCTTCAGGTTCGGCGCGGCGAACTGAATCGAGGACGCCGAGATCGTGGCGCCGGCGGGCGGCGCAGCCAGGATGGTCGGGAAGGTTGGACCAGCGGCAAGCTGCGCCGAATTGCTGTTGCTGAGCGTATCGAGGGTTTGATAGACGCCGTTGGTGGTCCACAGATTGTCGATTAATGCGCCCAGCAAACGCGCATAGTACATTCCATAGCCGCCGCGCAGCACGGTCTTATCGTTGAGGCGGTAAGCGATGCCGATCCGCGGTGCGAAGTCGTCGCTGGGTGTGTGGATATATCCCGTCGCCGGCCAAGCCGGGTTGCTGACCGGGAAGTTCATGCTGAGCGACTTATCGTAGCGCACGCCCAGGTTGACGGTGAAGCGCGGAGTGACCTTCCACTGGTCCCGCAGATACCAGGCCAGCTCGTTGATCCGGTAATCGGCGACAGGATTGCCGAAAGCCTGCTCATAGGTTTGCCAATTCTTTGCGGGAGCGGCGCCCACCACGCCATTGGCGTTGCTGTAATCGAGCGCGAAAGCGGTCGGCGTCCCGTAGGTGTAATAACCGTTTGCGTAAGCGATGAAGTAGTTATAATCTTCCGTGGTGAAGAACTGGAATCCGGCTTTGAGGTTGTGATTGCCCTTTACGAAGCTGAGGTCGTCGGCGAATTCATACCGGGTTTCGCTGGGCTCGACGCGCGGCAGGTAGTCGGCCGGTCCAAGCTGAACGCCATCCACGGAAAGGTAGAGATATCCGAGCCCGCTGCCCAGTTCGGCCTGATTAAAGGTGTCAGCTTGGCGGTCGGTGTCCACGCCGAAGCGGAAAGTGTTGACGAGCCTGCCGGTGGGAACCCAGGTCCAGCCAAGCTTTCCGTTCCGCACGCGCACCGAGTCGTTACCGTTGCTGTTAATGCCGGCGCCCGTAGTCGAAGACAAACCGGTCTGAATGCCGTTGGGAGACCACCAACGCAAGAAATTGAATTCCGCCGTAAAGATGTGTTTGTCACTGGCATGATAGTCGAGCCGCCCGAAGGCCAGATCGTTATCGTCGGTACGGGGAATCTGGCCGAAGAAGCGAGGGAGGAGACCGTTGATAGCGGCGCACTGTGCGGGTGTGGCGGGAGCGCCGCAGGCCTGCGAGCCGGTGGTCGCCCATTCCTGGGTGATTGGGTTAATGACGTTCGCTTTGACCTGGCTGTCAACGAACGGAAACTGGCGATAGGTGGGGTCGCCCACTATGAACCAGAAGAGCTTGTTCTTGATCAGCGGGCCGCCGATGGCGCCGCCGCCCTCTATGCGCTTTTCGGGTGGATTGAGGCGTGTTGGGATTGACTGCCCAGCGGAATTAGTGACGTTAAAGGTGGCAAACGGATCGGATGCGTCGAACCCCGTGCTGCGATAGTAGTAGAACGCCGTGCCGTGGAACTGGTTGGTGCCGCTCTTAGTGACGGTGTTGACCACGCCGCCCATGGCGCGCCCGTACTCCGCCGAGTAATCGTCCGATACCACCTGGAATTCCTGAACCGCGTCCAGCGAAATCTGCGATTGAATCCGTGTTCGCCCCGCGTTTTCGTCGTAGAACTGTTCCGTGTTGTCGTTGCCGTCCAGCAGGAACGAGTTATTCCCCGCGACGCCACGGAAGCTGAGCAGGCCGAATGTAGCGTCGTTGGTCACTCCGGGAGTCACCAACACGAAGGAATCGACGCGTCGGCCGTTGATGGGCAAGTTCTGAATTTGTTCGTTGCTGACGACAGTAGATACGTCGCTTTTGGTGTCATCGACGAGTTGCGTAGCCGCCGTGACCTCGACCGAAGTGGCGGCTTGTCCCACCGCCAACGTGACGTTCAGGTCGATATTCTGCCCTACTTGGAGATCCAAGTCCTTGAGTTCGTAGGACGCAAACCCCGTTGCAGCAACGCTCACCGCGTAGCCGGGGCCCGGGACCAATGCCGGTGCAGCGAACACCCCCGCTTCGTTGGTCGTGATCGACCGAACTTCTCCCTGGGAAGCGCTCGAAATCACCACCTTGGCGTTCGGCACCGAGGCTCCCGAAGAATCCAGCACCTTACCTGAGATTCCCGCGGCACCGCCGGCAGCTTGGCCGAAGACGATGGTTGGCGCCAGCAACAGGCCGATCAGACACAACTGTAAACGTGAGTTTCCCATAGACCTCTTTTCAGACTCTGATAGGGGCCAAGATAGCAAACTTTGGTTTCAATTGGGTGACGTTTTTTAGGCAGGCCTGTAGACTCTTCGATTTCATCGGGCCAGGCAGGACCGCGAGCCCCATCTCTCGCAATGAGCGAGCTGTTCATGAGGCCGCTGTGGGGGCGGTGGGCGATCTTGAGTCAACGATGCTTCAGGCACCGACCTGCTGGCGGAGCGGTGTCTTTTTGCGGCTTACCCCCAAGATCGCCACCAGCAATGCGAACCGCAATCCAATCGTTTACCGAGGCTTGCACTCCATTTTCTTTCTCGATAACGGCGCCCTCAAGATCAATGTCAGCGTTGATTGCGGCTCTAATCGCTGCATTCAGGCTGTGGTAGACGCCATGGATGTTCATCAATCCCAGGGGCACCCCGTCTTCGGCGGCATGGCAAATGCTTAGAATGTACATCTTTACTTCTCGCGTTCGACGGACGAGGGTGCCAACCGGTGTGCGCGGAACGCAGCGGGTGGTCAGCCTCTCCATGCTAACGTGCCGGATCCCCGTGCTGCTGATCCCACGATCGATTGTTAGCGAAGTGACTGTAAAATTTGACACTTAGCTCGGGTTTGGCAGACGACTTTCCGTCGCCCCGCGATCCGTCCGTAAGCTTGGAAGATTCAGCAAAACGTCGAAGCCTGGCGCTCCGTCAATTCGGCATCTTGCAAACCCGCCGAAAGCGCCGTCTTAAGCTTAGCGGTGCAGGCGTCGACGTGGATAATCAGGGACTGCCCCCACCCGTGACCAAGTTTCAGGGTGCCCGCCAGACTGTACATCTGAAGACAGTCTGCGACGGTTCACGGAAGAGGCGCGCGCCTGCGCGGGGAGCAAATGGAGTGTCCCGGCTGTTGACGCCAGTGCCCAGGATTTTCCGGCTGTCGCTGGGATGAAGATCATTGTGCCACAGGCCGTTTGCAGCCCCAAGCGTCTTCAGAAGTTGAACTTCATCGCGAGTTGAAGAATCCTGGGATCCTGGGCGCTGGTGATTTCACCGAAGGTGCTCGGCGCGCTCAAGGTAACCGACGGATTGTTGAATCGGACGGTGTTCAGCACATTGAAGGCTTCGGCCCGGAACTGCAGGTTCTCGCGTTCCCGCAGCCGGAACTCTCTCACCAGAGCCGTATCGAATTGGAAGAATTTCGGGCCGAGAACGTTGTAAACGCCCATATTGCCCAACGTGCCCAGCGCGGGCTGAGCGAACGCCGCGGCGCTGAGCCATGTGACGCAGGGTGTAATGTTGGCGCAGGCCGAGAGAGGATGCGCCACCGACGTGTTCGGAAGAACCTGATTCGGGCGCTCGCCCGAAAATCCCAGCAGCGCTTGGTCCAACCCGGACGCAATGCTTATCGGAGAGCCCGAGCGGTACGCATAAATCACCGAAAGCTGCCACCCCGACGCGGTCAGGTTCAGAGCGCGATTGGAAAACTTCGGCGCCGTGACCACCGCGGTGAGATTGAACAGATTGCGCCGGTCCTGCGAGCAGTTGCCTATGTCCAGGTCGCGATCGTTGAGATGCACGTAGTTCGATCCCGGATTGGGAGTCGTAGTTCCGTTGTTGGCCAAGCCGATGCAGTGCGACCACGTGTAGTTCGCCAAGAGGTTTACGTTGTTGCTGGCGCGAAATCGTGTGTTCAGTAACAGGCCGTTGTATCCGGCGGTACCACCGTCGTCGTAGGCGGTCAAGTTTGAAATCGCCGCGGCACCGACCGGGTTCGCCAGGTTCAGAACCCGGCGCGCATTCACGTTTCCCACGGTGGAACAGGGCCCCGGCGCGGTTAGCCCGTATTGCCCCGCCACGCAGTTGCCGGGGATATAGGTGGGCGGATTCAACTCCACGTTATCCCACGTGTGGATCGCATGACTGCCGACATAACTGGCCGAGCCAAACCATTGGGGCGTAAATTGCCGCTGAAGACCCATGTTCCAGCTATAAACCTCCGTCGTTTTGATGTTCGCCGGCACGGGGACGTAGGTCGCTCCCACCGGGAATTTGCCGATGGGCGGAGTGGAATTGTAAGGGAAGGGATCGCCTCCGGGCGTCGTGCTCCAGGGAGCGGCCAGGGGAACTGGACCGTTGACGATGGTATCGCCGGCGAACGGCGCGACATTATCTTCGTTCTGATACGACTGCAGATTGACGAAGTCATAATTGATCCCCGCCCCGCCGCGAATCGCCGTTTTGCCGTCGCCAAAGGGATCGAACGCAAAACCGACTCGCGGCTCGAAATGCGTCCACGATCCGTTTATGCCGGCCTTGCCATTGAAGCCCGGATCGCCCGGATAATAGAATCCCGGGGGCGCGTTAGTCCAGACCCTGCTCTCAGTGTCGTTGTAGAAGCGAGCAAGGCTGAACGTGTAGACTCTGGAATCGCCCACCTGCATTGGGAAGAACGGCTCCCAACGCAGTCCGTAATTGAGGGTCAGCCGCCGTGTGGCTTTCCATGTGTCCTGGGCGTAAGCGGTGAAATACCACTGCCGGACATCCAGATCGTTGGGAATGGATTGTCGCATCTGCGAGAGGATTCCCGACATGAAATCAGCCATTCCCAACCCCGTGGTCTGACCGTTGATCGTGTAGTTGCCGATCGAGCGGACGTTGGCGAGGTCCAAGGCTACAGCGCGCGTTTCGCTTACGCCAAAAGAGAATTGATGCGAGCCATGGATGAGGCTGAAGTCGTCGTTCGCGGTGCCGAAGGTGTGCGCATTCCAGACGCGCTCGGCCACTCCCGATCCGATTGCCGGCCCTCCCGTGATCGCCAGAGTCATCACTTTGGGAAGATACGTAAACGCATCGATGCCCACGTCGGTGGGACCAAAAAACCGGCCGGCGTCGTGCAGCATTCCGATGCGGTTGATGGACAGGCGAATGGAGTTGATTTTCGTGGCGCTGACTTGCCAGGTATGTCCCACGGTCATCGACTGCGCGAGATCGTCGGCCAAGTTACCGCTGGCGGTCAGCAGATTGTTCGGCGTCAGAGCGTAGGGCAAAGCCTGATTCTGCTTGGTCGCGATATAGCGGCCGAATAGAGTTTGCTTGTTGTTCAATTGAAAATCGACGCGGAACGGAGTCTGCCAGTAATATTGCGACACCAGAGTGGAAGTGGGAAACTGGCCGCAGCCGTTGATCGGGGTGGGAAGATAGCTCGAGATTTTCAGCGCCACCGGGCTGATGTCCTGGACGGGAAGCTGGTTCGGCTTGCCGTTGATCGTCGTGAACGGCGCCCCCAGAGTCACGTTGCGACCCTGGCAGGCCGCAGACGCAAATGTGCTAAAGTCTCCGGACTCCATTTGGGCCGTGGGGACAAAGGCGATAGTGGGCGAAGGCGTCTGGCGAAGCACGGTTCCTTGATAACCGAAAAAGAAGAACAGTTTGTTTCTCTCGATGGGTCCGCCGATCATGCCGCCGAACTGGTTGCGCTTCAAGGTGTCCTGCGCAGGCGAGAAGAAATTCCGCGCGTTCATATCGCCGTTACGCACGAACTCGAAGGCGTCGCCGTGAAACCCGTTCGTGCCCATCCTGGTGACCGCGTTCACCTGCGCGCCGGAATGCGTCCCAGTCTGGGCATCCTGGGCGCTGGTATCCACGTTGAACTCCTGAAGAGCGTCGGGAAAGGGCAGCGGCAGGTTGGTGGAATCGTACATGTTCATGAACGGAGCGCCGTCCAGGGCATAATACATGCCGTAGGAAACGCCGCCCGCCACCGAATACGTCACGCCCGTCTGCATGCTCCAGGGGACGGAGGTGCCGGTTTGCACCGCCGCGCCGGTGAACGCGATCAGGTCCGTGGGCGTGCGGCCGTTGAGCGGGAGATCCAGAACGAATGGCGTCTGCATTGTCGCGCCGACGCCTAGTGATTGGGTTTCGACCTGCGAGGCGTTCGCTTCCACCTGAACGGTCTGGTTTACTTCGCCCAAACCTAAAACGATCGGGATGACGGGCTTGCTATCGACCTGGAGCTGGATTCCGGTTTGCACATAAGTCTTAAAGCCTGGTTTGACGACCTCGATCCGGTAGGGGCCGATCTGGAGATTGGGAAACACGTATTCTCCCAAATCGTTGGTCGTCGTGGTTCGCCTGACGCCCGTGTCGGTCTGAATCGCGGTGATCTGGGCTCCTGGCACGACGGCGCCGGTTTGATCCGTGGCGGTCCCGCTGATTTGAGAAACCGCCTGCGCGGACGCGATTGCGCCGAGCACGCCGGCTAGCGCCGCGACAACCAAGAACTGCTTCGTCATAAATGACCTCCTCAAGGCTTCGGATAATGTTATATCCCCGTCTCGCGGGATGCAAGGCCGTCACAGGAGGTGCATGAATGGTGGAGCAGGCTAAAGTCCAGGTGGGCTTAAGCCCAGGTTGCAAGCTGAAGCTTGCTCCACCAAGAGCGGCTTCAGCGGAACGGCGCGCTACGGACGGATTACGGGCGCCCTGCCCGTTATCTCTTGGGCGCGTAGCCGATGGCGAAGGTCGCCATGATGCTGCGTCCCGGCAAAATGTTGATCTGGTCGTAAGGGCTGTAGACGTAGGGCGTCGTGGCTGTCGGGGCGACGGCCGGCGTAACGCCGACGATGTTGTGGCTGTCGAGTAAATTCGTGACGGCCAAGCCGAGCTTGCTTCCGCGCAGCCAGGAAGCGTTCTTGATGGTGTAGTTGAGGAACACGTTGGTCACGTCGAAAGGATCGATGGCGACGGCTTGATCGACCGGGAAGGTCAGCGTGACTCCGCTGATCGGGTTCTTGTAGGGCAGCGACGCATTGTCGTTGTACATCGGGCCCACGCGCTTGTTCACGATTCCGGCGTCCCAGTTCTTGTGTTGGTAGAGGAGCATAAAGGTTTGGGTGTTCTTAGGCGTGCCGGTCACCCACAGTCCGCCATTGGGATAATAGGCGCCCTCCTGGTATTTCGCGTTGCCAATCGAGCCGTTGACGTAGAACCCGAATCCCCGGCCGAGAGCGATGTTGCTCTCCATTTCAATGCCCTTCGTGTTCAAGGGCCCGGTCTGCGTAAAAACCGGCTCACCCGTGGCAGGGTCCGTGTAGTTCTGATAGCCCGAGCCGTAATGCACGTAGTAGCCGTCGACATCGAGCGTCCAGCGGTTGTGCTTAATCACCGAACCGGCTTGGTAGGTTTTCGCGATTTGCGGCCGGAGCGGAGTCGTGACATTCCCGCCCGGCACATCGAAAGCGGCGGTCGGAGGAGTGATACTGCCTTCTCCGAACTGGCCGTACACGGACCAGTTGCGTTGCACGCGGTAGCGCGCCGCGATGCTCGGCAGCCAACTGTTCCAGTCGATGCTGTGGGATGTGAAGGCCGTTCCTCCAACGCAAATCGGCGCGCCGGTGACGGGATCCTTGGCCGCAACGCCGCCGCCCAAGCAGCCCACCGTCTTGCCGTTATCCTGATACTGGTTCAGGGACAGCGCGTAATTGGCGGCCTTGACTCCGGCGGTGATCGCGAACTTCGAGGTTACCTTCAATTCGTACTCCACGAACGGCTGGAAGGTTTGCGAAGTGTAGTGCTCGTGGAAGTTGCCGAGCGGCGTGTCCAGTTGAGTGATGGGGTTGTCGGGGATTTGATACCGATCGGTATAGGCCCAGTTGTACCAACCGCCAAATCGAAGGGTGCCCCACTTCATTTCCTTGCTCACCGTGACGATGTCGCCGGCCTGTCGATATCCGTTCAGCTTGTCGACACCGCTCGGTTTGGAGGTGCTGAGGTTGATCGGCGCTTCCGCGCCGGCCCCGTTGTTCTGGTAATACTGCTTGTTCCAGTAGCGATAGGTAAATGTTTTGTTGTCGAGTCTCCAGCCATTGCCCAAGTCGGTGTTGTAGTTCACGTTTTCGAAGTCGGTTTGCACGTGGTAGGTTTCGTAGCAGTAGCAGAGGGGGTCGGGCTGGCCGACCGCAAGCCCAAGAAGGTTCGACGGCGAGCCGGGAGTGATGAGAGGCGTGCTGGTCATCAGGAAGTCATCCCCGAACATGGCGACCTGTTGCCGTGTTGGGTTGGTAGTGTTCGGAGTGTTGTTCCAAATGTCGACGACCCCGCCAACCACGGAAAGATACGTATGAGGAGAGAAACGGAACAAGTACTTACCGTCGCCGCCATCCTGTTTCTGGTAATTGAACGACTGATAGCCGTCGGATCTCAATTGGTGAATGCCCAGAATTAGGCTGCTCTTGTCGCCTGGTCCGAACTGGCCGAGATCGTAATCCAACTGCAGCAGATTCGTGGACCACGACCCGTAGGATTCTGTCAGCCGGATGTCCTGAGTGGTCGGCACTTCCTTGGACTCCAGGTTGATCGAGCCGCCGAAATTGGCGGGGCCCACCGTGGAGGCGGTGCCGGGGCTGCGGTCGAAATCGACGCCGCCGATCCACTGGACCGGGAAGTTCGCCCAGCTATGCTGTGAGACGCTGTTCGTGTCCTGGAACGGAACGCCGTCGAAGGTCATGGTGTAAGAGCCGTTCGGAAAGCTGCGGAAAAACGTCTTGCCCTGACCCAATCCAGTTCCGTTAGGGCTGAGAGTGTACGTTCCGGGCGCGTAGTTGACGTATTCGCCAAAGTCGGCGACGGGCGTTTCAAAGTTCTTGATAAAGTCGCCGGTGATTTCCGTTTTTGCCGACACCGCGTCGAGCACGTTGCCGGAGGGCGCAAGCTGCGCCGCCGCGGAGACCACCGCTTCCACCGTGACAGACTGATTCAGCGGCGCCACGCCCATCGTTATGGAGAGGTTCTCCAACCCGTTCGAAGTGAGCTGTTGGCCGGTGCGGGCGGTGGTGGTGAAACCCGGCGCCGAAATCTCGATTGTATAGACGCCCAGCGGAAGTCCAGCAATCGAAAAGCGCCCCTCTCCGTCGGTAGCCGCCTGGCGAACGGCATTGGTGGATTCGTTCCGGGCCTGCACGCTGGCGTTCGGAAGCACTTTGCCGGAGGAATCGAGCACGGTCCCTCCTATCGTCGCGACTCCCGAGCTGTCCTGCGCACGCACGATGGCTGCGCATAATACCAGGATGGTAAACCAGCGGCTGAACACGATTCGCATCGCGGTACTGCCTCCTTGCATGAAATTGTGAAGCGGTTTGAATCAGGGTATCCGTACGGTATGACAGTGGGATTACGGAACGGTCAAAAATCCGTGACAGCTTCCCTGGCGAGGGCGGGTTAGACTAGAGTTTTCCATGTTGGCCCTGGCCGAGTCCGTCTCCGATCTGGCGGCCGCGCCGCGTGTCCGCGCGTGCCTGGAATGGCTGCGCAAAGAGCGGGCCTGGATCAACGATCAGCATTTGAAATTATGCCGGGTCGCCGCGCCGACCTTTTTCGAACAGAAGCGCGCGGAATGGATAGCGGAAAGGTTCCGCGCCTCCGGCTGGGAAGCCAAGCTGGATCGAGCGGGAAACGTGATCGCGTCTTTACCCGGACGCGCCAACCAATCCGCCATCGCCGTAACCGCGCATCTCGACACCGTGCTGGCGCCGCGATCTCCCGACGACGTGAGGGTCGCGGGCGACGGCCGTCTGATGGGTCCCGGAGTTTCCGACAATGGCGCGGGATTGACGGCGCTGCTGGCGCTGGCCGCCGCCTGGAACGCGGCTCCTCCGTTGGAAGATTTACCGCTGGCCCCGGTGCTGATCGCCAACGTCGGAGAAGAAGGCGAGGGGAATTTGTGCGGCATGCGATATCTTTGCCGCCCGCCCGCTACCTCGCGATTCAAAGCGTTTCTGATCTTGGATGGTCCCGACCCCAATCACATTACCTGCCAGGCGCTCGCCAGCCGGCGCTTTGAAGTGACCTTCACCGGCCCCGGCGGACACAGTTGGAGCGATTATGGCGCGGGCAATCCGGTGCACGCGCTTAGTCGCGCCATCGCGCACTTCGTCGATCATGCGCCCGCCGGAGAACCGCGCGGCTCGTTTAATTTCGGGGTGATTCAGGGCGGCGCCAGCATCAACGCGATTCCCAGCGAGGCTTGGACCAAGGTGGATCTGCGGTCCGAAAGCGCCGAACGGATGGATCAACTCGCGGCGCTCTTGGCCGCCTCCGTGGAACTGGCCCTGGCCGAAGAGAACGCTCGAGCGGACATGACCGGGCGCGGCCCGGCAGTCCGGATCGCGGCGCGATCGAAAGAGATTGGCTCGCGGCCTGGCGGCTCGCTTCCCACCGGCTCGCCGATTTTGGGATGCCTGCTCGCGGTAGACGCCTACCTGGGCATCCGCAGCTCGCTCGATTGTTCCTCCACCGACGCCAATCTTCCGCTCTCGCTCGGCCTTCCCGCGGTTGCCATCGGCGCGGGAGGACAGGGCGGTGGCGCTCACACCGTTTCCGAATGGTACCAGCCGGAGGGCCGCGAGCTGGGTCTGAGGCGAATTCTTCTGGCGTTATGTCTGCTGTGCGGCGATACCCTGTGGGCATGACCCGAGCGAGGCTGGCGTTTTGGCTCGCCTTCTGGATCGTCGCCGCGCCCTGCCTGTTGCGAGCTGACTTCAGCTATCGCGAGTCCACGCGAATCAACGGCGACAAGAAGCCGGTGACCTTCACCCGGCTGATCAAAGGCAATCGCATGGCGCAAATTGTGAAGGGTCAGGTCGTCGTCATCGACCTGGACAAACAAAACATCACGCAGATCGATCAGACGAAAAAGACGTACTCCGTGATGACGTTCGATCAGATGAAAGAGGTGATGGACAAGTCCTCTCTTGGCGCCCAGGTGAAAGCGACCGTGGCTAACGTCTCGGTGAAGACGACCGGGAACACCAGGAATATGGGCATGCTGCCCGCCAAAGAGACGATCCTCACCTTGACAATGCAGGGCGGCGTGACGATCACCGTCGATACCTGGATGGCGACCGTGCCTGGCTATGACGAAGTCCGCGAGTTTCACCGGAAGCTCGGAGAGAAGTTGGGATACGGCTTCGGCTCGGGAATGTCGCTCGAAGGCTTCGCCGAAGTGGCCAAGCAGATGAGCAAGATCGACGGCGCACCGGTGGAAACCACAAGCCAAGCCGTCTCCGTGCCCGGCGGGCAAGTACTGTCGCAAGCGGCCACGGAGCTCTCGAATTTTTCCTCGGCGCCCCTGGAGGCATCCCGGTTCGATGTGCCGTTCGGGTTCAAACAGGTTCCGGTTCCATCCGCCGCCCCGGCCGCCGCTCCAACCCCAGCTCCCTCCGCCGCTCCAACCCCCATTTCGCCCGCCGCTCCGCCGACCGCTCCGCCGGTTGCTCCGCCTGCCGCTCCGCCCGCGGCCCATTGATCCGCGGCATTAGCATTTTCCGGGGCGAGCTCAGATGATATATAATCCCCAGACGGAGGCTCTAGGAGGCTAAATGCGAACGTTCATTCCACCCGCACTAACGCCGGCCGCATGTTTTATGGCTTTGGCGATCGTTCCGGCTTGGGCGCAGCAAGGCGCCCGGAATGGGGAGTGGCCCACGTATGGCGGCGATCTTGGCAACAGTCGCTACTCGGCGCTGGATCAGATCAACGGCAACAACTTCAACCAACTCGAACTCGCGTGGCGATTCAAAACCGATAATCTGGGTCCGCGCGCCGAAAACAACCTGGAAGGCACGCCGCTGATGGTGCGGGGCGTTATTTATGCCACCGCAGGGACGCGGCGCTCGGTGGTGGCTCTGAACGCCTCCACCGGCGAGCTTCTTTGGGTCCACGGTGAAGACGAAGGCCAGCGAGGCACGGTCGCGCCCCGGCAGCTTTCCGGCCGTGGCTTGGCTTATTGGGCCGACGGCAACGACGAGCGAATTGTCTACGTCACGCCGGGCTATCGCATGATCGAGTTGAACGCCAAAACCGGCCAGCGCGTTGCCGCCTTCGGCAAGGACGGCGTGGTGGATTTGAAGGACGACGACGACCAGGTCATCGATCCGTTGAGTCCGGACATCGGTCTACATGCGACGCCCATGATCGCGCAGGACGTGGTGGTGATCGGCGCGGCACACAAACCCGGCGGCGTTCCGATCAGCAAGACGAATGTCAAGGGTTACGTGCGCGGCTTCGACGTCAAAACCGGCAAGCGCTTGTGGACCTTCCACACCATTCCCAAACCGGGCGAGCCGGGGCTGGACACCTGGCAGCAAGATTCCTGGTCCTACACCGGCAACACGGGATCGTGGGGGCAAAGCACCATCGACGAGCAGACGGGAACGGTATATCTCGGCGTCGAGCTGCCTACCGGCGATTACTACGGCGGCCATCGTCCAGGAAACAATCTGTACGGCGAGAGCCTGGTGGCCGTAGATCTGCACACCGGCAAGATGAAATGGTATTACCAATACGTTCATCACGGCATCTGGGACATGGATAATCCGTGCCCGCCGATTCTGGCCGACATTACAGTGAATGGGCAAATGGTGAAGGCGGTGGCGCAGCCGACCAAGCAAGCGTTCCTCTATGTCTTGAACCGCGAGACGGGAAAACCGATTTGGCCTATTGAGGAACGGCCCGTGGCGAAAGGCGATGTGCCCGGCGAGTGGTATTCGCCCACGCAGCCCATTCCTACCAAACCTCCGGCCTATGACCGGCAGGGATTTTTAATGGATTACGTGATGGACTTCACTCCCGAGCTGCACGCGCAAGCCGAGCAGGTGGTTTCGCGCTACAGGATCGGACCGGTGTACACGCCCGGAGCGTTGAGCAAGGCAGAAGGGCCTCTCGCGACTCTGACGCTCGCGACTGCGGGCGGCGGCTCGAACTGGCCGGGGGGGTCCTACGATCCCGAAACGCACATGTTGTACGTTTCTTCGCAAGCTGCAGTGACGCCCATCGGCCTGGTACAAGGCGGGACCAGGAGCGACATGAATTTTATTTCGGGAACAGCGCCGCAGGCGGGCGGGCGCGGGGGAGCAGGTGGACGAGGCGGCGCGGCCGGACGAGGCGGCGCACAAGCCGGCGCCCGCGGACCCGACTTCGTGCCCTCGCCCGCGACAGCGGCCGCGGATCCTGATGCACCTCCTGCCGCTGCGGCTCCGGCCGGCCGTGGCGGGGGCGGAGGCGGCACCACCGTGCAGGGTTTGCCGCTGATCAAGCCTCCTTATGGGAGCATCAGCGGAATCAATCTGGATCGCGGAGAAATCGCCTGGCAGGTGGCGCATGGCGACACGCCGGATAATATCCGCAATCATCCGCTGCTCCGCGGAATGAACATTCCACGCACGGGCCGGCCCGGCACCGCCGGGCAGTTGGTGACCAGGACGCTGGTGGTGGTCGGCGAAAAGGGAGAGGTCACCATGCCGGATGGACGCCGCGGCGCTTATCTGCGCGCCTATAACAAAGCCTCCGGTAAGGATGCCGGCGCGGTATACATGCCGGCTCCGCAAACCGGCTCGCCGATGACCTACATGCTGAACGGCAAACAATATATCGTCGTCGCCATCGGCAGCAACGACTATTCGGCGGAGTACCGGGCGTACCGCCTGCCCAACTAGCCCGAAGTTCCACGGCCTGCTGAGGCTAAATTGAAGACACTGCTGGCACTTAGCCGGAAACGGCCCGGAGGCTACTGACTACGAGGCGCCAAGCCGACGCGGATGCCGAGCAGGGAGAAGGCGCGTTGCTGGAGGGG
>DATDGT010000248.1:0-1583 GCA_036521975.1 Bryobacteraceae bacterium
GATTCAATGGAAGACGGGGCGCAAGCGGTTCGACGAACTCGTCAAACGGGGCGTGGACCGGCAACTGGCGGCGAACACCGCCGGGAGCAACCATGGCCCGTGGCGCATGAGCGTGAGCCTCGCTGTCTCGCAAGCGCTCTCGAACGCTTTCTTCGACTCTCTCGGCCTTCCGAAGTTGGCGGTCGGGCGTTAGCCCAACCCGCCGAACCGCCGTATACGGACCCGTACGTACGGTGGTGTGACAGGGAAAGCGAGTGATCGCCTACCTATGTCGATTGTACATCTCGAATCTCACTGCACAGGGTCAGCGGAGTCTGGCTGTTAGCCTGCCGCCGGGCTGCGAGGGCCTGCTACTTGGCGGCGGCCTCCGGGTCGCAGCACGAACGCTTCGCCCCGGCCCTCCTACTGGACTGAGATCAGCGCGCCGGATTGAGTCATTCCGCTCGCTACCGTCGCCACTACCGCATTGTCTCCAGAGGGCGTCCCCATCGGGACGATCACGTTCATCTGATACAAGCCGGGCATCACCAGATTGGCCGCGACCACCTTCGCCGCAGTCCCTCCGATAGTCACCGAGATTCCCGCAACCGGAATCGGAGTCGAAATGACCTGCCCGTCGGGGATGGGCGTGGTCGCCGGGCCAAATCCCGTACTGTAGAGCGAAATTTGGGCGCCTGCCGCTACCGGTCCCGAAGAGCCGGGGAAAAGGGTCGTTGGCCCGATGATCGTCTTGTTGTCCGGCCCGAAGCCGGCGATGTAATTACTCTTCGAAATGAAGAACGCCGGGGCGACGGCTTGCAGCGTGACGTTTGTGGTCTGGCTCGCCAGGCCGCCATTGCCGCTCGCGACCGACACCGGACCCAACGTGGAATCGGCGGCCACCAGAGCGTCGACCTGGGTCGGGCTGACGTAGGAAATATACGCCGATTTATTGTCGATGGTGACACCCGCGCCGTCAAGCTGGATTGGGAGCTTGCCGCCGGGAATGTCGGCCGCCGTCCAGTTCCGCTTGGTGGAAGCCAGATTCGCGCCAAAAACGCTGACCCAGGTATATTCCGCGGCGCCGCTCTGGAAGCTTGCGCCGTTCAGTACGCTCGTGATCACGGGCCCGGCCTGCAGGCTGCCGACCAGCCCGTGCGATTGGTTGCCGGTTCCCGCGCTGAAGTAGACGGCATTGGCATCGCCTCCGCTCCCGCCATTACCCACCCACAGGGCCCATAAGCTCGAAATCGCGATCGGTGTGCCCGCGGGAGACATCATGGTTCCTTGCGGCGTTCCGGCTACCGGATCGTATGCGTTGATCTGGCCATCTCCGAAATTCCCCACCAGCAGCATCCCGGAAAATGCTCCGAAATTGTTGGCCGGGGCGATGACCATTCCCCACGGCGCGTTCAAAGAGCCGCGGGCAACCAGACGCGTTTTCAAATTGCCGCTTCCGTCGAAAACGTCCACATAGCCGTTGCCGGAGCCGGCCACGCCGGTGTTCACGTTTTGCAGAGCGTACGCCACATACAGACTTCCATTCAGATTGGCGATGTTGAAAGGCTTGTAACCGGCGGGAAGTTGAGAATCGGTGAACGCGC
>DATDGT010000249.1:0-3004 GCA_036521975.1 Bryobacteraceae bacterium
ATAGAGCCATTGTTCGGAATCAGTTGGGAAACAAAGAAGGGGAGTCAGCGGGAGGCGATCAACACTTGAGCACTAGCGGCCGCGATCGGCCTTAGCCGTGCGGCATGGAAACGGCGAAGTGCGTGCATAATTTAGGTGTTAGCAGTATCGGCATGTTGCTGGCGGCGGCGCCGCTATGGGCGCATCACTCCTTCTCGGCCGAGTTCGACGCGAGCCGGCCCTTGAAGCTGCGCGGAACAGTCACTCGATGGGAATTGGTGAATCCCCACTCCTGGATCCACATGGACGTGAAAAACGAGGACGGCACTGTCAGCAACTGGATGATCGAGGGTGGCAGCCCCAATGCCCTGCTCAGGCTCGGCTTCACCAGAAATTCCCTGCCGCCCGGAACCGAGATCGTCGTAGAAGGCTATCAGGCCAAGGACGGGGGAAATCTTGCGGTCGGCAGGAATATTACGTTTTCGGATGGGAAGCGCATGTTCCTGGGCGGGTCGGCAAACGAACCGACTGAGGACAAGAAGTAAGCTATCAGTTATCAGTTATCGGCGTCGAGCCAACGACGGAGAACTGATAACTGCAGTTTGCACGGCGGGCGAGGCTCAGCCGCTTGGAGACTCGGTGGAGAATGGGTAATCAGGTGTTTGGCTCCTCACTGATCCCGCGCCGCAGTCTGCTCGCCGCCCCGGCCCTGTTGTTCCAACGCCCACAACGCATCGTCGTGATCATGTGCGATGGCTTCGGCCCGGAGTACCTCGCCGAAAGCAAGATGCCCACGCTCGCCCGCTGGAAAACCTCCGGCCTCTACAAGCAGGTGCTCGGTGTTATGCCCTCGGTCACCAACGCCAACAACGCCTCCATCTGCTGTGGCTGCTGGCCGGCGACGCACGGCATTACCGGCAATTCCTATTGGGATGAGCTCAGAGGCCGCGAAGAGTACATGGAAGATTCCGCACTACTACGGGCGCCCACGCTGTTCCAGCGCGCCGCCCGCCGCGGCGTCAAATCGGCGCTGCTTTCGAGCAAGAAGAAGACGGCCACGTTGCTCCCGCGCGGCGCCGAAATCGTCGTGACGGCTGAAGCTCCCTCCGCGGACTGGGTCCGTCGCCTCGGCCAGGCGCCCGACATCTACAGCCGTGAAATCAACTACTGGCTCCTACGCGCCGCCGTCGATCTCCTGCATCGTCGGGCCGATCTCGGCTGCCTCTACATTCACACCACCGATTACCCGATGCACACCTGGCCGCCTGAAGCGCCGGAATCGCGTGAGCATCTCGCCCGCCTGGACACGCTCTTCGCCGAAGCTGAGGCCGCCGCTCCCGATGCCGCCTTCCTTCTCACCGCCGATCACGGGGTCCATCACAAATCTCGCTGCTGGGATCTGGAGAAAGCCTGCCGCAATCGCGGCCTCACTCTGCGCGCGGCCATCTCCCCCGAGCGGGACCACTATCTGCACCATCATCGCGGCTTCGGCGGTGCAGCCTGGGTCTACCTGGAAAAGCGCGCCGATGCCGACCGCGCCGCATCTATCCTCGCCAGTCTCCCAGGCGTCGAATCCGTCCTCGACCGCGCCACCGCGTCGGCAAAATACCGCCTCATGCCGGATCGCATCGGCGAACTGGCGGTCTTCGGCGACCGTGACACCGTGTTTGGCGAACTCGACACCGAAAGCGAATCCCTTCCCGCAGCCTATCGCAGCCACGGCTCGATCCACGAAATCGAGGTCCCGCTATTCGTGCACAACGCCGGCGCCGCCCGCCCCGCTGACTTCTTCCAATACAACCTCGATCTCGCCCGCTGGCTCTATTGAATTTCGATCCTTTGAATTTCGATCCTTTCGATTGGTTTTTCGGAGCGCTCCTAGCTGCCGATCTCCCACGGCAGCATCGGGGCCGCTTCACCACCCGCGGCGGAGGGCATCCCGTGAGAACCTTTACGCGGGGTTGCCTGCAGGACGCTTCCGCGCTTTGGTGACCGGGCGCCGGATGAGCACGGCCCGATCTCTCGATTACGAGGGTAGGGCAGGAGCAAAAGCACCACAACGAATCTAGACGTAAGGCTGCGGAAAAGAAGGATATAAAGACATGGATGGCCTGTGAATGGGGCGCAGGACCGCAAAAGGCTGCGAAGAAGAACGTAATAGAATGAATCATCAACTGCGACGCCAACTTTGCGTTGAATGGAGGTTGATTGTCATGGATAGCCTGAAGAATCGAGGCTCCATTCTCTGGATGATAGCGCTGCTTCTTGCCACATCCCCGATCAAAGCGGATGACATCGCCTATTTCTTGAGCGGCCAGTTCGGCACCGTCGATTTGACTACCGGAGCGGTGACACTGCTCGGCACGCCGAACTTCAGTTCCGGGTTTACCGCCGGGTTGGGCGAGGTCGGCGGGGTGCTTTATGCAGCCAGTTATGAGGGTGGAACACTCTACACGGTGAATCCTGCAAGCGGCGCTCTGAACCCCGTGGGAAACAGTTCGATCATAATTTATTGCATGGGCTCCACGACTACGGGCCTCTACGCCGCGGGCTGGCCGGCGGGAACGAACACCCAAGCGAATCCCACGCTTTACTTCTACTCCATTGACCCCCGAACGGCCGCCGCCACGCAGATCGGCCAGTTTGGTGTGAGTCCAGGCTTTTATAACCGGACCTTTTCCACAGGCTCCCCAACTCTCTACTTTGCCGATTTCGAGAATCTGTACTCCATTGACACCAATAGTGGGAACGCGACGGTAATTGGCGGTACGGTGAGCGGCGGCACGAATGGCATAATTCCCGGAGGACTCGCGTATGTGAACGGCAAATTGTATGCGGCCAGCAACTCTCCCAACGTGGTGTGGACACTTAACCCGGCCAGCGGGGCGGCGCGTGTCAAGCACTTTGAGACACCTGGCATGGGAATTTAGTGACTTTCTTCCTTTGTCTTTTGGCCGTTTGGTACCGGCTTGTTGATCCAAACGTCCGAGGGCAACGGCAGTGGTCTTGGCGATTGCCTGACGAA
>DATDGT010000250.1:0-19032 GCA_036521975.1 Bryobacteraceae bacterium
GCAGGACGAGAAACAGCAGCAGAAGAAGGAAGCCAAAATTCGCCGGCAAGCGCTGGATCTCGGCTATAAACTGGTCCCGCTCCAGGGTGGTGTGAACTAATCGGTGGGGGAAGTTCTATAGGAGACGCAAAGTTCGCAAAGGCCCGGCGGCCGAACGGACGGATCACCTAAACGGCTAGGCCACATTGTCTATCGACAATAGGTACTTTCCTGTGATAAAATAAGCCATGACCTGGAAAATCAGTCACTTACAGACCCTCGAGGCTGAAAGCATCCACATCATCCGCGAGGTTGCCTCCGAGTTCCAGCGCCCGGTGATGTTGTACTCGATTGGCAAGGATTCCTCGGTCATGGTGCGGCTGGCGCAGAAGGCGTTCTATCCGGGGCCGATTCCGTTTCCGCTGCTGCACGTCGACACGACTTACAAGTTTAAAGAGATGATCGAATTCCGCGACCGCTTCACCGAAGAGATCGGAGTGAAGCTGATTGTGCATTCGAACACCGTGGCTCTGGAAGCGGGGGCGAATCCGTTCCGTTTGGGAACCGAACGATGCTGCGGATTGCTCAAGACCCAATCGCTGCTCGATGGCCTGCGGGAGGGCAATTTCGACGCGGCATTCGGCGGCGCGCGCCGCGACGAGGAAAAATCGCGCGCCAAGGAGCGCATCTACTCCTTCCGCGACCGGCTGGGCCAGTGGGACCCGAAAAATCAGCGGCCGGAGTTGTGGAATCTCTTCAACAGCCGCGTCGAGCCGGGTGAAAGCATCCGTGTGTTTCCTCTGTCAAACTGGACGGAACTGGACGTGTGGCAATACATCCATATGGAAAAGATCCCCATCGTTCCGCTGTATTTCGCCAAGGAGCGGAAGATGCTGGTGCGCGGCAATTCTCTCATCCTGCCGGAATTGGATTTCGTACAGCCGCGCGCGGATGACCGGTATGAGTGGGTGAAATGCCGGATGCGGTCGCTAGGCTGCTCGCCGTGCACTGGCGCAATCCGTTCCGACGCGGATTCGGTGCCCAAGATCATCGCGGAGCTGGCCGAGGTGCGGAATTCGGAGCGCGAAAATCGAGTGATCGATCACGACCGGGAAGGGTCCATGGAACTGAAGAAGCGGGAAGGTTATTTCTGATGGCCTCGGTTGTGGGCCGGCCGGATTTCGTCGTCGGGGACGGCTTCTTCGACATCAAGGCCTTTCTGGATCAGGAGCAGTCGAAAGATCTGCTGCGGCTCACCACCGCCGGCAGTGTGGACGATGGCAAATCCACGCTGATCGGGCGGATGTTGCACGATGCCCGCGGGGCTTACGAGGACCAGCTCAAATCCGCCCGGCGCGGCGGGGAGATCGATTTCGCTCTGCTCACTGATGGGCTGCGCGCGGAACGGGAGCAAGGCATCACCATCGACGTCGCCTATCGCTACTTCTCCACTCCCAAACGCAAGTTCATCCTCGCCGATACGCCCGGCCACGAGCAATACACGCGCAACATGGCGACGGGCGCCTCCACCGCGGAGCTGGCGATTATTCTCTGCGACGCTTCGCGAGGCCTCACCGTGCAGTCGCGCCGGCACGCTTACATCGCGGCGCTGCTGGGCATTCCGCATTTCGTCATCGCCGTGAACAAGATGGATCTGGTGGACTACCGCGAAGAGGTGTTTCGAGGGATTCGCGCGGAGTTTGAACCGTTCCTGCACCGCATCGGCTCGCAGGACCCGTACTTCCTGCCCCTGAGCGCGCTGAAGGGCGACAACGTCGTGGAAGCCGGCCGGCATATGCGTTGGTTCCGGGGGCCCAGCCTTTTGGAGTATCTGGAATCGGTGGAAACTCACAACCATTCGATAGAAGCGCCGTTCCGCATGGCCGTGCAGAGAGTGGTGCGCCCCCACCAGGATTTTCGCGGCTACGCGGGTCAGATCTCCTCCGGCGTGATTCGCGCCGGCGATGAAGTGATTGCCTTGCCCTCCGGGCGCCGCACGCACGTTCGCCGAATTGCCACCTACGACGGCGATCTCGAGCAGGCGCACGCGCCGCTTTCTGTGACGCTCACGCTCGATGACGAAATCGATATCGGACGCGGCGATATGATCGCGGGCGCGCCTGCGGCGGACTCTAATGTCCCGCTAGTGGCGCGAACGCTGGAAGCCACCATGGTGTGGTTCGATGGACGGCCGCTCGATCCCGCGCGTGACTACCTGGTGAAGCACACATCCCAAATCGTGTCGGCGCGCGTCGAGAAGATCAAGCACAAGGTGAACGTTTCGACGCTGGAGATCGGACCGGCCGACGGATTGTGGATGAATGAGATCGGGGTGGTGCGCGTCGCCCTCGCGCGGCCGCTGTTCTTCGATCCGTACAAGACGAATCGCGGCACGGGAAGCTTTATTTTGATCGATCGCGAAACCAACTCGACGGCGGGAGCGGGGATGATTTCTTCGGCCGTTGAGGATATAGTAGAAAACGCCGCTGACCGTCTGGCGAGGCTGGTGCGCGCCGTGGCGCCGGCGAGCGCGCGATTGAATTTGCCCGACGACGACGATGCCGCGGCCGAGGTGCTGCGGAAAAAGCTCGAGGCGCTCTGGAACGCCTCTGAGTGACGAGTGACGCATGATTGACGAGGCCGCGAGATTGATCGACAGCGTTTTGGAGACGAACGCCGCGCCCTGCGTCACTTCCAGTTTTCAAGTGGAATGCGTGGCATTAGTGCACATGCTCATCCAGCGCCGGCCGGAAATTCCCGTGTTGTTTTTGGAAACCGGCTATCATTTCCCGGAAACGCTAGCCTATCGCGACCGGCTGACCGCCGAATGGAACCTGAATCTGGTGAATTTGTCGGCCCGGCAAAGCGTGGCGGAGCAGGAAGCGCAGTTCGGAATCTTGAACCAAACCCAGCCGGATCGATGCTGCCGCTTACGGAAAGTCGAGCCGCTGTTCGAAGGTTTGGCGAAATTCGACACGTGGTTCGCCGCCCTGCGTAGGGAGCAATCGTCCACGCGCGCGAATTTGCAAATCGAAGAACCGTTCAAATTGCCGAACGGAAAACTCCTCCGGAAGATCAGTCCGCTCGCCGATTGGACCAATCGTGATGTGTGGGCGTATCTCAGCCGCCACAAGATTCCGGCGCTGCCTTTGTACGACCGGGGTTATACCAGCATCGGCTGCCAGCCTTGCACGGCCGTGCCGGTGAATCCCGAGGATCCGCGATCCGGCCGCTGGGAGGGCAAGGGCAAGCTGGAATGCGGCATTCACATTCAGGCCGCCTGAAGAGCCCATGGAATTCGCACTGGGATTCGTCATCGCCGCTATCATCGCCATTACCGGAGTGGGCGCGGGTTCGCTTACGACCCCTCTGTTAATTCTGTTGCTGGGTTTGCCCGCCAAGGAATGCGTCGGTACGGCCCTGATCTTCGCGACGGTCGTGAAGATCCTGAGCGTACCGGGCTACATCGCGCGAAAACAGGTGAATTGGCGGGTTTTCGGCTATATGACGGTCGCGGGGGCGCCGGGGGTAATCGGCGGCGCGCTGCTATTGAACAAAGTTCCCGCGAATCTGGTGACCGGGTTTGTAGGACTCACCATCATGATCATGGCACTGGTGAATCTGTTCCGGTTCGATCAGGTGGTCCGGCACGATCGCGCGAAATGGCTTGCGCCGGTCGGAGCGCTGATCGGAGTGGAAATGGGGTTTTCGTCGGCGGGCGCGGGAGCGATCGGCGCGCTGGCGATGATGACCTTGACCAAGCTCGCGATGACTGAGATCGTGGGGACGGGGCTGGCTTTTGGGCTGGCGCTCTCGGGGCTCGGAGGGCTGATTCACGCGGGTCTGGGCGACGTCAACACGGCGGTGTTGTGGAAGTTGCTCGTGGGCGGAGTTGTGGGCGCGCTGGCCGGCTCCGCGCTCGCGCCCCGGCTGTCTTCCTACAAGCTGCGCTTCGCGCTATGTTTGACGCTGGTGTATATCGGCGGGCAGCTTTCCTGGAAGACTTTCGCGGACATGTACGGCACCAGCGCCGCGCTCCTGACCGGGGGCGCCGCACTCGCCGCCGCGGGGGCGATTTGGGCCATCTCGGCGTATCAACGGTCCGCCCGAGCACAGTTGCCGCAAGCCAGCAGCCGCGCCGCCGGCGAGCCGTAGGAGTGTCCCCATGGCCCTGCAGGTGCCGCTCGCGCCACTGACTTGAGCTATTCGGAGTCGGTTTCTCCCGCCTCAAGCAGGCTCTCGAGTTCGGGCAGGGCGGAAAGATCTTTTGCCCGGCCGGCTGCGCGCTTGGCCCGGATCAACGCGCGCACATTCAGCGTAGCGAACTTCCGGCCGAAAGCCTCTACCCACACGGATTCTTTTCTCACCTCGTCATAGGTCCCGACACCGGCAACCTCCACCAAAAGGTCCATGTCGCCAAGATCGGTCTTCAAGGTAAAGACGGTTCCGTTTGCCAAAGTTGTTTCGTCCCAGACAAACGGCAAGCCGGCGGGAAAGTCACGCGGGCGGGGATGGAAAGGGCGCAGCGCCATGGCTAGCCGTTTCAGATTTTGCAGATCACGGGCGAAGCATATGTCCAGGTCGAGCGTGACCTGGGCGCTTCCGTGAATGACGCCGGAAACTCCGCCGATGACGACAAACTCCACCGAGGAATCGCAGAGCGCTTCAAGCATCCTCTCCAATTCCATCAGGATCGCCGGCGCGCGGCTCCCCGAAGTTGCTCGAGGGCGCTAGCGGCAGCCTCGAGTGTTCGAATCCGCTCGGCGGGAGTCAGCCGCAGTTGCTCGATCAGCAGGGTCAGATCGATTCCGTACTTTTTCGCAGCTTCGATCCGGCTGCCGGGCGCCGGAGAGCGCAGCCGGTGCTCTGCGCGCGAAAACTCCTCCGGCGTGAGCGGGCGTAACTCTTTCACGCTTCAATAGTATCGCGCTATCACAGTACAATTGAGGCATGGAGGTTCAGGAGCTGTACGAGCTTGATTTCTTCGAATGGACGCAGCGCAATGCCGAACTGCTGAGGCAGGGATGCCTCGAGTCGGCCGATATTCCGCACATTGCGGAGGAACTCGCGGACATGGGTGAGCGTGACCGGCGCGAAGTTCGAAGCTATCTTCGGCGGCTGATGACGCACCAAATGAAATGGCAGTTCCAGCCGGATCGGCGTACTACAAGCTGGAGTGCCAGCATCGCCGATTCCAGAGCCGAGCTGGAGGAGATCTTCGAGCAATCACCCAGCCTGCGGCGGCTGGCTGCGGAGTCCTTTGGACAGATTTATCCGCGCGCCAGGCGCCAGGCATCCTTTGAGACCGGCCTGCCTCAGTCAGCGTTTCCCGCGGAGTGTCCATACAGCTTCGATCAACTGATGGACGACGACTTTCTTCCGCCTGATTAAACCAGAGCGCGCCGTTAGGCTAGCGAAGTTTATACGGCCGGCCGCGATACATCCCTACCCGCTCGACGTTGCGAACTCCAATCAGCAGCACGCTGACGTTGTCGCTCCCGTCGCGCTCGTTGGCCATATCCACCAGCTCCCGAGCCGCCTCCTGCAAACCTTCGCCCCTGCCGACCGCTCTCGAAATCTCGTGCGGCTCCAGCGCTCCGTGCAAACCATCCGAGCACAGCAGCAATACGTCATCTGGTAAAACAACGTGCTCGCTCACTTCGGGATTCACGAACAAATCGAGTCCCAATGAGCGGCTGAGCACATGCCGCGTTTCGGCCTTGGCCGCTTCCCTCGCCGATAGCACGCCCAGCCGGACCTGATCGTTCACCACGGTGTGGTCGCGCGTGAGCGACATCGCGCGATTATGGCGGATCAGGTAGCAGCGCGAATCGCCCACATGCGCAACCGTGGCGCGGTCATGCCGGAGGGCGCAGGCCACGATGGTGGTGGCCATCGCGATGCCGCCCGGTCCTCCGTTGCGTCCAGCTTCGTAGACTTGGATATTGGCCGCCTGCACCAGGCGCGGAAGGAGCGCCAGATGGGCTTGGCCCGCGGCCGCGGCGCGATATCCGGCGAGCAGCGCCTCCACGGCAGTGCGCGAGGCGACCTCGCCGAATTCCTGGCCGCCTACGCCGTCGGCTACCGCGAACAGCCAACCTTGTCCGGGCGCCTGGGGCGCAGCGTGGCCAGCAAAATCTTCGTTATGGCCGCGAACGCGCCCACGGTCGGAGAGGAGCGCGAACTCCAACTCCAGCGTGGGCGCAGCCGCGGGTGGTTTTACGTTCGGCAACACACCCTTGCCTTACGCTCAGGCCGTCGCTTTGCCGCTGTCCCGCTCGCCCACTAGCGTGCTCCGGCCCGTGGCCTTACTGGAGCGCAGGAAGAAGATTCCTCCGTAAACGGCCCATATCGCCGCCAATCCCAACGCGCCGAAGGGCTCCATCTTGGTGCCGTAGCCCATAAAGGGCAGGATCAAATACGCCAGCATGCAGCCGATATTGGCTAACACGCCAAACAGTGGAATGAGAGTGTGCTTCACGGGATTGTACAGCGGGTGCTTGTGGAATCCCACCATGCAAATCAGGCAGCTCAATCCGTAGAGCAGGAAGGTGCCGAAGTTGGAAGTCAGCGTCATCAGGAGAAGCGTGTTCGGGAGCGCGGCCATCTTGTCATGCGTGGTGTAGCCGAAGCTCGACAGCAGTCCCTGCGGTATGCCCTTAATGTCAGGATCCTTGGGCGCGGAGCCGTCGCCGAATGCCACCGAGACGGCGATCACTCCGACGATTGCCGAAATCACCGCCAACGTCCAGATCGAACGGTGCGGCGTCAGGTTCTCGCTGTGCAGCATGCCATAGTGATCGGGCAATTCTTCGTCCTTGCCCATGGCGTAGGTCACACGCGCTCCGGTGTTGATGCAGGAAAGCGTCGTGCCGATGATCGCCAGAAACACCGTGAAAGCTTCGATCAGCATGAACGCCTTTCCATGACCGGCGAACAGCGCATTACCGATGATGATCATCATGTCGCCGATCGGCGCCGCCGACCCGGTTGCGCTCTGCATGGTGTAGCCATTGTTCAAAAAGTAGTTGGCGCAGAAATACTCGATCAAGTAACAGAATGCTCCTTGCACCAGAAGTGACGTAATCACCGCGATGGGCACGTCGCGCTTGGCGTTTCGCGCCTCGCCGCCCATGGCGGTGACGGATTCGAATCCCACCAGAATCAGGATGGCGATGGTCCCCTGGACAAACATCCAGGCGAAGTTGTGCATGCCCAGCACCGAGCCGGCATTGCCATGGCTCAGGAAATTCCCCTTCTCATCGTTGTACGGATAGTCGATTTTGAACGGAACCGGTTGGCCATTGGCATCCAATTTCGGCTTCGGGTTGCCGTCCTTGTCGCGCGAGATGACATCGGTAGGTTTGCCATCCACGGTTTGCGTCTCGGTGGCGAACTCATACGTGAACGCCTGGCCCGAGTTGGAATCGAAATTCCATGCGACGCTTCCCGGAGGATGATTCATTCGATAGCTCACCGCGGTAAAGGAGAAAAACAGCAGCGCGCTGATCTGAACGACGTTGATGGCGATATTCACCGCCGTCGAACCGTTGACGCCGTTGTAGGCGATCCAAGCGACTCCGAACGCCGTCGCGATCGCCACCAGGCTCATAAACACTGGGCCGGGGAGAGAAGCGTTCATGAAGCTCGGCCAGATCTGTCCGGCCAGATACCCGCACAAAACACCCATCACCGCGCACATCACGCCGGGGTAAACCCAATAGTAGAGGTGTGATCCCCAACCCACGATAAATTTCGAAAGCCTCGCGTACTTCCACGCAGTTTCGTGATTCAGAAACGATTGTTCGGCGAAGTAGTAGGAACTACCCGTGCCGGGGTACAATTTCGCCAACTCCGCGTAACAGACCGCGGTTGCCAGGCACAGGAGCAAGGCCAGGATAATGCCTGCCCACATCGCGGGCGTCGTGTTGCCGGCGGTCGCTTGGATGAAAAACGTGAGCCACAGGAAGGCTCCGGGAGCGATGAGCGCCATGGCGTTCATCGTCAAGCCCGTCAAGCCTAAGGTCGCTTGCATTTCGGGTGCTTTGTTATCGGCCATTAGATCCTCTTTTGTGTTTGGATGGACAGCGACAGGGCTGACAGGCGAGCGAACGGGGCTTGGGTTAAATCATACTGACGTTTCGGTTAGATTACCAATAGATAGTTTTTATTGGACCGATTATGCTTGTGGCAGGCTTCAGTGTAAGGTTTGCTACGCTGAAGCCATGCCCGAGAACTTCCGCCGCTTCACCGTCGGCCCGGACCCCTTCGGCCGCACCTGGGAAGTGGAATTCCGGTGGCATCAAACCGGCATCTCTATCCGTCACGCCGATACCGTGGACGTGAACTATTATTTGTGGACGGAAGGCGAGCCGAAACTGGAAAAGATCATCGCCTTACCCCACCCGGACCTTGTGGCGGTGAGCCACGAGCTCGGCCATCCCCTTACCGACGCATGGTGCATGAGGCTTGCGGCGACCCATTTGAAGCGCATGATCGAAACGGCGGAAGACATGGACAAGACGCTGGTGACGCTTTCTCCCGGGGATTTGAAGCGCGCCGCCGGATTGTTACAGCCGGCCTGATTCACGCGGCTTCCGTTCATGGTAAAAATGTATTCTGAAGTTGGTGGGTATAGCACCGGCGGCGGGATAGGCTCGCCCCAGGAGGATGGAATGGTGACTTGTCCGCTTTGCAACGAAGCGCTGGATGTGGACGAAGAGGAATTGGACGAAGGCGACCCGCTCACCTGCGAACAGTGCGGCGCGAGCCTGACCGTGAGCAGCCTTGCTCCGCTGGAGCTGAGCCCTGACGACGACGAGGACGAGGAAGACCTCGAAGACGAGGAGCTCGACGAAGAGTACGACGAGGACGAGGACGACGAGGATGAGGATGAGGATGAGGAGGACGAGGAAGAGAAAGAGTGAAGTGCGTTCCACGCCCCAATGGGTCCTGATTCTTTCTGTGGCGGCGCTGTGCGCGCTCTCCCTGGCGGGCCAGAAGAAAAAGGACAAGGAAGACGAGAACACGCGGACGCTGCAAGGCTTGGTCAGCGATGCCGACGACAATCCCGCGGTGGGAGCGGTGGTTCAGTTGAAGGACCTGCATACGCTTCAAATTCGCTCCTTCATCACCAAAGACGATGGCGCATACCATTTCTCCGGACTGAAGACGGACACGGACTATGAAGTAAAGGCTCAGATGAATGGTTTCAGCAGTCGCGAGCGGACCCTCAGCACTTTCGATTCGCGCAAAAATCCCACCATCAACCTAAAGCTGGACAAGCGTTCCGAGCCTCGATCGCCCGGATCCCCAGCACCTGAAAAAGAACCGCGGCCTCCTAAGGCGCCAGGAAATGACGCGCCAGGGAATGGGAAGTGACGTTCGATCGTGAATGGGTGTTAGCGGTCGCCTGGCTGCCTTTGGCGTGGGCTGCATGGGAGTGGGGGCGCACGCGCCGGCGGCTGGCCCTGGCGTTGAAGGCCCTGGCTCTGGCCGCGATTCTCCTGGCGCTCGCCGAACCAAAGCTCAGCGTGCGGCAAACCAAAGTCGCCGTGGCGGTTCTGGTGGACACCTCGGCCAGCATCTCCCAGGCGGATCTGGAGAACGCGTCGCGGCTATCGCGTGCGATGCACGACGCGCAAGGCCGTCATTGGATGCGCCTGATCCCCTTCGCCCGCTCCACCCGCGATCTGGACCGCGGCGAATCGCAGCGCTGGGTTCTGCGGAAGACGGCAGGCGAAGCCGGCCGCGCCACCGATCTGGAAGCGGCGGTGCGAGAAGCGATCGCCTCGCTTCCCAGCGGTCTGGTGCCTCGCGTCGCGCTGATCTCCGACGGCCGCGAGAATAAGGGCAGCATCACGCGCGCGGCTTGGCAGGCGCAGCAGCTTGGGATTCCCATCGATACCTTTCCGCTCGCCGGACGCACGCGCCCCGCGCTCCGGCTGGAATCGGTAAGCTTACCCTCGATGGCCTTCACCGGAGAGCAATTTCCTATCGATCTGGATGTGTCGGCGCCTCGGGCGGCGGCTGCCGAAATCGAGCTTGCCGCGGAAGGCAAGTCGCTCGGCCGGATGCGAGCCCCGCTTCAGGCCGGCTCTAACAGCGTGCGCTTGCACACCAGCCTCAATACGCCGGGCGCCCTGGACCTCTCGATTTTGATCCACTCCGAAGACGGCGGCGATCTCCGCATTGAGCAAGCTGTGACCCTGCGCCGTCCCAGAGTTCTCTATGTGACGGGCGATCCGCCGGAACTCGATTCCCACCTGCCGCAAGCGCTCACCGCGGCGCAGTTCGAAGTCACCCCAGCCCACGATATCTCGCAGATCCATTGGAACGATTTTCAGTTGGCGATCTTCAACAATTGGGATCTGGAAAGCGCGCCCACCGCGTTCAAGGAAGACCTCGAGTCGTACGAGAAACAGGGCGGCGGCGTTTTGGTCATCGCCGGCGAGCATAACGTCTACCTCGAACAGGACAAGAATCGGGAAGACGCCTTGAATCGCGCTCTACCGGCCACGCTTGCGCCGCCGCGATCGCCGGAAGGCACCGCGGTAGTGCTCATCATCGATAAATCCTCCTCGATGGAAGGACGAAAAATCGAGCTTGCGCGCGCCGCTGCTTCAGGCGTCGTGGAAAACCTGCGCCCCATCGATACGGTAGGCGTTCTCATTTTCGATAACAGCTTCGAATGGGCGGTCACCATGCGGCATGCCGAAGACCGCGCGGCGATTAAACGCATGATCGCGGGAATCCGCCCCGACGGAGGCACCCAGATCGCGCCCGCGCTTGCGGAAGCCTTTCAGCGCGTGCTTCCCACCCAGGCCACCTACCGCCATATCGTGCTGCTGACCGATGGAATCTCCGAAGAGGGCGACAGCTTCGATACCGCGCGCCAGGCCAACAATCGCAAGGTGACTATTTCCACGGTCGGCTTGGGTCAGGACGTGAACCGCTCGTATCTGGAAAAAATCGCGCAGTTCGCCGGAGGAAAATCGTATTTCCTCAACGAGCCGCAAGGGCTCGAGCAGATTCTGCTGCACGACGTGTTGGAGCACACCGGCTCAACCGCCGTGGAAAAGCAAATGCCGGCCGAAGTGGTAAAGCGTGCCGAGATTCTGGACGGGGTGGAGATCGACAGCGCCCCATCGCTCAAGGGCTATGTGCGGTTCATCGCCAAGCCATCGGCCGAGACGATTCTGCGGATCGATCGCAAGGAGCCGCTGCTGGTGCGATGGCAGTACGGTTTGGGCCGTTCGGCCGTGTTTACGTCGGACGCCAAATCGCGATGGGCCGCCGAATGGGTGAATTGGAAAGGCTACGACAAATTCTGGACCAATGTCGCGCGCGATCTCTTGCCGCGTTCCGATCCCGGCGAAGCCGTGGTCAGCTTCGATAGCGCGGACAGCGAATTGGTGGTCGATTACCGGTTGGGGCGCGACGTGACCGAACCGGCCAAGATTCCGGAGATTTTCGTGTTCGGACCGGATGGATTCCAGAAGCCGATTCCGGTGAAGAAAGTCGCCGTAGGAACGTTTCGCGGAAGATTGGCGATCGGCTCGCGAGAAGGATTGTTTCGCGTGCGCCCGCTGGAGGAATCGCGCGCGTTTCCCGAAACCGGATTCTACCGCCCCGAAGCGGAGTTGGAAGATTACGGTTCCGACGCCGCGCTTTTGAAGCAGGTGGCCGAATTTACGGGCGGCCGTTACAACCCCAGCCCGGGCGCGGTCTTTGAACCCGGGCCTCGCGGGTTGACCACCAACATGCAGTTGTGGCCCGGTCTGCTCGCGTTGGCCGTGGCGTTGAGTTTGGCGGAGTTGGTGGTGAGGAAATGGAAGGGAGTCTGGGGGCGAGGTTGAAACGCGCCCAAAAAGCGTGAAAATAGAATTATGACCCGGCTACGATTGACATGTGCACTTGTTCTTTTTTCCGTAGCGGCCTATGGCCAGCGCCAGATGACAGTCGCTCAATTAGTGGACTTCATCAAAAGCGCGGTTCAGCAGAAAAACGACGACCGCAAAGTCGCCGATTTCGTGCGAACCATCAAACTCACCAACCGTCTGGACGACGCGACCGTGGAGCAATTGCAAAACCTGGGCGCGGGCCCCAGGACGGTCTCGGCTTTGCGGACTCTGACCGACTCGACCGCCTCGCTGCCTACGCCTCCTCCGCCGGCAGCCGCCGCTAAAGCACCGGCCGTGGTGGTTTCGTCCCCGGGTCCGGAGGAGTTCCAGCGTCGTCTAAGCGACGTTCGCGAGAACGCGCTCAACTACACCAAGAGTCTCCCTAATTTTTTGTGCAATCAGGTGACGCGGCGCTTTGTGGATACGTCGGGAAAAGAGAGCTGGATTCTTCAGGACACGATCCAGGAACACCTGGCCTACGTGGATGGACGCGAGGATTACAAAGTGATTGCGGTGAACAACAAGCCGGCAGTGAATGAGACCCATTCGAAATTAGGAGGCGTGTCGTCTTCCGGCGAATTCGGCAGTATGCTGGCGGAGATTTTCGATCCGGCGACCGAAACGGACTTTCAATGGAATCGCTGGGCCAAGGTGGACGGCCGGGTGATGTACGTTCTGGATTTTCGCGTGGAGCAATCGCGATCGAGATATTCGATTTTGCATGAGACATCGGGGCGCGAAATCGTCAGCGGCTATCACGGCCAGATCTACGCGGACACGGAGACCGGGCGCGTGATGAAGATCACCATGGATTGCGACACCATCCCCGCGGATTTTCCCATTCAGCAGGTGCGGTTAACATTGGACTACGGATTCGAGAATATTTCCGGTAAACAATTCGTGCTGCCGGAGCGAGTCGAGTTGCGCTCGAAGGAAGGCCGCATGCTGGCCAAGAACAATATCGAATTCCGCCTCTACCGCAAGTTCACCACCGAGTCTCAGATTACCTTTGACGCGCCCGATCCAACGCCGGACCCGCTGCCGGAGGATAAGTTCACGCCCCAGCCTGCAGCCCCTGGGCCGGGGCCTCATAACTGAGAGACGCGTTTGGGGGGCGGACTTTAGTCCGCGCGGGACTTGAGTCCCGCTGGACGAGCGAGGCTGAAGCCTCGCGCAGGCTGAAGCCCGCCCTCCACGGCCGTGAACTTCACTGGACTAGAAACCCGGTTTCGGCGCGGAGCCCAAAAAGCGTCAAAATAGAACTATGACCCGGCTACGATTGACATGTGCACTCGTTCTGTTTTCCGTAGCGGCCTATGGCCAGCGCCAGATGACAGTCGCTGAATTGGTGGACTTCATCAAGAGCGCGATTCAGCAGAGAAACGACGACCGCAAAGTTTCCGATTTCGTGCGAAAGATCAAACTCACCAACCGTCTGGACGACGCGACCGTGGAGCAATTGCGAAACCTGGGCGCGGGCCCCAGGACGGTCTCGGCTTTGCGGACTCTGACCGACTCGACCGCCTCGCTGCCTCCGCCTCCGCCTCCGGCAGCAGTCGCTAAAGCGCCGGCCGTAGTCGTGTCGCCCCCGGGCCCGGAGGAGTTCCAGCGTATTCTAAGCGACGTTCGCGAGAACGCGCTCAACTACACCAAGAGTCTCCCGAATTTTTTGTGCACTCAGGTGACGCGGCGCTTCGTGGACCCGTCGTTAAAAGAGAACTGGGTTCTCCAGGACACGATCCAGGAACACTTAGCCTACGTGGATGGGCACGAGGATTACAAAGTGGTTGCGGTGAACAACAAGCCGGCGGTGAATGAGAGCCACCAAAAACTAGGAGGCGTGTCGTCATCCGGCGAATTCGGCAGCATGCTGGCGGCGATTTTCGATCCGGCGACCGAAGCGGACTTTCAATGGAGTCATTGGACCAAGCTGCACGACCGGGTGATGTACGTTCTGGATTTCCGCGTGGAGCAATCGCGATCGAGATATTCGATTTTGGATGAGCAATCGGGCCGCGAAATCATCAGCGGATATCACGGGCAGATTTACGCGGACACGGAGACCGGGCGCGTGATGAAGATCACCATGGATTGCGACACCATCCCCGCGGATTTTCGCATTCAGCAGGTGGGGTTAACGCTGGACTACGATTTCCAGAATATCTCGGGCAAGCAATTCGTGCTGCCGCTGCGAGTTGAGCTGCGCTCGAAGGACGACCGCATGCTGACCAAAAACAATATCGAATTCCGCCTCTACCGCAAGTTCACCACGGAATCTTCGATTATCTTCGACACGCCCGATCCCACGCCGGATCCACTGCCGGAGGATAAGTTCACGCCCCAGCCTGCGGCCCCGGGGCCGGGCCCGCATGACTGAGGCGCATCCGCGACCCAGGTTCGATAGCCCTTCATTGGATTAGAAGCCCGGTCTCGGAGCGGAGCTTCTCCGATTCGTAAAGCCGGACCCAGTAGAGGCCCTTTCCAAGACCCGGCGTGACATCCGCTTCCAATTTGGCGGCTTCCAATTTGCCGTTGGCGAGCCCGCCGCCGCTTGCCGGCGGCTTCAGTTTGGCCTCGCCGTTCCAAACTCGCTTTCCGGCAGCTGTTACGATCTCGATACGATAATCCGCCGGGGAGGAGGAATCTCCGGGGTCCAGTTGAAGCTCGAGCGGGGCTCCGCGGGGAGCTGTAATAGTCTCGCTGCCGCGAAACGACACTAGCGCTATGGGAACCGGCGCGATGGGAACCGGCCGGTGACTCAACAAGATCGCCGCAGCCAGGCATGCCACCGCGCCCGCCGCGGTCCAAGCCCAGTTGTGCGCCCATTTCGCCGCGAAGGCGGGCGCCAAGTTCGGCATCCGGTTCGGCATCCAGCCGCGCCACCACGACCTTCGCGGCTCGCGAGCCGGAGACACCGCCGTTTGGGCCGTTCCCCGCTTCATCAAAACCAGGTATTCATCGATTTCTGCCAGCGCCTCCTGGCAGCTCGAGCACGCCAACAGATGCTCTTCGAGGGGAGCCACTTGCTCCCCTGCTAGACGCTGAAACGCATATTCCTCCAGGAGGTCCTCGGAAGGGTGAGATTTAAACGACAACCCTTTTGGCACCACATCCTTTCTACAGTCCCGGGGAGGGCTGTACTGCCTACAGGGGCAGTCGCCATTTTAGTGGGCTGAACTAGCCGAAATTCTCATTGCAATATTAGCATTCTGTTTGTTGGCAAGTTTCTTTTTCCCCAATTCCCCGAAGCGCGCCTTCGCGCGGCTCTTCAACAGCCGGAATTGAGTCTCGGTCAACTCCATTTCCTCGCAAATCTGCTCCTGGCTCTGTTCGTAAAGATAGAATCGCTTTAGCACCTCCCGGTCTTTTTCGTCAAGCTCGGCCAGCACCTGACGAATCAATGTGAGCCGCTGGTGGCGCGCGGCCTTCTCCTCCGGATTGTCGTGAGGATCCGCTACTCGTATATTGGGATCCAACCCGGTTTGATCGCGGCGCACTGTCATCATCTTCTCGATGTGCGCCGCCACATGCCGCCGCACCACAGTGCGTACAAATCCCATCAGCCTCTCCGGCTCGCGTACCTCGCCGCGTTGGATCGCCTGCAGCACAGTCAGGAAAGTGTCGTGGACTTTATCCTCCAATTCTTGCGCTCCTAGTTGGCGGCACAAGTAGAATCGGATTCCTGTGACGAAGATCTCATACAACTCGGTGATTCCCTCGGTTTGTCCCGAACGGATGCGCGCCACCAGATCCACGAAGCCGGCGTAGACCTCGGAGTCGGGGTCGATGTAGGGATCGGAGGGTGGCGGCGGAGCCACGCCAGGAGTGGATTTGGAGGATCTGGCCATCACTCTCCTCCCCGATAGATCTGATACGACGCCCACACGTCCGGGCCCCCGCCGGAGTGAATCATGGCCGCTTGCGTTTGGCGCAGGGCTTCGGCGGGCGCTTGGCCGGGAAGATTCCGGTAGAATTGCCGCAGGAATTCGCCACGGGAATCTTTCATCGGCCACTCGGTTGCGATAACCGCACTGGCGCCCGCCAGCGTCCAGGCTCGAGCCAGATTCTCCAACCCGATCCCCGCTCGCTGGTCGCCGCCCGCGCTTTCGCAGCCGGTCATCACCACCAAGGAACCCGGAACACTGAGCATGGCCACTTCTGAGGTCCCCATAAGCTCCACGCGTCCGCCGGCGTCGAGGCCAAACGCGAGGAAGGCTTCGTTGGTTCCTGCGCCCGAGGTGAGGACGTGCGTCGCCAGATGAATCACCGACGGGGCCGTGTTCAGCGCCTGTTGAAAGCGCTGCTTGCGGGCATTGGCGCCTTCCAGGACCGTTGATTGTTGCCATTCCTTTGCGCTCGACTCGACCTCGAAGCCGCTGCCCGGTAGGCGATTCAATTGGTCCTCGCCTGAATGCAACTTCCCGAAGGGCCACAGGCCCGAGAACCAAGTGTGCGTGGTAGCCAGGCGCGAATCAGCCTGGTTGTAAATGGGATCGCCCACTCCCAGAAATCGTGTCTTTGTCTCCGATGGCGTCCCCGATGGCGTGGAGAGCGAAGGCCCTCCCGAGGCAATCTCGACCGAGTGAAGCTCGGCCAGGTAGAACGTCTCTTCTTGATCGCGCGCAACGGACTCGCGCCTGCGCGCTTGTTGATCGCGCGCAACGGACTCGGGCCTGCCCGCTTGTCCCGGAACCATCAGCGCGGCAAAGGGCAACTGCAACAACTCGTCGGACGGCGAAACGAGCCATTCCGGCTTTCCCGCCTCTCGCGGATTCAGTTGTCCAAACAGCACCGTATACAAATCCTCGGCGAGCCGTTTATCTTCCGGGCGAGTCATCGCACTGCCAGTCTCGATCAGCCGGCGAAAGCGCGCGGCCATCGCGCCGATCTGGTCTTTCGGTGGAAGGCGGTAAACGCTTAAGGAGTTCCGTGTCGCCGCCCAGAGAAACGACTGCCGGGTTCCTAGATGGAAACTGAGGAGGACCACAGAATCTCTTAATCCACCCTGGTACTGTACTAGTGATCTTTCGGTGCGAAAATTCTCCGACTTTTCGAAATTTAATCCAAAACCAGCCTCAGCTTCCATTGCAGCAAGCTCCAGACGAAAACGATTCGCGGCGGCACTTTCCCCATGCTCTGAGCCGTGCAGATGCGTTTCTTCTGAGCGGAGCTGGCCCAGAACCGTCCAGAATTGTGCCGGAAGGCGGTTTCTTATAGCATTGGCAAGGGCCCGGCCGCTGCCAAGATTAGCGGCCCTGCTTAACTCCCGGGCAAGAAAACTTTCGGAAATCCAACGCTCACTGTGAGTTTTGAGGCCGTAATCCGCAGCCGTTTCGATAAATTCGTCCAAAACCTGATCCTCGATTTCCGCGGTTGCGCCGCCTAGGGAAGTGAAGGAGGGGGGAACGCCGCCGCGCCAAACGCTGGCGAGCTCCACCGCCGCGCCCAATTCTTCGAGCGCGCCTGGAACATCGCCGCGCGCCAGCCGGATCCGGCCTAGCTGCTGACGCAGCCGGAGGCGTTCGATATCGACGGCGCCGCGCCGCTCTTCGTCTTCGGCGCGCTGCGTGAAGATTTCCGCTTCCCTGAGCCGAGCTTCCCGATCAGGCCCCGGTGGACAGTTTTCAGCCTGGCGAAGACGCAGCTCTCCGAGATCGATGTAAGACAATCCTAAGTCGCGCTTCATGAACCATCGCCGCAGGTAAAATGCGCGCTCGAACGGCTCCTCGGCGGACTTTAGATCCCCGCCGTCGAGATATTCGCGCCCGAGCCAACTCCAGGCCTGGGCCTCGAGGGAAACCTGCTGGTTGCGGCGCGCGGAATCGATAGCTTCGAGCAGCGTGGGAACGGCATCTTGAGGCGTGAACCGCTCCGCGGAAAGCCGGGCGACCTGCACCAAAAGCGCCGGCTGATAATAGGCGGTGGGCTCGCGCCGCGCCGCAGCCAAGCCCTCCTGGGCCGCGCGCCAGGCGGAGTCCAGGTCCCACACTTCTTCGTAGAGGGCCGAGAGATTGAGATCCACCGCGGCCAGATCGAGCCAGTCGCCGGCGCTTTCCGCGATCTCCCTGGATTCCTGGTAGGCCTTCATAGCGTTCTGATATTCGAACCTGGCGTGGCGGGCGCCCGCGACCCCGGAAAGATAGCGGGCGAGGGCGACTCGGTCCTTCCGCTCCTGAGCCAGGCGAACGCCGAGCGCGAAGATTTCTTCAGCAGCGGTGTAATCGCCCGCTGCGATCTTGGGGTGGGCCGACTTGGCCAGAGCTTGCGATAGCTTTGCTTTGTACCAACCGGATTCGGGCGATCCGGTTCGGATGGTGGCCGAGGGACGCGCTATCACCACCGCAACGGCAATTACTAAGCAAAGACGCCAAAAGCAGGACGCCATTTGCACTTATTTCCGACATTTAGAATATCAGAAAAACACTTTCGCCATCTTATTTTTCGACGGGAACGCCCGGAACCATCGCACCGAGAGATCGCGCACCACGCAATTGGACGGCACGGCGAGGTGACTACAGCCACGGATCTTTTTCCGGCTCCCCAACCGGGAGGCACGCTTATCGAAACAACGGCCCTGCAGGAATGCATAATTACCAGGAGAACCCTCACCGCCGTGCAGCGGGCCGCTGCGATTGAATTGACGATCCGCTCCACCGTGTCAATTTTGGCTTCTGGGTAGCCGCCTGCGTTTGGCCGATTGGCCTCCGGGCTGCTCCTTGACGCGGATCTTGCTAACTGGACAAGCTGCCGCCATGAGAGTCCCATGGGATTGGAATTCAACGCGAAGAAATACGTCCTCCTGGAGCCCTTAGAGCTTCTTAAGCCCTTTCCCTCTAGGAGTAGGATTTTAGTGTAAGGTGTCCGTGCAATGTTGTCAATGCAAAGAATCCAAAGTAGTTCTCCTGGTTTCCTAGTTCTCCAGTTCCAGTCCCTCCCCCACCCATGCCTGTGGGGCTGCCACCCTCCGCTGCTTTGCGATACCAGTACACGGCCTGCCCGTCGTTCTTGGCTAGCCCGAAGTTCCACGGCCTGCTGAGGCTAAATTGAAGACACTGCTGGCACTTAGCCGGAAACGGCCCGGAGGCTACTGACTACGAGGCGCCAAGCCGACGCGGATGCCGAGCAGGGAGAAGGCGCGTTGCTGGAGGGG
>DATDGT010000251.1:0-33151 GCA_036521975.1 Bryobacteraceae bacterium
GGCTCTCGCGGATTGGGTTGCGCTGCACAACCGCAACCTGGAGACCATTTATATCACGCACGGCCATTTCGACCACTTCTACGGTCTGAGCATTCTGCTCGACCGTTTCCCGGGTGCTCGCGCGATAGCAACCCCGAAGACAATGGACGCCATGCGGATGTCCTTCACACCCCCGGTGGAGCGGTTAGCCCGCCGGCTGTTTCCTGGGCAAGTGGCCACTAAAGTGGTTGCACCTCAGCCCTATGCGCACGACACGTTCACTCTCGAGGGCCGGGAATTGCGCATCATCGAGCAGGGCCACACCGATAGTCCCGATACGACGTCTCTATACGTTCCATCGATCGGCCTGGTCGTCGCTGGCGACGTGGTGTACAACCAGTGCCACATGTACGTCGGCGACACCACCCCCGAGAGCCGGAAGAACTGGGTCACGGCCCTGGACCGGTTGGCAGCGCTGAAGCCAGCAATTGTTGTTGCCGGTCACAAGAAGCCTGGTGCGCCCGACTCACCGTCGGCGATCCAGGACACTAAGCGCTATCTGCTGGACTTTGATCGGCTGCAGAAAACCGCGACATCCGACCAGGAGCTGTTCGATCAGATGACAGAGCTATACCCGCATTGGGTAGCCAACCAGTCGTGGTTGATGTTCGGATTCCCGAGCGGCTGATGTGAACGCTCGCTCGCGTACACAGTTCCATATTTCAGAAATGTAACCAACAATTAAATCAATCGTTTACGAGCTGACGCAACGGACTAAAAGTCCGGCCTCCGAAAACGTCTCCAGCGAAATGCGGGCTGCAATAATTGCTAGGATGCTAATATATCGACGTATCCGCATTTTTCAACCTTAGGAGACTGAATGAGTACTGCCACTCTAAATAGCCTGGCCACCGAGCACCGGGTCGCCGACCTGAGCCTGGCCGACTGGGGCCGCAAGGAAATCTCCATCGCCGAGCACGAAATGCCCGGCCTGATGGCTATCCGCCAAAAGTATGCGCCGGGGAAGCCACTGAAGGGTGTGCGCATCACCGGATCGCTGCACATGACGATTCAAACCGCGGTCCTGATCGAGACCCTGGTGGATTTGGGCGCGACGGTCCGCTGGGCGAGCTGCAACATCTTTTCGACCCAGGATCACGCCGCGGCCGCCATCGCCGCTGCCGGCGTGCCCGTGTTCGCCTGGAAGGGCGAAACCCTCGAGGAATATTGGCAATGCACACTCAGCGCTATCAGCCATCCCAACGGCAAAGGGCCTGAGTTAGTGGTTGACGATGGCGGCGACGTTACGCTTTTGATCCATAAGGGCTATCAACTTGAAGAAGGCGACGATTGGGTGAATACTCCCTCGGGGAGCCAGGAAGAAAGAGTCGTCAAGGATCTATTGCGCAATGTCTACGCGGAAAACCCGCAGCACTGGCACCGCATCGTCAAGGAATGGCGCGGAGTCTCGGAAGAGACCACCACGGGAGTGCATCGCCTTTACAAAATGCAGGAGCAGGGCAAGCTTCTGGTTCCCGCCATCAACGTGAACGACTCGGTCACCAAATCGAAGTTCGATAATTTATACGGCTGCCGCGAATCGCTGGCCGACGGTATCAAGCGCGCCACGGACGTGATGGTGGCGGGCAAAGTGTGCGTGATCTGCGGTTATGGCGACGTCGGCAAGGGATCGGCGCATTCGCTGAGGGGCATGGGCGCGCGCGTGGTGGTGACCGAAATCGATCCTATCAACGCCTTACAGGCTGCTATGGAAGGATTCGAAGTCACTACCGTGGAAGACACTCTCGGCCGTGGCGACATCTACGTCACCTGCACCGGCAATTTGGACATCATCACGCTGGATCACATGACGCACATGAAGGATCAGGCCATCGTCTGCAACATCGGCCACTTCGACAACGAGATTCAAGTGGACCCGCTCAACGCCGCGGCGGGTGTGAAAAAGTTGAATATCAAGCCGCAGGTGGATATGTACACATTCCCGGACGGCCACAGCATCTTCCTGCTGGCCGAAGGACGGCTGGTGAACCTTGGCTGCGCTACTGGCCATCCGAGCTTCGTCATGAGCAATAGCTTCTCCAACCAGACATTGGCGCAGCTTGACCTCTGGAGCAACAAGGACAATTACAAGATCGGAGTCTATACGCTGCCGAAGAAATTAGACGAGGAAGTCGCCCGGCTGCACCTAGAAAAAATCGGCGTAAAGCTGACCACTCTCTCCACGAAGCAGGCCGATTATCTGGGCGTGCCGGTCGAGGGTCCCTACAAGCCGGACCATTATCGTTACTGATGGAGCACGTCCCCGCGCCCCTGCAAGCGCGAGCCTCACTTGGGATGCGCCATGACTTCGCGAATCAGGTAGGTGTCATCCACGATATTGAAGTAGAACCGCCAATTCTGGGTTACGCGAGCTTGCCAGATATCCTTCGCCTCTCGTCATATTTCTTGGCGCGAAGCGAAGGATGATGGATGTCGCGTTCCAAAAACGCCAGTTGCTTATAAAATGCTTCTCTTACTGAGCGCGGAGCGTCGGCGATCGTAATCGCAGCGCGATCCGACAGGACAACCTTCATCGACGCCGGTGCTTGCTTTTTTTCCCCGCCCGCTGAGCGACCACACGCTCGACGAACCCAGCAGCTTGCTTCGCGGTGAAAGGACCGTGAACGCGCCCCGTTTTGATGTCATCTAGGCCTTCGGCGAGCCGAGCATCAATGATGCGCCGCTGCTCGGGTGTGTACTCGTCCTCCGCACTGGGGAGTTTCGGAAGAATTGTGATTACGCCGCCCGACGCCCTTACCTCAAGCTCCTGCCCGCGCTTAAAACCCGCACGGCGCAGCGCAGTCTCTGGAACGACAACGGGCGGCTTATTTTTGACAGCGACGGTCATAATACCCAATTACGAATGTCTTCAGTCTCGACTTTCATCTTAACGATATCAGATGTGGGCAATTCGTCAACGGACTGCGCGCCACCGGCTGCCAATCGATTGCCGCACCCGCAGTTCCGCCGTACAATCAACAAACCACCCGCCATGATCGATTCGTTCCTCATCGGCGTCGAGGAGGGCGTCTTTAATACCGCGAGCCTCTGATGATCCTGCCTGACGTGCGGGCAGAAGCATATGGCGACCTTCGGCGCGACCGGCGCTGGCAAGGCCACCCTGCTTTCGAATCTGATCGCTTGGGATATTTACAGGGAAGCAAGATCTTTAGCGATCCGAAGCTCCGCGATCACAATCTCCACACGGAGCGAGCCTCGCGCGGGCCGAAGCCCGCCCCCGCCGTCCTACCTCGTGGCGCCGTCCCAGTGCTCCACGATCTTTCCATTCTTGATACGGAACAAGTCGAACGTGAAGCGGTCGTAGATCTTGGTTTTGTCTTTTGGATCCGGCGTTGGCTGTTTGAAGATGAAGGTCACCAGATCGCCTTCCGCCACGATGTAAGCAGGTGGATTCTTCATCTCCTGCCCGACATCGTCGCTCGCCGGGCGGGGCAGGCTCTTGATGAACTTCACCAGTTCGTCGCGGCCGCCGGGAATGCCCGGATTATGCTCCACGAAATCGGGCGCGATGAACTGGTCGATGAGATCGGGATTACGAGGTTCGAAGACCAGCCGGTAGAAATCGGTAACGATTTTCTTATTCAGCGCGGGGCCGCTCAGGTATCCCTGAGCGAAGGCCGCCGCGCCAATCAGAAAGCCCAGCGCGGGCGCAAATCTCCCCGTATTCATCGTCAGGCGCCGTCCGCCGCCGTAAACGGAATGAACAGGACCTTGGTCGGATCCACGCTCTTATCCACGGTAATCGCGAAGAAGGGAGCGAACATCTCCTCCCAGGTCATGTTGCCTATATAAACTGTCCGGGCCGGATCCGGATTGAACTTGTTGTTGGTCGAGTTATCGTAGTGCCCCGTCACGATCAGCTTGGTGCCTTTCGGAATCTTGATCGTCTGAGCCAACGAGTACCCGAGCTGCCAGTTGAAGTCATAGTGCGGGACGTCCAGGATGACCTGCTCCTTACCGTCCGGAAACACGAGCTTGTAGGTCATGTCTTTGCCGCGCAGGTGCATATGCGGCGACATCCACACCAACTCGGCGTCCACCAGGAACGTAGCCTGCGACGGCTCAACCGCGTAGTTGCCGTCGTTGGGGGGAATGGCGAATTTGGCAGGATCGGTGCCGCCGAAACTCTCGATCAACAGATGTTCCGGCGGATTTTGTGAAATGGTGAGCCCGATTTCGGGTTTGTCGGTCAGTTCGGTTCCGTTCGGCGTGTAGTGGATGGTCCATTGGACGTCGTATCCGGCGGGGACCAGAAATGCTGAATGGTATGGACGGAAATCGGAGAGCGCCCGTCCGGGTACATAGCAAGTGAAGCCAATTCCCATGCCGCCGGCACGATTCTCCCGGCCCCCTTCGCCCGGCCCGGCGTTGGTGCGCACCCGCGCCGCCACGGTCACGCCCTTGCCATCGGCTGTGGGCTGGGCACGCCGCCGCTCGTCGGGCGCCACTTCCACTCCCGCTTCGTCGCGCTGCTTGTCTAGCCACAGAAGCGTGTTGTACTGCACATTGGGACGATGCGGCACGAACGAAATGCAGATGTGATGTGTCACCGCCAACTCGCTGGGTTTGATCTCCACCGACGTCACCCACGTGTCCTTGGTGAATCCGCTCGGCGTCACCAGCGTCATCCACTCGATTACGTCGTTCTTGGGACGCGGGGGCACGGTGTAGGGAACGCCATTCAGCACGATGTCCGGCGGCGTGTTCCAGCCGTTGGCGGGCCACTGAACCGGCGGCGGAGCGTTCTTTTCATCGCCCGCCGGAGCGCCGCTATCGGCCCATTTCGCGATCGTGTCGATCTCGCTGGCGGAGAGCGATGGATCGTTGGAGAAATGTCCGTATTGCGGATCGGCGGACCAGGGCGGCATCTTCCGCGTCACCACCGCCGTCTTCATCGCCTTGGCCCACGGGCGCGTGCTCTGATAGGTCAGAAACGACATCGGCGCGATGTTGCCGGGCCGATGGCAGGTCTGGCAGTGCCGCTCGAGAATTGGCAGGACGTCTTTGTGAAACGTCACCTGCGGAACGTCGGCGGCGATAGCGCTGCCTACTAATACCGATGCAATCAGCCATATTCGAGCTTTCATGGCTCCTCCTTTCTGGATTGTACGCTAATCCCTTATACGGAAGCTGAGTGCGTCAAGTTCTGATTTTCCGGAAGAACGCCCGCACGTCTTCGACGAACAGTTGCGGCTGCTCCAAACAGGCGAAATGCCCGCCGCGCGGCATTTGCGTAGAGTGGATCAGATTGAAATCCTGTTCCAGGAATCGCCGCGGAGGAAGGAAAATCGGCATCTCCTTGGGAAACGCCGCAACCCCGGTGGGAACCTGGATCTTGCCCCGGAAAGCGCCCTGTTCGTCGGCATTGCCGCGATAAATCCAGACCGCCGATCCCGTCGTGCCGCTGACCAGATACAGCATCACGTTCGTCAAAAGCTGGTCTTTGCTGAACGCATGCTCGATGCCGTCGGCCGAATCGCTCCAAACCTTGAACTTTTCCACGATCCACGCTGCTAATCCCAGAGGACTGTCCGAAAGAACGAACGACACCGTTTGCGGCTTGCGCGATTGTTCGCCGAAGTAATCGAGCTCAGCCTGCCGATACGCAGCCGCCTGCCTTACCCAGGCGCGCTCTTCCTCGGTCTGTTCCGATTCAGGCAAAGGCCGCCCGCCGGCGCCGTTTAAATGAATGCCGATCAGCGATTCGGGAAATTGGAGCGCGAGCTGGATGGTCACCGCTTGTCCCCAATCCCCACCCTGTGCTCCGAAGCGCTCGTAGCCGAGTTCTGTCATCAGCTTGCGCCAGAGCCTGGCGATCGTCACAGGCCCGATCGGTTTGCCTTTCGGTTTCGAAGAAAATCCAAAGCCGGGCAGCGAGGGGATCACTATATCGAAGGAATCCTGCGCAGCCCCGCCGTATCTCACAGGATCGGTGAGCGGACCGATGGCATCCAGGAATTCCACCACGGAACCGGGCCAGCCATGCGTCAGAACGATGGGCACGGGGCGAGGTCCAGCGCCGCGTACATGATAGAAGTGGATCTCGTAGTCGTCTACCTGAGCCTTGAACTGGGGAAAAGCGTTGAGCTTGGCTTCCGCCTTGCGCCAGTCGAAGCGCGAGGTCCAATAGTCCGCCAGTTCTTTCATGTAGGCCCAGTCGGCGCCGTATTGCCAGGGGCTGCCAAGCAATGCGTCCGGCCAGTGCGCGCTCCGCACGCGCGCCACGATCCCGTCGATGGTCTTTTGCGGGATGGCGACCTTGAACGATCGAATGGAGGAATCGGCGGGCGCGGCCATAGCGGGTATCGATAAGGATACTGGAATCCAACGCAGGAGCGAGCGGCGCGAGGGCTCCAAGTTACTCCTCTTCCTGCTGGGCAGAGAGCCGCGTCACCACGCTCAAATCTTCGAGCGTAGTAACGTCCCCCGAAACGGAATGATTGGTCACGATCTCGCGCAGTAAGCGGCGCATGATTTTGCCGCTGCGCGTCTTGGGAAGCGCGTCGGAGAAGCGGATTTCCTCGGGACGCGCGAACGCTCCGATTTCGTGCGCCACCCACTGGCGCAGTTCCTGCCCAAGCTGCTGGTGGCTCCAATCGCCCTTCTTGAGAGTTACGAAGCAGCACACCGCTTGCCCGGTGATTTCATGAGGCTTGCCCACCACCGCTGCCTCGGCGACGGCGGGATGCTTCACCAGCGCGCTTTCCACTTCCATGGTGCTCAAGCGATGACCGCTGACGTTCATGACGTCATCGACCCGTCCCAGAATCCAGAAGTAGCCGTCCTGGTCGCGCCGCGCGGCGTCGCCGGCAAAATACGCCCCGGGGACGCGGCTCCAATATTGCTGCTTGTAGCGCTCCGGATCGCCCCAAATGCCGCGAATCATCCCTGGCCACGGGCGCCGGATAATCAGAAAACCTTCCTTATCCGGCCCAACTTCGTATCCACTCAAGTCCACGATATCGGCGGCCACTCCGGGCAGCGGCAGGGTTCCCGAACCGGGCTTCTGCGGAACCGCTCCCGGCATAGGCGCGATCATCGTCGATCCCGTTTCGGTCTGCCACCACGTGTCCACAATGGGGCAGCGCCCTTTGCCGATGACACGGTGATACCACTCCCATGCCGCGGGATTGATCGGCTCGCCCACCGATCCGAGCAGCCGCAGGCTTGAAAGGTCGTGCGCGTCCGGCCATTGCTCGCCCTGCCGCAGCAGAGCTCGGATCGCGGTGGGCGAAGTGTACAGCGTGTTCACCCGATATTTCTCCACGATGCGCCACCAGCGGCCGAAATCGGGATAATCGGGCGAGCCTTCGTAAATGACCGTAGTCGCGCCCGCCGCCAGCGGCCCGTACACGATGTAGGTATGTCCGGTGACCCATCCGATGTCCGCCGAGCACCAGAACGTATCTTCATCGCGCAAATCGAAAACCCACTTCATGCCCGCTGTGGTTTGGGTGAGATAACCGCCGGTGGTGTGCAGAATGCCTTTCGGCTTTCCCGTCGTCCCGGAAGTGTACAACACGAACAGCGGATGCTCGCTATCGAGAGGCACAGCCGGGCAATCTTCCACCGCCTTTTGGTCCAGTTCGTGCCACCAATGATCGCGTCCGGCTTGCATGGGCGTATCCGAGCCGGTGCGGCGATATACGATCACGTCCCGCACGCCCGGGCATTCCTGCATGGCTTCGTCCACCGCGGGTTTGAGCTTGATCTCCTTGCCGCGCCTATAGCCGCCGTCGGCCGTGATCACCAGGGTCGCGCCCAGATCCTGCGTGCGCGCCTTGAGCGCCTCCGCCGAGAATCCCCCGAATACCACGCTATGAATGATTCCCAGGCGCGCGCACGCAAGCATCGCCACGGGCAGCTCCGGAATCATCGGCATGTAGATGATGGCTCGATCGCCGGTCTGATATCCGCGTGACTTCAGAACACTGGCGAAGCGCACCACAAGCCGGTACAACTCCTGATAGCTGAGCAAGCGCTGCTCGCCCGGCTCGCCTTCCCAGAGAATCGCGATTTTGTTCTTGCGGTGTGTGGCGAGATGCCGGTCCAGGCAATTATAGGCGGCGTTGAGCTTCGCGCCGGCGAACCATCGCGCGAACGGCGGATTCCATTCGAGCACGCGCGACCATTTTTCGAACCAGTGGATTTCGCGCTCCGCGATTTCGCCCCAAAACTCCTCCGGATTCTGCTCCGCGCGGCGGTACAGCTCGAGATAGCCTTGCATGCCTTGCACATGAGCTTTGCGGACAAACTCCTCAGGCGGCGGGTAGACGGCGGGTGCGGGTTGACTCATATCGAAACGGATTGTAACACCTGACGCGCCACCGTAGCGTCCACCTACTTCGCGGATACACCTTTTTGGATCTGGCGGTCCAGCGATCGCGACCAATATCACCAGCCTGCTATCGCACGGCGCCAGTTCGTCACGCGGACCGGCGGCATGATCGTCAACAACCGAGGCGGTTCTCCTGGAGTGGCTCAACGCGATGTCAGACGTAAGCTCGCGTCAGATCGCGGCTGGCTATCTAGGGTCTGGCAGACTGGCGTACGCTCAATTCGGACAGGCCCTCCCAATCCGGACCTCCCTTGCGCGCGGACATGTCGATCTGGAATACTCCGTTGGCATAAAGTAATTCTTTAGCTCAGGAAACTGATCCTATTCTTTTCACGGGTCTAATGTTGACATTCGACGCGAGTTCCTTCTTCACCGGAGCACCTGACCATAACTGCCCAGAGACAGCAAAGGGCCGAAGGACTGCCCGCAAGGTCCGGCAAGAACTACGCGCGCCTTCTCACGGCGCAGCAGGCATCCGGCGCGACGCGGGCGTTATTATTGACGCTCCTACCGCATCAGCCGATCACCTTAATCGACTGTGCGATATCCCCAGAACGCTCAGGGACGAATTTAACTGTGACCGGCTTCTTCGTGTCCGTGGTCAGATCCTTCAAATGAACCGGTTGATCCCCCGCCCGCAGCCGCGTTGCTTTGGTAACGACGATATCGAAGGTCGTTCCTTTAGAATCTTTTACAACGACAACATTCGACTCCTGGTCGACCATCATAATCGTACCCGCGAGTGTTTCGGCCTTTCCCAGCGCTTGGGGTGAAGCGGTCTTCCCCTGGGCTTTTGTCGTCGGTTGATCGGCGCCGCGCACAGCGGTCGAGGCCACGAACACGGCGGCAACAGCGCAAAGTATCAGAGTCTTAGAGTTCACAATTTACCTCTAGCTTGATGAGATGTGGGTAGACCCACGCGCGCTACTCGCTTTGAGGCTGTATTTTATACACACGACGCCGGTAAACCTTCCCGTTCCGCCGCCGTCTTTGCTCGCTGAGAGAGGTGCAGACAATGTCTATTCGGTACGTGGCGGTTTGTTTGTGTCTTACGGGCTTGGTCTTCGCGCAGCAGCAGACGCAGACGCAGCCGGCGGCTCCTGGAACACGAGGCGGACGAGGTGGGCGAGGCCCCGGCTTCGGCCCCGGGGAACTTCGGCTGGAAGGGCGCAACGTGGAGCAGCGGCTCACGAAGCAGCTCAATTTGAACGCGACGCAGCAGAATACGGTGCACACCGTGGTTGAGGAATCCAAAGTGATCCTCCAAGGGATGGATCAGAAGGAAGCGGGGCTGCGGACGCAGCTCGCAACGGCGGTAAGATCTGGAGACGCTTCCAAGATCGATTCGCTTACTCAGGAGCTTTCGACCATCCATCAGCAGCGAAGCGCTACTGAGGCGAAGGGGCTCTCGAAGATCTACGCATCGCTGAGCAGCGATCAAAAGGCGAAGGTCGATCCGGCTGTCAATCGGTCACTCGGTGTGCCCGGCGGGCGAAGGGGTCCGCGGCCGGCGCCAAACGGCAACGCCCCCCAAACGCCTACAGCTAACCAATAGTCTGCCCGGAGCACGGGCGAGGCTAGCGTCGCCGGACCACAGGCTTTAGCTTTGTGATTCCAATTGGTGGCGGCCCCATTGAAGCCTATGCCACGTAAACCACTTTGTTATACAGAGTACATTTCGGCGCTCAATTGATCGCGATAACCTTCATTCTGGTTCATTCTGGTTCATTCTGCCTCCATCTGATTCCAAAAATCATATTTCCGCGGTCAAGTTCACAGGCGAAAGCCTATCCGACCATCTTGCCCAACCCAACTGCACGAAATGTAAAAACTCCAGTAGGAAGAGACTTTGATATACTGGCGAACGCCCTTCAAGAGGAGGAGTCTCATGCCGCGACAAACCGTCAAGCTTTTGTTTTGCGCGATTCCGCTGGGAATCGCCGCCGTTTCGTTTATCGCTCTCGCGCAACAGCCGTCCGCGCCGCCGGCCGCGGGTAAAGGCAAAGAGGGCAAAGGAAAAGCCGTAGCTGCGCGCCCGCCCCTCTTTTTCCGCGAAGAATGGAAGCAGATCCCCGAGGGCGGCGAACACGCCGTCACGCTCGCTGCGGTTTCCAATGCCAATTTGGAGTTGAAGCTCTATGGCCCCTCCGCCAAAGACATCCAGTTGACCGGCGCGGCGGGAGACGACAACAATCCCATCCATCTCTGGACAGGCGTCTGTGAATCCCCCGCCGCCGCCGCGCTGCGCGATAAAAACAACTTCGTCGATCTCACCGGCCTGGCTCGGGTTAAATGGGTGACCAAAACTTCGGGCCTGCATCAGGTGCATCCCATCGTCAAGCTCGCCGACGGCACTTGGCTGGTGGGCGATCGGGCCACCGGGTCGATCATCGATTGGCACGAAGACGAGTTTTCTCTCTCCGACGTGCGCTGGCTGCGGCTGGATATCGACAAGATCCTGACGAAAGGCAATTTCGTCGACCGGCCGGACTTGAGCAAAGTGGACGAGATCGGCTTCGCCGACCTGCTGCCCGGCAGCGGCCACGGGCCCGGCGGATGGGTGGATGTCGGCCAGATCGAAGTCTACGGGAAGCCCGTTAGGCGATAGCGCGAGCGCGTGTTCTCCCGGCGCCTCGCGTGGGACGCACGCCCCAATCCGCTGTCGTTGCTGCTTGAGCGCAAACGGCGCGAAGGCGCGCGCATTTTCGATCTCACCGAATCGAATCCCACGCGGGCTGGAATCGAATATCCGGAGAGCGCCATTCTCGATGCGCTCGCCCAACCCGCGGCGCTGCGCTACGATCCCGCGCCTTGCGGGCTTGAATCCGGTCGGCAGGCCGTTTCGCAGTATTACGCCGCGCGCGGCGTAGACATCGAGCCTTCCCGAATTTTTCTGACGGCGAGCACCAGCGAGGCCTATGCGTATTTGTTCAAGCTGCTCGCCGATCCGGGCTGCGAAATTCTCATCCCGCGCCCATCCTATCCCTTATTCGAATTCCTCGCTCGGCTGGAATCGGTGGTGGCGCGGCCGTACCCGCTGCGATACGACGGAATCTGGCACATCGATTTCGAGTCCCTCGAAAACCTGATCACGCCGCAAACCAAAGCCATTGTCGTGGTGAATCCGAACAATCCCACCGGATCGTTCCTCAAGCGCGAGGAAGCGAAGCGACTACGATCGCTCGCCGCGCGCGATGTGGCGATTATTTCGGACGAGGTTTTTTCCGACTACGGCTTTGGCGAAGATCCCAACCGCGTCTCGACGCTAGCCCAGCCCGGAGGCGCACTCACGTTTTGCCTGGGAGGGCTTTCCAAACTCGTGGGACTGCCGCAGATGAAACTCGCCTGGATCGTGGCCGGAGGACCGCATCATGAAACCGCGATGGCGCGCTTGGAGTGGATCGCGGATACTTATCTTTCCGTCGCCACTCCGATTCAGGTGGCTCTGCCGCGAATTCTGGAGACGTGCGCGGGTGTGCGATCCCAGATCCAGCGCCGCACCACGTCGAATCTGGAATTGCTGCGAGCGCGGATGCGCGCCGCGCCGGTCAGCTTGTTGCAAATCGAGGGCGGATGGTACGCCACCCTTCAAATTCCACGCACGCGCCCCGAAGAAGAGTGGGTAGTGAGCTTTCTCGAGAATTGCGACGTACTCGTCCAGCCGGGATTCTTTTACGATTTCGAATCGGAAGCGTTTGTCGTCCTGAGTTTGCTGACGGCGCCGCAAATCTTCGAGGAAGGCCTCGCCCGCCTACGTCCCGCCCTATCTTGATATACTGCTTCCCGCCTCGCATCTGGTTTGGGATGCGAACGCAAGGAATGGACCGCAACGAAGATTTACCTCCTCTACGCTTTGTCCTCTCTCGCGACGTTGACCGTCTTCTCCGCCGATGACCCCTACGCCGCCTCGCTATTCCAAAAGAACTGCGCACCCTGCCACATGTCCGCTTCGCAGGCCGCGGCGCGCATTCCGCAACTGGACGTGCTGAAGACGTCACGCCTGTCACGATCTTGCGGACGCTGCAGACCGGCGTCATGAAGGCCCAAGCCGCGCAGCTTTCGACCAACAAGCGCCAGGCGCTTGCAAACTATCTCGGCAAGCCGGTCACCACGCAACACCAGCGCGAATAGCTCGCTAACGCCGCTCTTCGGGCCTGCCGCCGCAGGACGGTTCGGTGTGGAAGAACACGCCAAGCTGGCCCGGTTGGGCGCCCGGTCTTACAAACGCCCGCTTCCAACAGGCCACCGATTCCAGATCACCGCCGCGGATGTTCTCAAACTCGGTCCCAAGTCGTATTTGCGTTCCCCGAATACTTCGGTGTTGCGATCCCAGCCCGCCGTCTATCGCGGACGCGTCTTCGCGGGCGCGCACGACGGCAGCTTGTATTCGCTCGACGCCGCAACGGGCTGCCTATATTGGGTCACGATGGTGCAAGCGGAGGTGCACTCGGGCATCACCGTCGCGGAGGTCGCCGGAAAACCAGCGGTATTCTTCGGCGATTCTTCAGGATTCATCGATGCCCTCGATGGAGAAAACGGAAGGCAAATCTGGAAGCTCCAACCCGAGGAGCATCCGGCTTCCAAGGCCACTGCCACGCCCGTGTTTTACCAAGGAAGACTGTACTTCGGAGTCTCTTCGCTTGAGGAGGCGCTGGCGGTTTCACTGGCCTACGTGTGCCGTTATTTCCGCAGCAGTGAGTCCGCCATCGACGCCGCCACCGGCAAGGTGATCTGAAAGCGCTACATGATCGCCGAAGCCGCCAAACGCCGTGCCAAGACGAAGCACAGCGCCGCCACCCTGGGATTGTCGGGAGTCGGTGTGTGGAACGCCGCCACGCTCGACCTGGAGCGTGACACGGTGTACATCGGTACGGGCGACAATTGCCGGTCCACTCGGGTATGATCTATAGCATTGTGCCTCAGTTTGCTCTCAGCTATGCTCGCCGCGATGGCATCCCGGACGTTACAAAGCTCTTCGACGCCCTCTGTAGCCGCCTGCGTAAGATTCGCCCAGATTTCGGTGATCCGCCCGGCTTCATGGATCAAAATATCGAAGTAGGCGAGAACTGGGCGGACACCCTCGCCGAAGATTTTCGGACCGCTCCTGTTTTGGTGCCGCTCTTTTCACCCAGCTATTTCTCCAGCGATCCGTGCGGCCGGGAGATGGAGATCTTCCTCTCACGGCTCGAAGCCATGAGCCAGCCGCGGCCGGAGGCGATCCTTCCCGTGGTCTGGATTCGTAAGAACCTTGTCGTTCACGAGGCCGTCAAGCACATCCAATATTATCATCGAGCATTTCCTCCCGAGTACGCCAAGTTCGACCTTGATCGAATGATCAAGATTAGCGACCTGGGAAATAGCTTCCTGAAATTTGTGGATGCTTTCGCCGACCGTATCTCGGACGTGATTCCTCGCGACGGACCGGTCCTTGCCGGCGCGCCGCCGCTGGATTACCACACTGTTCCGAGCGCATGGCGGAGGAAGGAGCAAGGTTCGGCTCTACCATCCGGGCCCAACACGGTCCAGATGGTATTCATCGCCGCAACGGCTAAGGAATTAGCTCCGATTCGTTCTCCCGAGGCTCTTGTTGGATATGGGGGTGATCCAAGGGACTGGTGCGCTTTCCGCCCACCGCACGCCCGGGCCGTCGGGCTGATTGCTAACGCTATCGTCGTGGACGAAGGATTTTACTATGAGCCGATGCCGTTCGATCAACATATATTCGAACGCATTCGCGCCGCTGAGCGGACGCGCAAAATCGTCGTCCTCGTGGTAGACTCCTGGGTCGTTCATCTGCCCCCGTACCGCGAGCTGCTCGATCAATTCGAAGCGTTCAACTACCGCAATTGCACGGTCCTGGTCCCATTAAACGCGGCTGACGCGGAAAGCCAGGCGCGACGTGAGGATCTGTTAAAAAAATTATCGGATACCTTTTACTTCCGCTCGAAAACAACGGCCGAAGCTCCGTTCTACCGGGCTCCCATCGGCTCTTGCGAAGAGTTTGACATCCAATTACGAAAGGTTCTGGCGAGTATCAAGGCAAGTATTATGAATGCGTCCGGCTCCGAGCATGCCAGCGGGCCTCCCACGTTCTGACCAATGGACGCGATTCAGCATCCTCCTGGCAATATCATCACGTTCTACTCGTACAAGGGCGGGACCGGCCGCTCCCTGACGCTCGCGAATGTCGCCTGGATCCTGGCGGCCGCCGGAAAACGTGTCATCGTACTCGACTGGGATCTGGAAGCGCCCGGCCTGCATCGGTATTTTCGCCCTTTCCTCCTTGACCCAGAACTCTCCCGCTCGGATGGAATCATCGATTTTGTTACCGAATATAGCGCAGCGGCGATGCAACTTCTCGAACCCGTTGCGGATCCTGTAACACTGCCAGTCGGGCGATCGTTCCGGGATCTGCAACCCGAGGAACAGATGTCCATCGCGAAACAGCCGCTTTCGGATCAGGGTGTCTCAGCCCCCGCCCCCCAGCCGCTTAACCCGCAAGATCCGTTCACCCCCGAGTGGCTGCTCCACCGCGCCGACCTGTTGTACTACAAAATCTCCTTGGCGTGGCAGTTTCCCAGTGGTGGCCAGCTCGACTTCGTGCCCGCCGGACGGCAGGGCGTAAGCTACGCAACGCGTGTCAATGCGTTCGATTGGAAGCGCTTCTATACTGTTCATGCGGGCGGACGCTTGCTCGACGCAATGGCGAATCGTCTTCGGATGGATTACGACTATACCTTGGTCGATAGCCGTACAGGCGTCAGCGACACTTCGGGAATTTGCACCATCCAGTTGCCCGATATGCTCGTTGTCTGCTTCACCCTCAACAACCAAAGCATTAGCGGTGCCCGCCACATCGCTGCGTCCGTCCTGCGGCAGCGAAATACGCTTGGTACGGAAGGCTCTGGCGCGGCTTCTCAGGCGCGGCGGCCGATCTCAATTTTCCCCATCCCGATGCGGATTGATAACAGCGAGCTTGAAAAATCGAACCGTCGCCGTGACTTCGCTCAGAAGGAATTCGATGAATTTCTCGGCCACATCCCACAGCAGCGCCGGTACGCGTACTGGGGTGATGTCGAGGTGCCATATATACCCGGCTTCGGCTTCGAAGAACTGTTGGCGCCCTTCGTCGAGCTGCCGGACACAGTCAATACCCTTCTTGCCGCATGCGAGCGGATAGCCGGCCACTTAACGGCCGGCACGGTCGCCAAGATCAAGGACCCTCCTTCGTCCGAAACTCGCGAACGCGTTGTCGCCGCTTTCAAGTCAACCGAAAGCGTGGGTCTGGTAGTCCTCGATGCCCTACAGAATGCTGAAGCTGCGTTTCGAAGACTTACTCCTAGCCAGCAAGCGGAAGCGCGCTACATCCTTCTCGGCTCCATCTACATCCTGGGCCCAGGCCAATACACGACGACAGATGTGGGTGCCGAGTACTTGAACCTGGGCGCTGAGGCTGCTCAGATTCTGGAGGAGGCTGGAGCCATAAGGGTCAGAAGGGTTGGTGGAAGCTCGTCCCATTCATACCGAATCGATGGGCTTCTCATTCAGTGGAGCCGCCTCAGGGAGTGGATCGAGAAGGATCGCTTGGCTTTGACGGTGCGCCAGGAGCTAGTCGCGAATGCTCAGGACTGGGTACGTTCCGGACGACGAAATGCCGGTTTGCTAAAAGGCGATGGACTTAAAAGGGCCAAGATTGTTCGCAATTACCTGACGGCTCCCGGTCCGGAATTGCTGAAAGCATCGGAGTCCCGGCGGCAACGAATGCGCTTGCTCATTGCCACGGCCGTGATCGCATTCGTCTTTGTGCCAAGCCTCGTGTGGTTTTCTTACACGCGGACGGGCGCCTATCAAATTGGGAGGGTTCTGGCCGATGCTCCCTGGATGACTGTCAGCCAGACAACGGACCAGGAGAGTCGGCAAGAAATTACCAGCTACTTTGTCTCGCTTGCTTCTGTCAGACCTGAAGAGGCCTTGAGTAGTGCAGGAAGCCTCGACTTCAGTTCCCGAGCCGACGTCTTAAGTTCTATCGCGCAGGCTCAGGCCGCCAACGGCCACTTTTCCGAAGCGGTCCATACCACCCAGCGCATAGAGGACCAGCGAGTCCGGGCTGACGCGCTCAGTTCCATCGCACAGGCTCAAGCCGCGGCTGGCCAGCTCACAGCCGCGCAAACCAACTGGAATGCGGCCTTGATCGTCGCCGAAAAGCTCGATGACTTTTCCCGGGCCGCGACGTCCGGTTCCGTCGCGCAGGCTCAAGCCATAGCCGGCCAATTTGCCGCAGCTTTAAGTACCGCCCATCACATCCAGGACGGAGGTAGCCAGGCCGCCGCACTCAGTTTCATCGCGCAGGCTCAAGCCACAGCCGGCCATGTTAATGAGGCGGAAACCAACTGGGATGCGGCCTTGATGATCGCCCAAAAGCTCGACGACTTTACCCGGGCTGACACGTTCGGTTCCGTCGCGCAGGCTCAAGCCATAGCCGGCCAATTTGCCGCAGCTTTAAGTACCGCCCAGCACATCCAGGACAGAGATAGCCAGGCCGCCGCGCTCAGCTTCATCGCCCGGAGTCAGGCCAAAGCTGGCCGATTTGATGACGCCATCCGCACCGCGAATTTGATTCGAAATCGGGCCAACCAGGACGCCGTGCTCAGTTCCATCGCTCAGGCTCAAAGCAAAGATAGCCAATTCAACGACGCCATCCGCACCATCAATTTAATCCAGGACCGATCCAGCCAGGCCTCCGCCCTCAGTGCTGCCATCGGGCAGTTTCAAGCCGCCGCCGGCGACGTCTCTGCAGCAGGCGCGAGATGGAGCGCAGCTTTGAGCACCGCCGAAGCACTCGGCAATGCCTACAATTCTGAAGTCCTCGGATCCATCGCTCAGGCTCAAGCCGCCGCCGGCGGAATTGCCGACGCATTGCGGACCGCCCAAAACATCTCCGACAGAAGTAGCAAGGCTTCCGCGCTCAGCTTCATCGCCCGGAGTCAGGCCAAAGCTGGCCAATTTGATGACGCTTTGGACACTGTACAAGACAGCGATCTGAAATCTGACCAGTCCGCTCAGGAGGCCGCGCTCGGTTTCATCGCACAGGCTCAAGCGAATGCCGGCAAGTTCGATGACGCGTTGCGCACCGTCGGGATGATTCGTGACCAGGTGCGTAAATCATCTCCATTGGCCTTGATTGCTGCCGCTCAAGCCAAGGCCCACCAGTGGAAAGCCGCGCGTAGCACGGCGCAACTCTGCTTGTCCGCGGACCGGTTAAGAGCCTATACCGCGATCCTCACTGAATACGCGAAAGCGAACGGTCTCAAGGCGTAAGCCCTGCGCTGCCTCGGCTCCTCACCCGCGAAACTGCCCGTTATGCCACTTCGGCCGCGTAGGTTGACCGCTCTTCTCCAGCGAGGCTGAACCCTAGCGCGGGCTCAAGCCCGCTCTCAATGATTTGTTTGCGGCTATGCCGCGCTAGGCGCTGTAGCTCCGCAGAGCGGTAGTTAATGTTAATTAATCAAACCCATGGTCGCGGCGATCACCACGCCCACCCCAGCCGTAGCGATCGATCCGTACCATACCAGCGGCTGCTTGCTGAGGATCGCGAGCGAGGCAAAGACAATTCCGATTTCGAGGAAAATTTCGGCGATTTCCAGACGCAGCGCTTGCTTGCCTTTCACGTCGCGCTCGGCCTCGAGCTGCTGGGCTTCCTTCTGAATTTCGGCTCGATCATTGTCGTATCGCGCGGCGTTGTCCTTGTAGTGCTTCTGTCGTTCTTCCGAGCCGCCGGCCTTGAGCGCCCCAAGAAAATCCTGCGCGATCTCGGAATCGTAGCGGCGAATGTCCTTGGCCTGATAATAGGCCCATTGATCGGACGCTTTCTGCTGCGCCAGCAGCTCTTCGGTTGAGTTGATGTGCGCCGCCACGGAAACAATGGCGAGCAGCGCCGCGATGATCGCCATGGTCACCGCCACGCGCTTATCGAAAGGTTCGCGGGCCTCGTGAGAGTGTTCGCTCAATTCTTCGTTGACAGACATGTCGGTTTCTACCCAAGTTTAGCGGAAGACTCGCGGTCCCATCCCAGTAGGTGGTCCAGGCTCCACGGCCCAGGGCCCGCCGCGGCAAACCATAGCCAGAGAAAAGAATAAAATACCGCCAGCTCTCCACCGTTGGCGATGGGCCAAAAGCCTCGCGGCGCATGCGTGCGGAAATAGCCGACGGCCATTTCGCCGGCCAGGAGGAACGCCACCGGACGAGTGAACAGGCCCAGCATGATAAGGGCCCCACCGAACGTTTCGATGAATCCGGCTGCGCCTAGCATCGAATTCACCGGCACGCTATGTCCACCGATCCCTCCGAACCACCCGAAGAACTTCTGCCAGCCGTGTTGCGAGAAAGTGAACCCAGCCATAATCCGGACAAGGGAGCGCAAGTGCGGTTCGACGCGAGCGAGAGCGAGCTTCATCTGTTCAGAGATACCACACCGTGGGCGGACTAAAGAGACGAAAGATGTCCCCGCTCCGGCCTCGTCGCTTTCATTGCGGTCCGAGAATCGTAAGGCGATGTCCGTCGGGATCTGCAAAGGTCGCTCCCCATGTTCCCGGAAAGATCTCGCGCGGTTCGTTGAGGAAAACACAGCCACGCCGCGCGAGATCGGTATGGACTTTGGCGACGCTTTGGACGGGAAAAACGATTTCGACGGCTCCTACCATGGCGTCTCCCGCCGCGCGTCCCAGTGGCCCGTTCAGCGCGATAATCACATCTCCGGCCTGGAATTGGGTTACCACGCCCGGTTGACCGAGCATTGGGAGTCCAAGGGTTTCGCGGTAGAACTTGACCGAGCGATCCATGTCTCGCACGCCCAGGCTGATCATCGAAACATGAAGACGCGGCGGAGGAGTTTCGGAGAACGCCACGCCGGCGGCCAATAGCAAGCTGATTCCTAACAGAGTGGTCATGTAGGCAGTTTGCCCGGTTCCGATTTGGTTTTCTTGCCCGATCTTGCGAATTTTCGCCGCACCGCCGAAGGCGGCTCACCATAGCGCGACCGAAACGACCGGCTGAATGCCGAGGCGCTTGCGAAGCCGACCTCCAAGCCGGCCTCGAAGACCGGCATTCCGGCCTCGATCATACCTCGGGCGCGTTCCAACCGAAGGTTGGTTATGTACGCATGCGGCGTTTGTTGAAGCGCTCTCGTGAAACCCCGGTGGAAGTGGAAGGGCGACAAGCAGGCCGCGCGTGCCACGGCGGAAAGGGAAACCGGCCCGGACACATGAGAGTGAATATACTCGCGGCCAAGGAGGACCCTGCGAAATAATTCCCGTCGCGTGGACTCCCGAATCGCGGGGAGGCGGGCGGCCTGGTCGTGAACCTGGCTGTAGTAATCAAGTAGTTCGCGGGCGAGAAGAAGGAAATCCTCTTCGAAGGCCGTCGGCGCAATAGCCCCGCGGCAGCGGGGAGCAAGGTTCTGGATGTGGCCGGCCAAGGCGCGTTCCCGGTCCGTGTGAAGAGCTGACAAGTAGTGTAAGGCGGGGAGATCCCGTTCCGGCGCGTCCAGCGCACGCCCCAGAGGAGACGTCACGTCGGCCGCGACCTGCTCGACGAATCCAGGGGCGAAGAAGGCACAGCAAGTCTCTACCGGACTCACTGTGTCGACATTCATGGAGTAGCGCTCGCCCGCGTTGAGGACGAGAAAGCTTGTCCGGTCCACGACCAGCTCGCGTCCTCCGATAAGCCAGCGGACCTCTCCCATGAGCACCGTTTTGACCGACAGCGGGCCTGCGTAGTCATTGACGACGTGGCGATTCGCTCGGGCCTGCAAAACGACGTTATCCGAGCCAAGGCGAGCGCCGGCGGGAAACAAGTACGGTGCTTGAGCGCTGCGAGGCATCGATCACAATATAGCGGCTGCGGCTGAACCCTCAGTAGGAGACACGGTCCGCCTTGTCCTTCCAGGCGCGGAAGCATACGAGCGCCTCCCCACGCATCAGCGAGCGGAAGGGGATTTTGCGGCGGCTCTTGGGCGTGGCGAGTTGGCGATATATCAAAGCGTCGTCGAAGCCGGCCCGAGCGGCGTCGGCGGCGGTGGCGCCGAAAAACACGCGTGCGGGCCGCGCCCAATAGATCGCGCCGAGGCACATGGGACAAGGCTCGCAGGTGGCGTAGAGATCGCAGTCCTCAAGCTGGAACGATCCGAGCGCGGCGCAGGCGGCGCGGATCGCCACGATTTCGGCGTGAGCCGTCGGGTCGTTAGTGGAAGTGACCACGTTCGTTCCGGTCGAGAGAATCACCGCGTCTTTGGCCACGATTGCTGCAAAGGGTCCGCCGCGTCCCGAGCGTACATTGTCAATCGCAAGCCGGATGGCGTGACGCATGAGGGCGTCCTTCATTTTTCAAGCCATGCCTCTACGGCGAACTCGTCCGGCGCGATTGAATGCACACCCACGTTTCGGAGGCGAATCGCATCCCTGCGCCGGCGGCGTCCCGCGCCTCCGGCCACCGGCAGCGATTGCAGGCCACCTAGAATTTTCGGCGCGTAATAAAAGAAAATTTTGTCGGCAAAACCGGATTCCAGCGCCGACCAATTCACCTTGCTCCCCGCCTCGATCATGAGAGACAGATACTTTTCGCGAGCCAGCAGCTCCAGCACGCCGGGAAGGCTCACGCGTCCGTCGCGCCGCTCCAGCGTTTCCACCCGCACGCCTTTCGATTCCAGGCGGCTCCGCCGCTCCGTCGAGGCGGCCGAAGTGGTGGCCACCAGAACGTCGCCGCGGCAGGAATCGACCAGTGCGGATTCCAGGGGAAGGCGCAACTGCGAATCGAGCACGATGCGCAGCAAGGGCCGGCTGCGCTCCTCGCCGGTACGATCGGTCAGGTGGCAATCGTCGGCCAGCGCTGTGCCGATGCCGGTGAGAATCGCGTCGGAGCGATGGCGGAGAATCTGCACATGCGCGCGCGCCTTCTCGCTGGTGATCCACTCGGGCGTGTGCCCGGAGGCCAAATCGTCTTCCGGCGCGGCGATTTTGCCGTCCAGAGTCAGAGCTGCCTTAAGCGTCACCAGCGGACGGCCGGTGCGCATGAAATGGAGGAAAGCTTCGTTCAAGTCCGCGGCGCGCGCGGCGCCGCTTGGATCGACTTCGACCTGGACTCCCGCGTTGCTCAATGCGGCGAAGCCGCGTCCGCGCACCGTGGGATTGGGATCCTCCATCGGCGCGACGACTTTGCGCACGCCCGCTGCTAGGATCGCGGCGATGCAAGGCCCGGTGCGCCCGTGATGCGAGCACGGCTCCAGTGTCACGTAAAGAGTCGAGCCTTGGGCCCGCTCCCCCGCTTCCTCGAGCGCCAGAATCTCCGCGTGCTTCACTCCGGCCCAGGTGTGGAACCCGCGTCCCACCACCTGGCCTTCGCGCACCACCACCGCGCCCACTGCCGGGTTGGGAGATGTGCGGCCCAAGCCTCGGGCGGCAAGATTCAGCGCTTCATTGAGAAAGGAATCCATCAAACGAATCCATCAATCGAAAATCGCTCAATCGAAAATCCCTCAATCGAAGATCCCTCAATCGAAGATCGATGCCACGAAGGTTTCCGGCTCGAACGGCAGCAGATCGTCGATCTGCTCTCCGACGCCGACGTAGCGGATGGGCAGATTCACCTCGCGCGAAATCGCCACCACCACCCCGCCTTTCGCGGTGCCGTCGAGCTTGGTCAGAATGATGCCGGTGACCGCGGCCGATTCCATGAACTTGCGCGCCTGCTCCAGCGCGTTCTGGCCGGTGGTGGCTTCGAGCACCAGCAGAGATTCATGCGGCGCGCCGGGGATAACGCGCTCCGCGGTGCGGCGCATCTTTTCAAGCTCCGCCATCAGATTTGTCTTGGTATGCAAGCGGCCCGCGGTGTCTACGATGACGTAATCGGATTTGCGTGCCTGGCCGGCCTTGAGCGCGTCGAATAAAACCGCGCTCGGATCGGAGCCGGTCTGCTGGCGGATCATCTCCGTCCCGGTGCGTTTGGCCCAAATTTCAAGCTGCTCGATCGCCGCCGCTCGGAAAGTATCCGCGGCGCACAGCAGAACGCTGTTGCCCTCGGATTGCAGCCGGTGCGCGAGCTTGCCGATTGATGTCGTTTTCCCAGTTCCATTCACGCCCACGATCATGACCACCGTGGGAGGTTCAGCCGCGCGCACAACAGGCTTTTCGGTGGCTTGAAGAATCTCGAGCAGATATTGCCGGATCAAATGCTTCAGCTCCGCGGCGTCGCCGGCCAAATGCCGCTCCACGCGCTGCCGGATGCGCTCAAGAATTTCCGCTGTAGTGGTCGTCCCGATATCGGCGGTGATCAGCGCGTATTCGAGCTCATCCAAAACCTCGGCGTCGATCTCCTTGCGCCCGCTGATCGCGTCCTCGAGCTTTTCCATCAGCCCGGCGCGGGTCTTCTGCACGCCCGCTTTTAGGCGATCAAGCAGGCTGGGTTTGGAGGTGAGCATCACGTTCTCAGTTTTCAGTTTATAAGGAATAGAATCGTTAGTATGAGGCGGCGGGAGTTTGTCTTGGCGGCGGGAGCAATGGCGCTTTCGCCATTCTGGAAAAGCAAGGCGCAGAGTTCGCTGGGAACGTTGACGTGGATCGAATCGAGCTCTCTGTGGATTCGCGAATTACCGGATGGACAAGCGGTGAAAGTGACGTCGGCGGAGGGTTTCGCTTCGCCGCGATTTTCGCCGTCTGGCCGTTGGATCGTTCTCCGCAAAGAGGACAAAGAGTGGCTCATTCGACGGGATGGGTACGCGGGCGGCCCGGTGAGCGATGCGCGGTCGTTGCTTTCTGGCGAGGACCTGGCGTTGCTCCGGCCTGAGGGCGTCTTCGCGCCTGACGGCCAGCGATACGTCTTCCCAAGGGTCCTTCCCGATACGCGTGTTCTTCCCGACGACGCAGCTCCCACGCCCACCGGGCAGCTTTGCCTTGCATCTCTCGGTGAACCGGATCGCGAGCCGGAGGTTCTGGTATCTGACGATCAAGGCGAGAAACAAGTCTATGGCTGGGCTCGCGACGGAAAATCCGTGATCTACTGGGATGGCGACGAATGGGGCGCTTCGCCATGGGCCGATGGCATGGGGTTGAAGTCGGTCAGCGTGGAACGCGGAATTATTCAGGATTTGCACGTTTCGGCGCTCTCTAACGATGACATGCTCGACCTCGCGCCCTCCTCCGCGGGAAACAAACTCGCCGTCAGCGACGGTCAGGGCCGCGAGACTTGGGCCCACAAACACGTTGCGGTTGTGGATCTCGATACCGGTGGCTCGCGCTATTTCCTGCCGGACGACGTCGCCTCGATGTGTCCGGTGTGGTCGCCCGACGGCAACGGCATCGCCTGTTTCGCCGGACCCGACGCGGATATCGCATACAATCGAGCGCACGCGGGCGAGACTTACACGCTAGTCCACCCCGACGGCAGTCAAACCACTGAAACGGTCAAGCCCGGCGACAACATCAATGTTGGCGGCGGCGAAGACGCTCATGTTTACTTGCAGCAGCGCAAGATTTGGCTTCTCGATCCCTCCGGCTCGAACCCGCCGCGCCAGCTCACCAGCGATTATCGCTATCGCGACGAAGAGCCAATGTGGTCGGCCGACGGCGGCTATATTCTTTTCGGCCGCATGGATTACCAGGGCCATGCCTCGCTCTGGCTGATGGACGCAAGCGGCGCGGGCGCGATGCAGGTCTGCCGCTTATCGGTCGCCGATCCGCTAACGGGCAAGGAAGAAGAAGCCTGGTTCGGCTACTACGGCTACATCGACTGGCGGCAGTACTTCGACTGGCGAAGGTCGTGATGTGCTCCGTCATGCGACCGTGAGCCGTTGGGAACGCCGGACGTCAAAAACGTCGATGCCAAAACTGCACCCGAAAAGAATAGCCGGCGCCGATGAAATGATCGACCGCAGCGGACGAAAGTCCGGCGGCCCCATGAAGGTCGATCTGCTGATGCGGGGTGATCTTGTACGTGGTCCCGAAGTGCAGCAGATGCCGGGGACCCCCGCGTTCCGGAAAATCTCCTACATATTCCGCGAAGACATCCCACGGTTTCGTTAACTGGCGGTCGAGCAAAAAGGTGCTCTCCCCGGTTACATTTCGCCGGCCGTTTTGCGTCGGCCCATAGACCGATAGCATCCCCTCGGCTGTCCAGTTCTTGGAAATGGATCGCGACCACGGCAATTGCACGGATGGATCGTAGCCGCCGCTGGAAAACGCGCGACTGCCCGTGGGCATGCTGAGCGATAAAATCAGCGACACGTCGAAACCCCCCGGCGTGGGGCCGAGTTGCAGCTTCGTGCCGATCATGAGATCGCCGAAGCCGGCGGTTCCCCGGTCGAAGTAGTCATCGAAATAATCGGGCAGCGTGAGGCGCAGTTCGGCTCTTGTCGCGACGCCCAAGCGGAACAAACTTTCCGGTGCGTCGAAGGTAGTCTGCCCCTGGTTTGCTGTGAAGGCGAATCCATTCTCGTCTTGAAAACTGCCCAGGGGAACCACCACGCTGGAGGCGGTGACGGACGGCCGGTCCGTAGCAATGGGAGTAGATGGATCCGCGCCCATCGCGGCCACACTCGCAAGAAGCGCGAGCGCCGGCGCTTTCAGCGCACAGCGCCTGGCGCGGGACCGGGCGCTGAAGACGATCCCAACCTTCCCGCCGCGCCAGGCTGCGTTGTGCGCTGAGTCAGTGAAGAGTGTCTCGGCTAGTGCCGTAAGGACTCCACAATCGGCCCCAGCGCGAGAGCGGGAAAGTAGCACAGCGCGCCCACCAAGAGAATCGTACCCAAAACCAGAACGCCGAAAGCGGTGTTGTCGCTGGGGAGAGTCCCCGCCGTTGCAGGCAGGCGGCGCTGGGCGGCGAAGCGTCCGGCCAGCGTCAGCGCGATGGCAGCCAGCCCGAAACGTCCCGCGATCATGGCGATGATCGTAGTGACGTTATAAAACGGGGTGTTTGCGTTCAAGCCCGCCATGGTCATCCCGTTATTGGCCACGCACGACGCATACGCAAATACAATCTCAGCGAAGCCGTGCGGCCCGGCATTCACGGCCATTCCGGCCCGCCCCGCCTGCGTTGCGACCGCGACCGCGGTCAGCGGCAGCACCACTTTCGGGGTAAGCAGCGTGTACAGCGCGATCCAGCGAGTTTCGGAAGAGCGGATTTTCTTTCCGAGATATTCCGGCGTGCGCCCCACCATCAGCCCGCCCAAAAAAACGCCTAGCAAGGCAACGATCACTACGCTGTAAACTCCCGTCCCCAACCCTCCAAAAACCACTTCGCCCAACAACAGGAGAACCAGCGGCCCCAGGACACCCAAGGGCTGATAGGAATCGACCATCGAGTTGTAAGAGCCCGTGGATGTATTCGACGTCACAATCGCGTTTAACACTGATCCGCCAATGCCGAATCTCACCTCCTTCCCCTCCATATTTCCGCCCGCTATATTCAGCCCTGCTAATTGCGGAGGAGCGGCCGATTCGGCCCAATCGCACAGCGCGACCCCTCCGGCGAAGAGCACGATCATCACGATCAGCAAGCCCCATCCCGCCCGTGGCTTTTGGGCCAAGTGTCCGAATGTAATCATCAGCGACGCCGGCAGAACGGCAATGGCCAGCAATCCTAGAAAATTCGTCAGCGGCGTGGGATTCGCGTAAGGATGCGCGCCGTTTGCATTGAAGAACCCGCCGCCATTCGTGCCCAGATTCTTGATGAATTCGAGCGCCGCCACCGGTCCCTGCGCTAGGATTTGCGTCCGCCCCTCCAACGTGTGAGCCAGGGTGTACGGCGACATATTCAAGGGAACGCCTTGCCAAACCAGAACCACGCTTCCCGCGAGCGCGAGCGGCAACAGCACCCAGAGCAGCGATCGAATCAAATCCACCCAAAAATTGCCGATGGCGCCCGAGCGCTCCCGCGCAAATCCGCGAATAAAGCCAAAGCCGGCGGCTAGTCCGGCTGCGGCGGCCAAGAAATTTTGGGAGACCAGTCCGATCACCTGCGCGAGATATCGAAGAGTGGTTTCCCCGGCATAAGCCTGCCAGGTGGTGGTGGTCGCGAAGCTGACGGCGGTGTTCGCCGCCAAGTCGAGGGTCATGGGGGTGGTCAAATAGGTGTCCGCCGGTCCGCCCGGCAGCCATCGCTCCAGCATCAGCAGCAAAAACAGGAAAATTGTAGAAACCGCGCCGAACAAAACAAAGCAGGCGATGTATACACTCGCGTGCATCTCTTGCTCCGGCCGCACTCCGAGCAGCCGGTACAGAAGCGACTCGATGGGCCGCAAGAAGGGGTCGAGAAAAGTGCGCTGGCCTTCGCACACGCGCGCGAGATACAACCCGACCGGCCGCGCGAGCGCTACGACGATCAGTAAAAAGAGTACGTATTCGGGCCAGTGCATGAGCTATGGCGATGAGCGCGCGCTTGCCAATCTATCGAGTGCCAGATTTAAATCCAACACCGAAACGCGCGGATTGCCGAGAATCCCGAATTGCGGCTGCCGAGTGCGGTCTGTCACTATTTGGCGCACAGTATCCACACTCAGCCCGCGAGCGCGCGCCACTCGCGTCACTTGCAACGCGGCGTTTTCGGGGCTGATATCCGGGTCGAGCCCGCTTCCAGACCGCGTCACTGCGTCGATGGGGATGGGAGCGTCAGCCGCGAGGTTGTTGCTCTTCCTGTACTCCTCCGCCAACTGCCGGATTCCGGCGAAACTGCGATCGCCTTCAATGAGTTTGCGATTATCGGGCGCCAGATTGGTTCCTCCGGAGGCCGTTCCGTCATAGCCGGCGCCCGCGGCGGAGGGCCGGGGATGAAAATATTTCGGTGCAGTGAAGTCCTGGCCGATCAGTTCGGAACCGGCGGTAACGCCTCCCCACGCTACAAGGCTGCCTCTAGCTTGGTACGGAAATAATGCCCGGGTAATCGCGAACAGAAGCAACGGAAAAATCACGCCTGTAAGAAGCGTGAGCACGAAAACGCCCCCAATGGCTGGACGTAATTGATTGCGAAAAGAGGGTTCGGCAGCGTGGCTCAAACGGGGACCCACCGCTTGCAGATTACCTCAGAAGAGATAAAAAAATCATAAGAGAAAAGGGAGCAGTCAACGGCTAGCTTCGGCTGGTGACGGACTTTCAAACAGCGCTACCTCTACATCTCCGAATGGACCCAAGCGGTGGGAATGCCAGCCGTGAAACTCGGGCCGCCAGCGGAACCAATTCCGCCAAGCCAGGACGTTGCGGTCGCCTCCATAGATCAAAAATCGGCCCGCGGGGGCGAGCGTTTGCTCGGATAACTCCTCGGCATATTGTTCTGCTTCGGGCGAGCGCTCAAAAGGAAACAGATACGGTTTGCCCGTCACGGGATAGATCAGGAGATGGCAGTAAAGAAATCCGGGCAAAGGATAATCGGGCTGCCAAACGGGAGTCTTGGCTTCCACGAAAGGGCTGGGGTAAATCACCGGCGTTTCCGGTCCCAGGTGCAGGGAATTGATCGTATGAGCGGCATCGCGCCAGTTGGAATTGTCGTGGCGAGGAGCGAGAACGGTCCACTGGCCCATGAACAGTAGGACACCTGCGCCCAGCGCAATAGACAGGGCGGTCCATTTTTCGAGTGGCATGAAGCATGCCGCCAGCGCTGTCGCCGCAAGGCCGGTTCCCGGCAGCACCAGCGTCAAATATCGCGGCACAAAGACGCTGTTGCCGGTGAGGCGCGAATACAGGAACAAAGCCAAGGGGAACCAGAGCCACCATGCCAGCAATACGCCGGGGCCGGAAGATGGCCGCGGCAAACCTGGTTGCGGCCATTGAAAAAACCAACCCAAGGCCCAGACTCCGCCGCCGCAGATCAGAGCGAGGAGGAAATGATAAGAGCTTTGGAAATCGCGCAGCCGCGGCTGGGGAATGATCACGTGCGCGCTCGCCTGCCGCGCCACCGCCAATGCATGGTAAGCCACTGGAACCAGCGCCAGAGCCAAAGCCGCGAAAACCAAAACCGCCCACAACCAGGCGACGGGAGTTTCCTTCGTAGCGAGCCGCCAAACCGCATAGCCCGCGAAGATCGCGTAGAACGGCCAATAGATCAAGTGCACTCGCCACAGCAAGGCGGCTAGCGCGGCGAAGAAGAGCGCGTCGCTCCATCGGTGGCGATCCAACCACCGGGTCTCGAACCACAACGCCGCCAAAGCGACCGCGGTTCCCAACGCGTAAGGCCGGGCATCGGCGGCCTCATAATTGAATCCCTTGAGCGAAAGACAAGCAAAGACCGCGAACCACGCCGCCCGCGGATGAATCAACCGCGCGGCCAGGCGAGCGACGAAGAACAGCGCTACTCCCATCAGCAGCAGCGAAGGAACGCGATAAGCGGTCTCAGAAAAACCGAACAGGGCTTCTGCGGCGCGGGGAATCGAATAATAGACGGTCTCCGTAACTTGCGGCGCAACCGATAAAGACGGATGCTGAGGGCCGAAGTGAATGACAAAGGATGTCACCATTTCATCCACCCAGAAGCTGGAAGGCAGAGGAACAATCCAAAATCGGACGATGCAGGCTGCCAAGAGAAGAATCAGGACGTAGCGAGACCGGCGAGCTGTCACTCAGGCCCTCCCGATAAGAGCACCGCCGATCGCTGGGGAAGGGAACCCGGGAAGCGGAAGATCGGCGAGCGATACAGTCCCCATTTCGCCAGCCGGAAGAGAATCGACGTCTTCAAGACGCCCAGGCCGTAAACGCAACTTCGCCGGAAATTGATGGATGAGGCTTCCGGAAAATATCGCGCGGGGCAGGAAATCTCTCCAATGTGAGCGCCTGCCAGCATCGCTTGCGTAAGGATCTGATTGTCGAAAACGAAATCGTCGGAATTGGCCGCCAGAGGCAGAATCTCGAGGAGCTCCCGGCGATAAGCGCGGAAGCCGGTATGGTATTCCGAAAGTCTCGCGCCGGTCAGCAGATTCTGAAAGATGGTCAGCGCGCGATTGGAAACGTACTTGAACAGCGGCATCCCTCCCGTCAGCGCGCCGCCGAGCAGAAGCCGCGATCCCAGCGCGAGGTCGTACTCCCCGAAAGCGACCATTGCGGCGAGGGAAGTAACCAGGAGCGGTGAATATTGGTAGTCGGGATGAATCATCACGACCACGTCCGCTCCGGCGGCAAGCGCGCGGGTGTAACACGTCTTCTGATTCGCGCCATAGCCCCGGTTTTCAGCGTGCACCTCGACGGTCAATCCCAAGCCGCGCGCAACCGCGACGGTCGAATCGGCGCTGCTATCGTCCACCAGAATGGTTTCATCGGCCAAGCTGGGGATGTCCCTTACCGTGGCCTCCAAAGTCTTCGCGGCATTATACGCGGGGAGCACCACCACGATGCGTTTGCCGTTGATCATGCGCCTGTGCTTACCATTACAGCAAACGCTGCAGTGGAGCAAGCTTTAGCTTGCAACCTAGGCTTCAGCCCAGGTCTGGGATTTCTACATCCTTGCCGCAAGTCAGGGTGGGGCAAGATCGTAATGCAGGCTTCAGCCTGTGAGGCCCGTTTGGAAAGCCGGGCCGCGGCCAGGAATGCGCCGCCCAACACAGCCGGTTAGCTGTTAACTAGCACAGGGTATGATTTTTCTGAATCCCGCTCCTGATCAGGCGTAACTCCCTTAAGTACAACACGTAAGCGGCTCCCGATTCAACGCTAGACCCGCAAATACCTGCGTTATTTCGCGTTATTCTCGCGTTATTTTTTGCGTCATGTTGCGTCATTTTTGCGTTTCGCCGCGTCAATCTTAGCGTTCTACGAGCGAGGCCGTCGTGGCTCCCAGCCGCAGCCCCAATAGGTACATCTGACGATTTCACCCGTTTCGGCATTTTATTAACGACGTTGGATGCCTTGCCCCGGCAACCGTACACAGACACCTTAGAATAAAAACCGTTCCCCGTCAAGGGAAAAGGCTCAGAAGCTCCAAGGCTTCTGGGAGAAGGTCTTTCCTCCACTTGAATTCCCAATCCCATGGGACTCTCACGGGCGTAGATTCGGAGCTTGTGGTCGCCCAACGCGTGTCGCGCCGGCGGACCGCGACACACCTGCCCTGGGTAGTGGGTCGCTCCGCTTTTTCTCGGGAAGTTAATTGAGTTGGCCGACGGCCGCATCCGCGTTCATCGTCAAATATGGGCTCGGCTCACCGTAGGCCGTGATCAAAGCGGATTTTTTGGCGCGGGTCAAAGCGACATATAAAAGCGCGCGTTCTCCCGTTTCAAGGTTGCGTTGGGTGATCTGGTCGTCGGCCGAGGCCATCGCCGCATCCAGCGGCACGATGCCTTTGTTCACTGCGGCCACAATGACATAGTCGAACTCCAGGCCCTTCACCCGATGCATCGTGGCTAGCCGGATGCCGGGGCGGTCCCGTTGTTCAGCCGAGTCCCTTTTTATCTCATAAGTCTCAAAGCCGGCTGACTGAAGATTGGCCGCGTACAGCTCCAGCAATCTCTTCGTTCGGGCCACAAGACAGATGGATTCGAGCGAGGCCCCGCCGCAATGAAGATCTTGTACGTATTGGCGCACGCATTCGATCTCTTGGACCTGGGAGGGAGATCTGCGCACAACCGGCGGTTCGCCGTGCGTCAGCGACATGTAGCCCTTCTGATCGTCCTCGCCGTCGTCCAGGTCGTCGATCGGACGGCCCTCCAATAGTTTGACGGCAAATCGGCGTATCTCGTCCGTGGTGCGGTAATTAACCTCCAGCTTCTTGCCACGGCCGCGGATGTCGATGCCGCATTTCCCAAGCGAGACCCGATGCCGGTATATGCGCTGGTGGGCGTCGCCGACAATAAAAATGTCGTTATCACCTGCCGGCACGAGCGTCCGAACCAACCGGAACGCTTCGGCGCTCATGTCCTGAGCTTCGTCCACGATAATGGCCCGGTAAGGGAGCTTCAGTTTCTTGTTTTCGATCAACTGGCGCGCATCGCGAATAAGGTCGACGTATTCTTTTTTCCGGGCCTGGTTGAGCTCCGCGCGATATTCCTGAAAAACGGCCCAGATCTTCCTCTTTAGATCCCGGCTCAGCCGCGTCCCGCGGCCGATGCGCGGCGCGGGCAGGTACTCTTCAAGCGAGGCTATATTCTGCGCCTGCACGACGTTTTCCCACTCCACCCGGTAGAAGCTGAGCGGCAGCGCCGCCTCGCGCGGCGCAAGATCAAGAGCGGCGCGCCAGTAGCTGTTATTCTCGTCGAAGACGACGTCAGGTTTAAAACCCTGCGTGGCGAGGAAACTCGACACCCATCCATTCAGGTGACGCACCTCAATCCTGGCCCAGACTTTCTCGTCGGTACACAACTTTCGCAGATTTTGTGAGATGTCGGTGGCCAGGTTTTTCGTGAAGGTAGTCAGCAGAATGCGATCGTCAGGCCCGTTGAAAACTTCCTCCGCAAGATACCGGGCTCGATGCATGGCGGTGACCGTCTTGCCGGTCCCCGCCCCGCCCAGCACTCTCACCGGGCCGCTGGCGCGCATTTGCACCAGCTTGCGTTGGGTGGGGTGCAGAAAAATGCGCCACTGCTCCAGCGGCGCGGCCAGGATCTCGGCCATTTCCTGCGCGCCCTCCACCACATAAAAGCGGCGCTTTGAATCTTCGTTATCGAGAGCCGTCTTGAAATCGGCCGTATCTACCTTCTGCTCGGCCGGCTGCGTTTTGTCGAGCTGCTGGAGGACTTCGTCCAGCGCGTAACCTGATGCCAGAAGGAACAGCGCCTCATAAGCTTCCTGCGGGAATTGCGCCTCCAAACATTCCAGGTCCGCATCCGTGTTTATCGAGCGAACCACCGGTAGCGACTCCTCGGGCACGCCCAGCCGAAGCAGGTGCTTATCTTTAATGTTCCGGAACAAAACGCCGGTTTGGGCCGGCGCCGCGACCGCCCGGCCCACAAGTTCGCCCGATTCCAATGTCTCGCCGGAATCAAGCACCTGAAGCGCGCCCGTGGCGGGATGCACTTTCAATCGGGTTCGTTCGGCCCAGCGATACGCATCGTCGTGACGGTCCACCCACATCAGAACGTACACATCGGGACTCGGCCTCGCCACAATCGCGCGGTAATCCCTATCGACTCGAACCGAGTAGAAGTTCTTGTCCCTGGCGCTCTGCACCGGCTCGTAATTCAATCCCGGCGATTCCGGATGCGCTTCGAATTTTTCGAAGAACTCGCGGACCTTCTTTTGGTGAGACTTTTGCACGTTCGAAAACGCGAGCAGAAAGTCCTTGGATAATGCTACGGTCATGCGGTCCTCCGAGGTAGGTGGTCAATGAGCATCCAAGGGCTAGCGGCCAACTCGGCGGCTAGCCACACGGTCCAGCCCGCGGCGCGGGCGGCGTCCGCATATTCGCTCTGTGCTTTTGTCAATACGCAGACTCTCTGGTCAGGCCACGCCAGTTCGGCGGCCGCAACGATTTCGCCGCGGCCGTCCGCGATCTCGAATCCAACTTGGGGCATCGCTGCTTTCGCCGCATCCGCGGCCGTCGCGATGTTGCGCGCATCGGCATCGAGCACATTGGCCAACAACGACTCGAGATCCGCGTTGGGAGGCTTCGCTGCTTCGAAAGCGCCTGGTTCCAGCAGGCACCCGTAGATTCCTTCCACTAACCTGACTTTCGCACCTCGCGCCGATTTAAAAAAATTCCGAAAAGAATTCGCTTTCCTGTCAACGCGGGTAGTTCGAAAACCCCTTGGGTGAAGACTTCGACCTCTTTTCAAAACGCGGGAATTCTGGCATTCTGCTG
>DATDGT010000252.1:0-25392 GCA_036521975.1 Bryobacteraceae bacterium
TTGGCGCGTCAGGCTCTCGCTGTTCTGCATGCGTATCTGCATCCGGCCGCAGAACGCCCGGCCCGCTCACCCTCATTTCATGATCATCTTGTATTGGAAACCGGTCCCGTTTCATGATCATCTTGTATTGGATAATTCTCCTGCCTGCGCGGTGGTGAAATAGGTGTAAAACTGCGAAGTGAAATCGGCGGAAACCGCGCCCGGCTGGATCACATTGCCTTTGAGATCGTAAAGCGTGAACGACATGGGTCCCGCCGAATAGGTGTTGTCATAGGCCGAGACTTGCACGTTGAGCGCGCTGGTCTGCGTGGTGGCGATGGCTTTGTCGATCTTGATGACGGAAGGTGGAATGGACATACTCGCCGTGGCCGTGCCGGTTACGGATACGTCGGTCGAGATGTTGAAGGTGATCGTGCCCCATGTGGTTCCCGTCTGGAAAACCGCGCCCGTCTGGCCCTGGAATTGAAATTGAGTATCGCCGGCGTTGATGGAAAACGGCATCGAGCGAGACCCGTTCGCCACAAAAACGATGGCGGGGTCGTCCGTCACCACCGTTGTGCCGGGCTTGAACGAAAGTAGCAAGACGCCGGTGGACGCGATGGGCGAGGGGGAGGGTAGACTCATCGTCACCGTGCGTTGTTGATCGCTTCCATAAGCGCCCGAGTCGAATTGGATCTGTGGAGTGGGAAGAGGCGGGTTGATGACACTGCCGGTAAGAGGGTAGGTTTGAGTCGCCTGCGAGCCGACTGTCAGCGTGCCGGAATAGACAGCGGACGAGGAGGGTGCGAAATTCACCGTGAACGTGGTCAAGCCGCCTGCCGGAATCAGGATTGGCGTCGGGATCATCTGCGTGAAATGAAAACCAGCGCCGGAGATCGTCAGCGTGGAAACGGTGATCGATTGCGCGCCGCTGTTTTGCAGGGAAAGAACGCAAGCTTCCGTTTGGCCGCTTTGAATCGTCCCAAAGGCGATGCCGCCGGTGTTCGGATTCGGGCCGGTGCAGGGGCTTTGCACGCTGAGATTGGGAACGGCCACTACCGTCACCACCAGAATCACGGAGATCGTGTTGACCTGGAAATTCGCGCTGTATGCCGCGGGCGAGCCTGCCGCGAACTGTACGGTAATGTCCATGGCTCCGCCGGGCGAAACCACATAGGGAACGGAGGACGTTCGTACGATGCTGAATCCTACTCCGCTGACGCCAAGCGAGCTGACGGTCACCGAGGCCGTGCCCGGATTCTGGGCTTGAAAGTGAATCTGGACCGTAGTGCCTTCGGCGAAGTTGCCGGCCTGATACGTCGCGCCGACGGGCGTTTCCGCCGTTCCGTTCACGACGAACAAACTCAATTGGGCTTGAGCCGACGACGAGGCAAGCAGCATCGCGGCGGCGAGCCCATACCGCGTCATCGTTGCGCCTCGGAACCCGCCTCGGAACGCAAAGCCGGTTGCGGCAGCCAGTACAAGCTCTCGTGGCCGGAATCGATGCGAAGCGCGAAGAGCGCGTTCTTTCCGCGAGCCTCTACCCAGCCGTCGCTCATCGCGAATAACTGCGAAACGCCGGCAGCGGCAAAATTGATCTCGCTCCCGTCCGCGCGCCGCAAAACTACATCGCTCGCCGTCGTGTAGACGGTCGCGCCGGAGAGCAACAGCACCGCCTGGGCGGAAGAGGGAAGCGAATCGAGAACCGCGCCGGCAGTGGACACGATCCACACGCCTCCGTTGAGCCGCACGGCTAACGTGGAACTGCTGGTTCCCGAGCCGATCGACAGAATCTCGCCCGCTGCAACCCAGTCGAGCGGCGTGAGCGCGCCGTTCTGCCACCGCTCGAATTGGCTCGATTCGCGAAAATAGATTGTTGCGCCGGATTCGTCGGCGGCGATCACGGCATCGCCCTCGGGGGCGGCGAAGGTTGAGCCGCTCGCAAGAGCGCACAGGCGGAAGTCCGTTGTCGAGAAAAGAATCGAATCCTTCAACTTGGCGGCGCATAAGGTTTGCGAGCAGGCGAAGGATAGAGCTCCCGCGGCCTGCGGCGCGCCCACTAGGAAACTTCCCGAAACGCCCGCCACTTGGCGGAGCGAGCCTTGCCGGTCGATCATGAGGCCGAGATCGGGGCGATTCAAGCCGGATTGCGCGTGCAGACCAACCGGCAGGAGGCAGAGCGGGACGATAGCAAAAGGAACGACAGCAAACGGGAGTTTCATTGCTGCGGTCCGATGGAGATGGTAGGCGCGCCGATTTTGACGGTATTCGCAACCTCCGTCGGCGAGCTGACGAAGCTGTGCACGGCTAATCCTGCGCCCGCCGCGGCTCCCGCGCCCAGCGCGATCCACAGCCATTTGTGTCCAGAATGCTTTGCGGAAACCGCGTTCGCCGGCGGAGCGTCGGCGAAATCCGCCAGGCTCAGCGGGCAGACCGTTCCCGCGTGGACATCTTCCTTCGCCGCCGTGATGCGAATTTCAAAAGATCCGGGCGTGTGGTTCCATTGCATGCCTAACACCTGCGCCGTTCCATCCGCGCGGCTGGAGGTCACCTCGGTTTTGGTTCCGTTGGCGAAGGTGCCGCCCGGTCCCTGCGCCGGCAGCAGAAATGTGACCGTCACGCCTTCCACCGGTTTTCCGGAATCGTCGGTAATTTCGACGGACACGCCGCGCGTCGCCCGCGATCCCATGGCATACTTCTGGCCCTCGCCGTCGACAATGCGGATATTCAGGCCGGTGAGCGCGCCGGCGCCATGAAGCGAGGCGGCCAGCGTTGCCAGATAACAGCCCGCAAAACGGAGCGCACGGGCCGCTCTCTTGGCGGGGCTGAGTATGCCCGCACGCCCTTTCTGGGTTACCCAGCCCGCCAGAGACACGCCGAAATACTCCGGCACACCTTTTAGTGCGGACGGCGGTCAAAACCTCTCAGGATTTTTGCGGGCGAGCCATCAGCGGCGCAGCGCGACTCCGCACCACATCTGGTTTACAGCGCCGTCTCTCCCCGGTCGTCGTTGCGGATGCGAATCGCGTCGGCGATATCGGAAATAAAAATCTTTCCGTCGCCGATCCGGCCCGTCTTGGCCGCGCCAGCTAATGAGCCGACCACCTCATCCAGCCTTTCATCGGGAACGACTACTTCAAGCTTCACTTTGGGCAGCAGATCCACCTGATATTCCATGCCCCGGTAGACCTCTTTGTGCCCTTTCTGCCGGCCGTGACCGCGCACCTCGGTGACGGTCATGCCGGTGACTCCGATATTCTTCAGCGCTTCCTTGACATCCTCGAACTTGTGAGGTTGAATGACGGCTTCGATTTTTTTCATGACGTCCTATCCCTCAAAGTTATAACCTTCTTCGCCGTGCATGCTGAGATCCAGGCCCTCGTCCTCATCCAGGCCCGTCGCGCGCACACCCGTGAGAGCGTCGCATATTTTCAGAATGATAAGGGTTCCCACAATGGCCAAACCCCAAGCCATGGCCACGGCGACCAACTGATTGCCTACTTGCCCGGGATTGCCGTCGACCCAACCCATGGCGCCGCCGTTGCGCAGATCGTTCACTTCCTTGGTGGCAAAGATTCCGGTGAGAATCGCGCCGAGGGTGCCGCCGACGCCGTGCACGCCAAATACGTCCAGCGAGTCATCGTAGCCGAATTTCTGCTTGACCACGCTCACCATCAGATAACAGCCCACACCCGCGATTACCCCGATCAGGAGAGCGGGCATGGGCTTGACGAACCCCGAGGCCGGAGTAATGGCCACCAGTCCGGCGACCGCGCCCGAAATCGCTCCCAGTACACTCGGCTTGCCCGTCTTGATCCATTCCGCGAACATCCATGCCAGAGCCGCGGCGGCGGTGGCGAACTGCGTCGCGACGAAGGCGCTGGTCGCAAGCGCGTTAGCGGCCACGGCGCTACCCGCGTTGAATCCGAACCACCCCACCCACAGCAGGCAGGCCCCGATGAAGCTCAACGTCAGATTATGCGGGCGCATCGATTCGCTGGGATAGCCTTTGCGATGCCCCAGATAAATCGCGCAGACCAAGGCCGAAACTCCCGAGGTGATGTGCACCACCGTTCCTCCCGCGAAATCGAACGCGGGAATTTTGCCTGCCAGCGAAGCGTTGAACAGCCCGCCTTTGCCCCACACCATGTGGGCCATGGGGAAATACACGATTAGCGACCACAGCGTCATGAACAGCAGCATTCCCGAGAACTTGATGCGCTCGGCGAAAGCGCCTGAAATCAGCGCAGGCGTGATGATCGCGAACATGAGCTGATAAACCATATAGGTCTGCTGCGGAATGGTCGCGCCGTAGTCCGCGTTCGGCGCCCCGCCGACGCCGTTGAGAAAGATGTATTGGCCGCCGCCCACGAACGGGAGCCATTCGCCGAAGGCCATGCTATAGCCGACGATGGCCCACAAGATCGTAACAACACCCATTAGCACGAAGCTATGCATCATGGTGCCGAGAACGTTCTTGCGCCGCACCAGACCGCTGTAGAACAGCGCGAGGCCGGGGCCGGTCATCATCAGCACCAGCGCGGAGCTGGTGAGCATCCAGGCGTTGTCGCCCGCGCTTTGCGCGGATTTCACCGCCTTATCAAGATCCGCCAGCCGCTTGTCGATGTCCGGAGCGGTTTGCGCGAAAAGCGAGCCGCCGAGCAACAGAAGGGCAAAGAGTTGTTTAAGCATACGCATCATGGCGCCAGAGGCCGGAGCGACGTGGATCCAAGCAAATGCTTCTCCCTGGGGAGTCTTCAATAATACTGGAGAAGGTTATGGAAAAGCAATGAAAAAATCGTGAAAACGCCATCACGCCGCAGGCTGGTAGATAGTCCTGGTGAGAGCGTTCTTCAGATCCAGAAGCGCGCGCGCGGGAGGAATGGCTTGCACATAACCGAGCGAGACGGCATGTCTTTTCCATTCATTGACTATCTGCCAGATGTAGAAGCGGGAATAACCATAGCGGCGGGCGATTTTTTCGCAACTCCATCCGCGCAGAAAATACAACTGAATCGAATGGCGCTGAAGATCGGGAGGAGCATTGCGGACGAACAAGGGAACCTGCGAAGGGAACGTGACGCGATTGTTGTGGATAGCCTTGCGGAGCAAAGCCAATCTCATTTTGCTCGTATCGAGCATGCTCTTCTTCTTGGGAGTGTGCGATGAAACGTGTGAAAAAGGCATAAAAATCAACAACAAAGCGCACTTCGGAGGGCGGACTTTAGTCCGCGCGGCGCTTCAGCGCCGCTCTTCGCCAGCGAGGCTAAGCCTTGTGCGCTGAAGCCTGCCCTCCGCGGGCGATTTGCGGTAATCTTGAGTTTGTTCCGCATTTTTCTCGCGCTGCTTGCCGGCTGCGGTGTTTTCGCGGCAACTGCCCCTGCGGTTCCCGTCGTCAAGCCCAAACCCGCTCCACCGCGCTCGAGCGAACAGCGAACCGCGGAAGCGCTCGCGCGGCGCATGAGCCTGCGCGATCTGGCCGCGCAACTGGTCGTGGTGGCCGCGCACGGCGAAGCTTACGGCGCGCGCTCGTCCGAGTACCGCAAATACCGGCACTGGGTTGGCGATCTACACGTCGGCGGTATCACGATCAACAACGCGGCGGAATACGGCATCGTTCGCCATGCCGAGCCGCACGCGCTCGCCGTGTTTCTGAATCAGATGCAGCGGCTGGCGAAAACCCCGCTTCTGGTGAGCTCGGATTTCGAGCGCGGCGCGTCCATGCGCGTTAATGGCACGACGCTGTTTCCCTACAGCATGGCTTTCGGCGCGGCGGACGATGTCGAAGGCGCGCGATTCGAAGGGCTTACGGCCGCGCGGCAGGCGCGAGCGCTCGGCATCCACTGGCTCCTCGCTCCGGTGGCGGATGTCAACGTCAATCCGGAAAATCCAGTCATCAATCTCCGTTCCTACGGCGAAGATCCCGAGCAAGTCGCGCGATTGGTGGCGGCGTTTATCGACGGCGCCCATTCCGATCCCGCCAACCGCGTGCTGGTCGCCGCCAAGCATTTTCCTGGACATGGAGATACCGCGACCAACAGCCATCTGGATCTGCCAGAACTCGCTGTGAGCCGCGAGCGCCTGGAGAGCGTGGAATTCGTTCCCTTCCGCGCCGCGATCGCGCACGGGGCGGATTCCGTCATGACCGCGCACATGACGGCCCCCGCGCTCGAGCCCGAAGCGATTCCCGCCACCGTCTCGGCGAACCTCACCCGTGTGCTGCGCGAAGACATGCAATTTTCCGGCATTATCATCACTGATGCGATGGATATGCGGGGCTTGACCAAGCAATTTCCCGGCGCCGAGGCGGCGGTGCGCGCCGTGGCCGCCGGCGCGGACGTGCTGCTTATTCCTCCCGATCCGGAACGCGCGATTCGCGCGTTGGTGGGCGCGGTGGAGAACAAGCGCATTTCTCGCGCGCGACTGGAGAAGAGTGCGGCCCGCGTGCTGGCCGTCAAAATCGGGCTGGGGCTAATGAAGAAGAAACTGGTGGATCTGGACGCCATCGCCGACGCGTTAGATTCGCCGGAAGCCGAAGCGCGGGCTCAGGAAATTTCCGACCGCGCGCTGACCGTGGTCAAGAACGGTAATGGGTTACTGCCGCTCTCCCCCGGCGCTCGGCTGTGCATGGTGGTGCTGCGCGAGGCGCGGACCTCGACCGTGGGGCTGCGCATGGCGCGGGAGGTGCAAGCGCGAGCAAAGGGAGCGCGCGTGGTTGTGCTGGATTCCGGGCTGCCTCTTCCGGCGCTCCAGGCCGCGCTGGGCGATACCTCCGATTGCTCGGCCATAATCGTGGAGACGTCCGTCACCGCTTCCGACACTCGCAGCAGCCTGGCGCTGGGCGGCGATTTAGGGCCATTCGTGGAACGGCTTACCGAGGCCTCCACGCCCGTGGCGCTGGTTTCGCTCGGCTCGCCGTACGCGCTAGGATCGTTTCCCAAGGCCGCCGCTGCCGTAGCGGCTTTCAGCCCTACGGTTCCGTCGGAGATTGCCGCCGCCCAAGCGCTGTTCGGCGAAATCGCCATCACCGGCCGCCTGCCGGTGACGATTCCGGGTTTGGCCGCGCGGGGTGAGGGAATTCAGATGGCGGCACGATCGCGGTAGGGTCAGCCCTGACCGCTCCCTCACCTTCGTGGCTCCGAAACATTCATTGATGTGGCGGAACTTACTGAGCCGCGCGCGTCAGCGAGCGGCTTCCAATCTTAATGAAACACGCTCTTCAGCCGGCCCCAGAACCCCTTCTTCTTCTCCTCCGGGGCAGGGGAATCGGTCAAGGGAGTGATTGGAATGCTTCGTACGCGGCTTGCGGAGACAACCCGTTTCTCCGGCGCGTTCGCGGCGGCCACCGTGCCCGAATTCGGAGTTTCGCTGGGCGTCTGCACCGGGTCCCAACCCGCGATTTGAGTTCCGCCGCCATGCAAATGGCAGACCTGCACGGGCTGCGTTCCCGCGATGAACACTTCGGTGCGATGAGTGGGGCAGCGGGCCGTCGCCACCTCGCCTGTCTCGGAATCGATCTCTTCCCCCACGACCCCGCTGGGCGCTTCGAAGGGATGCACGTCGCGGTATTCGCTGTGCTTATGCGCCCGCTTCATGAATTCCACCCAAATCGGCAGGGCGCTGCGCGCGCCTTGGAGTTTGAAATCGCGATTGTCGTCGAAGCCGATCCACACCACGCAAATAATCCTGGAAGTGAAGCCCGCGAACCATCCGTCCCGCGAGGTGCCCGTCTTGCCCGCCGCCGGGAGATTGAAGCCGCGCGAGTACACGCCCGCCGCGGTGCCGCTGTGCAGCACTTCCTCCATCATCTGTTCCACAAGGTAAGCCACGCGCGGGTCTATAACCTGTTTCGGCTCGGGATGCGATTCGTAGATCGTGGTCGAGCGCGGATCGCGAATCGAGTCGATCATAGTGACGGGGAGGAGCTTCCCATAATTGGGGAACACCGTGTAGGCGCCTGCGATCTCCAGCGGCTGGACTTCATAGGCGCCCAGCGCGATGGACGGCGTCGGTTTAATGTCCTCGTTCAATCCCACCCGGCGAGCTACTCGCGCCACCTTGTCGTAGCCCACCATTTCGGCCACTTTCACGGTAGCCACGTTCAGCGAATGCGCCAGCGCCTGCCGCAGCGTCACCGTCCCCATGAAATCTTCCCCAAAATTCGAAGGCGTATAGGTGATGTTGTCGAAATAGAACGTGGTTGGTTCATCCTCCACCGTGGTGGCGGGCGTCAGCACCGTTCCGCCGTTATTGCTAAGCCCGGTTTCCATGGCCGCGGTGTAGACGAAAGGTTTAAAGGAAGACCCTGGCTGCCGTTTCGCGGTCGCGTGATTGAGTTGGCTCTCGCCATAGTTGCGCCCGCCTTCCAGCGCCAGCAGCTTCCCGGTTTGCGTATCCAGCGCGATCAGCGCCACTTGCGCCTCGGGAAAATCCTTCGTGCCGTATTTCTTCGATCGCCGCTTCCACTGCGCGTCGGTCTCCTGAATGCCCACCCGCACGGCCTCTACCGCGTCGCGCTGAAGATCCATATTTAGCGTCGTGTAAACCCGATAGGAGCCGCTCTGAAAATTGTGATCCTCGAATTGGTTGCGCAACTTTTCGTTCACCAGATCCACGAAATAGGGCGCGTCGTTGGTTTCCAGCGTGCCGCGAATCGGCTGGACCGGCGAAGCGGCCGCGTTTTCGTACTGCCGCGCCGAGATATAGCCGTTTTCCCGCATCGCGTTCAGCACCATGTTGCGGCGCGCCTTGGCCTGCTCCGGATAACGGAACGGGTCCCATCGGCCCGATTGCGGCAGACCGGCCAGCAGCGCCGCTTCCGGCAGCGTCACCTGGCTCAGATCCTTGCCGAAATAGACTTGCGCCCCTTCGCCGAAGCCATTGATGCTGAAGCTGCCATGATTGCCCAGGCGGATAGAATTGGCGTAGTACTCGAAGATCTCCTTCTTGCTGAGCTTCTGCTCCAGATGCAGGGTCATCAGGATTTCGGGAATCTTGCGGCCCCAGGTGCGGTCATTGGTCAGCCACACCGTGCGGGCGAGCTGCATCGTAAGCGTGGAAGCGCCCTCGGTGCGCCCTCCGAAGACATACTTGGATCCCGCGCGCATGAGCCGCAACGGATCGAATCCGGCGTGCTGAAAGAAATGCTTGTCCTCGGCCGAGAGCACCGCGTTAACCATCACGGGCGGAATCTGGTCGAAGTGCACTATGCGCCGTTTCTCGCGCCGGCGATCGAATAGATTGGTGATCAGCTCCGGCTCCAGGAAATATTCCTTGCGATCGGCGTGATCGCGCAGCGAAATAATCTCCGACACTTTGCCACCGTCAATCTTGATTACCGCGCCTTCCTGGTCGTTGGCGTCCGGGCCGGGATTGACTTCGATGGCGTCGGACCGCAGCCGGTACCATCCGGCGCGGCTGGTGTTGGATTCCGAATACTCGCAGCGGCGCAGATATGCCGCGATCTCTTCGCCGCGAGCTTCATCGCCCACCCCAACCCGGCGCGGGGCGGCGTAAATCAGAGTGGTGTTCGCAAAAACGCCGGCGCGCAATTTTTCATCGATCATGCGCGCATATTTTACGTAGTAGTATGTGAATACGCTCACGCCCGCGGCCAGTGCCAGCGCGAACGCGAGTAGAGACGCCTTTCCCGCTTTGCTCAGCAGGAGACGTGCCAACAATGTTCTTTGAAGCTTAATCGGCAAGCAACCTCATCCAGCCGGTCACTTTTTGGAATCCTCGAGCGCGTACAGCTCTTTCCAGATATCCTCGTGAGGCTCCCAATCCGGAACCTGATGACCGGTGATCTGCAATTCGGCGACCTTTAGCGTTCCGTGGCCGTAGGGGCAGATGTACTCCGTTTGCGGCGCCCCAAACAACACGTGCGTCCACGAGCCGGTGAGAATCGGCATCCGCAGACGGCGAAGGCAGGTGCGGCAACGGTAGCGCTGGTCCCAGACTATCACCCACAACAGGCCGATTGCGAACAGCGTGAAGATCAGCATCACGAAGGTATACAGGAGATCGTGAGCGAACGGGTCGGGATGAAAGCCGGCAAAAGGCTGCGGTTTAGGCAAGGCGTAACGAACCAAACCCCTCAGCAGAACGAGCAAGCCGCCTGCCACAATTAGCTTCGCCGCTAGGTATGCCCAGTACCGCATCCCCTGTTCCTCTGGTCTGCCTCCATTGTAGACGAAATCACCGCCCGGATGTTTCGCGGGAAAATTCGGCGTCGGGCCCGTCTCGCAGGTGGAGCGGAAAAACGGGTTGTCGTCGCCGATAGCCAGGGGAAATCTTCAAAGGGATGTCCGCCTCGTCGTATCATCAGGATCGGCGCAACATTTGAGAATCGGCGCCATCTTTGGGATGATCAGATTTCCGGTTTTGTGGCTTTGCTGCGCATCGGCGGCCTCGCTGGGCCAGCTTATCTGAATCCCAATCTCCTCGCCACTGAGCGCGCCGCGGACCTGGTGGCGCGCATGACGCTAGAGGAGCAGGTTCCGCAGATTCGGAACGGGGCGCCCGCCATCCCGCGTCTGGGAGTACCCGCCCTTGCACCTTCACCGACGATTACCGCTCGTCGCGGGTGCTGGATGCTCCGTATAAGGTGTTGGTGTTCGTGGAGGCGCTCATGGACAAAGACGACTCCCCGGAGACTCTGATCCGAGGCGGGCATGCTTTCGCGGACTCCGATTTCGGTCCAACCGGACCGCAATTTGCACCGGACGCCAACATACTCTTGCCCAAATCCTAATCAAAGATCTCCCGAGATTGTTCACTCGCGCCGGCATCTACCGCGACAACAATTGACGATCGTGGCTGCGCGGCGCGGGATTGGACCGGGGCAACGTGTTGAGAACCTCAATTCTTCGGATAGCCGAGCTCGCTGCCGGGCCCAAAATACATCTTGGCGAGCACTTGGTGGAGCTTGCCGTCAGCCTCGCGGTAAAACATCCATCTATAGTCGCCGTCCGAATATCGGTGAATCGGACCTTCGTCGGCGAGTACGGCGACATGGTCGTCGAGCATCGGCCGCGCAACCCAGCCGAACCCAAAGAAAACCGCGCCAATGAGCAGACCGTATAGCAGGATCTCGCGCACACCAAATGCGATGTAATCTCCACGTTGGTAAGCCACGGACTACAATTCTAACGCCGCAGCACGCACGGCGGCTTTCAAAGGCTCCCGCGATATAATGACTCCGTTCGGCTTGTGGAGCGCACAGGCCGCCGGGCGCGGCGTCAAACGGAATGAGAAGGTCGGCGGATTTGGCCGCGCCCGGCGAGTCCGTTGTGCGCGAGTTTATCCAAAGCGGCGGGAGGCGAAAAAATTGTCGCGGATCTTCGGGTTATCGGCGCTGTTCTTGTCCGCCGCGCTCCTGGTTTCGGCGTCGGCCCAAGATTCGGTTCGTGCCGCGCTGGATCAGTATTGCGTCGTCTGCCACAATCAGCGCCTGAAAACCGCGGCGCTCGAGCTCGATAAAGCCGATCTCGCGCAAGTCCCGCAACACGCCGAGCTGTGGGAAAAGGTCGTGCTCAAATTGCGCACGGGCACGATGCCACCGGCCGGCGCCCGCCGTCCGGACGTCGCGACGTACGACGCGGTCGCATCGTGGATCGAGACGCAAATCGATGGCGCGGCGCGGACGCATCCCTGGGCCGGCCGTCCTCTGCTTCACCGCCTGAATCGTTCGGAATATGGCAACGCGATTCGCGATTTGTTGGATCTCGAAATCGACTCCTCCGCGCTGCTGCCGCCCGACGATTCGGCCTTCGGCTTCGACAATATTTCCAGCGCGCTGGGCGTTTCTCCGTCGCTTCAGGAACGCTATCTTTCCGCTGCCTCGAAAATCGCGGCGGTAGCCGTCGGGGATCCTCACTCCCCACCCTCCAGCCAAACCTGGCGCATCCGTCAGGACCTTTCGCAGAACGAGCACCTCGACGGGTTGCCGTTGGGCACAGTGGGCGGCGTCGAGGTTCGGTACAATTTCCCGCTCGATGGTCAATACCGCTTCCAGGCCAAGCTTTACCGGACCAATCTCAACATCGTCCGCGGCCTGGAAACCGCGCAGCAGGTGGAGTTCAGCGTGGACGGAAAACGCCTTCATCTGGCCTCGATCGGCGGCCCGGAGGATCTGGCCTCGCTGTTTGAAAAACCTACCGAAACTGGCGACGCGGTGGATGCGCGATTAAACGTCGAAGTGCCCATCTTAGCCGGCCCCCACGCCGTCGCCGTGGCGTTTCTCGACAACGCGCAATTCGCGGAACCGGCGCGCCTGCAGCCGTTTCTTCGCAGCTCCGTAGACAATTTCGATTGGGCCGGTCATCCGCATCTGCAAACGGTCACCGTCACCGGACCGTTTCAACCCACTGGTCCCGGCGATACTCCCAGCCGCCGCCGCATTTTCGTCTGTCATCCCTCCAGCCCCTCCGCGGAAACGCCTTGCGCGCGAAAAATTATTGCGGAGCTGGTTCGCCGCGCCTATCGCCAACCTGCCGGCGCCGCGGACCTTCAGCGCGTGATGAAGTTTTACGAAGCGGCCAGAACGGAAGGCGGATTCGAGAGGGGAATTCAGGCCGCGCTCGAACGAGTGCTGGCCAGCCCTAAACTCGTGTTCCGGCCGGAACGCGATCCGGTGAATGTCGAGCCCGGGAGCTCTTACCCTATCCGCGGCTTTGAAATCGCTTCCCGGCTTTCGTTCTTCCTTTGGAGCAGCATCCCCGACGACCGGTCGCTGCAGCTCGCGGGCCAGGGCAAGTTGAGCCAACCCGACGAGCTGGATCGCGAAGTCCGGCGCATGCTGGCCGACCCGCGTTCTGAAGCGTTGGTAAGTAATTTCGCCGCGCAATGGCTCGAGTTGCGCAATCTGAGCAACGTCCAGCCCAACACCAACGACTTTCCGGATTTCGACGACAATCTCCGCCAATCCTTCCGTCGCGAAACCGAACTGCTGTTCGAAAGCGTGCTGAGGGAAGATCGCAGCGTTCTCGATCTGCTGAACGCCGATTACACGTTTGTAAACGAGCGGCTCGCGCGCCACTACGGAATCCCGAACGTCTACGGCAGCGGTTTCCGCCTCGTGGCCATCCACGACGAGGCGCGCAAAGGTCTGCTCGGACAAGGCAGCATTCTCGCGCTCACTTCCCACGCCGAACGTACCTCGCCTGTGCTTCGCGGCAAATGGATTCTCGAGAATCTGCTCGGCCTGTACGTGGCTCCGCCTCCCGCCGACGTGCCTCCCTTGAAGGAGCAGAAGGAGGGGGAAAAGCCGCGAACCATGCGCGAGCAGATGGAAGAGCACCGCGCCAATCCGGTCTGCGCAAGCTGCCACAAGACGCTCGATCCCATCGGATTTTCGCTCGAGAATTTCGACGCCGTGGGCGCTTGGCGCGCGCAGGACGCGGGAGAGCCCATCGACGCAACCGGCGTGCTCGCCGACGGCACGCACGTGAACGGCGTTGTCTCGCTGCGCCAGGCTCTGATGAGCCGGCCGGAAGTCTTCGTCACCGCGTTAACGGAAAAATTGCTAACCTACGCGCTAGGCCGCGGATTGGATTACCGCGACATGCCGCAGGTGCGCGCGATCGTCCGCGGCGCTTCGCGCGGTAACTACCGTTTTTCGGCATTGATCCTGGGGGTGGTCCACAGCGCTCCCTTCCAGATGCGAACGTCTTCAGAACCGCGCACAACGGCTTCGCCTGGGCGCTCATCCGCCGAAATTCGGGAATAATAGAATTATGTTCGTCTCCAAGAAGGTTTTGCCGCGGCGCAGGTTTCTGAAAGGAACCGGCGCGCTCATCGGGCTTCCTCTGCTGGATGCGATGGTCCCCGCCTTCACTCCTCAAGCCAAGGCGCAAGCTCTACAGAATCTTCGTTTCGGGGCCGTGTACTTTCCCAACGGCGCGATCATGCAACAATTCACGCCCAAAACGTTCGGGGCCGATTTCGAGCTCACGCCCATCCTCCAGCCGCTGGCGCCGTTCCGCGACCACTTGATCGTGGTGACGAATCTCACCCGCTCGCATCCGGGCAGCCAGGTCGGCGATCACGCGGTGAGCGCCGCTGGATTTCTCACCGGAGTCTGGCCCAAGCGCACCGAGGCCGAAGACGTTTTGGCCAACACGACCATCGATCAAATAGTGGCGCAAAAGATCGGCCAGGAGACGCCGCTGCCCTCGCTGGAACTCGCCACCGAGGATTTCACCGGATACGTGGGCGGTTGCTCGCCCGGGTTTAGCTGCGCGTACATGAACACTATTTCGTGGAGCTCGCCCACCACGCCCTTGCCCATGGAAATCAATCCGCGCGCCGTTTTCGAGCGGCTGTTCGGCGACAGCGGCAACTCAGGCGAGCGGCTGGCGCGCTTGCGCCGCGAGAGTGGCCTTCTCGATTCGATTTCCGAGGACGCACGGGACCTGGAGCGCGAATTGGGGCCGCGCGACCGCGCCCGGCTCGGCGATTATCTCGACAACATCCGCGAAATTGAACGGCGCATCCAGCACAGCGAGGCGCGAGGCGCCGCGGAAATCGCAACGCCAGACGCTCCCATCGGCACGCCCGATTCGTTCGAGGAGCACGCCTCGTTGATGTTCGATTTAACCGCCGCCGCTTTTCAGGCCGACGTGACGCGCGTTTTCACGTTCATGATGTCGCGCGAGCTCAGCCAGCGAACCTATCCGCAAATCGGCGTGGGCGAGCAGCATCATTCCGTCTCGCACCATCAGAACAGGCCGGAAAAGATGGCGCAGATGGTGAAAATCAACACCTACTACATCCAGTTATACGCGCGATTCCTGGAAAAGCTCCGCTCGGCTCCCGACGGCGATGGCAGCGTGCTCGATCATTCGCTGCTGGTCTACGGAGCGGGCATGGCCGATTCCAACGGTCACGCCACCGATCCTCTCCCTGTGATTTTGACCGGCGGAGGCGTGGGTCGCGGATCTCGCCACGTCCAGCTTCCTGTCCGCACGCCCATTGGGAATTTGTGGATGAACATCGCCGGGAAATTCGGCGCGCCGGTTCCCAGCTTCGGCGACAGCACGGGGAAAGCGGATGTTGTTTCGTAGTCTTATGGCGTTCGCTCTCCTCTCGAGCGCCGCCGGCGCGGAGAGCTTGAGCGATGCCGTGAAAACCGGGGACGCCGCGGCCGTTCGCTCGTTGCTCGAGCGCCATGTCGATGTGAACGCGCCTGATCCCGATGGAACAACTCCGCTCGATTGGGCCGTTGAGAACGTCGATTTTGAAACCGCGCAATTGTTATTGAAAGCCGGCGCCCGCGCCGAAGTATCGAATCGTGATGGCGTGACGCCGCTGTGGCTGGCGGCGATGCATCGGGATGCGCGCATCGCACGGCTCTTGTTGCAAGCGGGCGCGGATGCGAATCACCGCTCCCCCAGCGGCGAAAACGTTCTGATGGCCGCCGCGCGCACGGGCGATCCTGAATTGGTCGATCTGCTGCTCTCATCCGGCGCGGACCCGAACGGCCGCGGCTCCGCCTACGGCGAGACGGCCCTGATGCTCGCCGCCGCCGCGAATCAGGCGGACGCCATTCGCGCGTTGGTCGCTCACGGGGCCGAAGTCGACGCGCGCTCCTCCGAATTGCGCTATTCCAAAGACCGCTTCGGGCTCGAGGGCGTGTTGACCATCCTGCCGCAAGGAAGTTGGACCGCGCTGATGTACGCCGCCCGCGAAGGCTCGCCCCAAGCCGCGCGTGCGCTTGAAGGTTCCGGCGCGAATCTGAACCTCACTGATCCCGACGGGACAACCGCCCTGTGTTTCGCCATTCTTAACGGCCATTACGATACCGCCGCGCTGCTGGTAGAAAGCGGCGCCGATCCGAACCTCGCCGACCACGCGGGCATGGCCGCGCTCTACGCCGCCGTCGATATGAACACCCTCGGCGAGGTATATGGCCGCCCGCCGCGCACGTCGCAGGATAAATCGACCGCGCTCGATCTGATGAAGGTTCTGCTCGCGCATGGCGCCAATCCGAATGCGCGCTTGACCGGCCCCGCTTTGCAGCGCGCCCACACGCCGGGCGAACCGACGCTCGGGGCAGGCGCGACCCCGCTGATGCGCGCCGCGAAAAACGGCGATGCGTCCGCGATCGAGCTGCTGATTCAGCACGGCGCGGACGTTTCCCTGGCGGAGAACAACGGGACCACCGCTCTGATGTTCGCCGCCGGTCTAGGTCGCGGGGTGGGCACGTTCGCCAAGGATTACGCCACTGATGCGCAAATGCTCGAAGGCGCCAAAGTCCTGGTGGCGCATGGCGCGGACGTGAACGCGGTGAGCGACGCGGGACAAACCGCGATGCACTTCGCTGCTCAAGCCGCCGACGTGAATCTCCCTCAACCCTCTGACGATATGGTCCGCTTTCTCGCCGCGCATGGCGCCTGGCTCTATCTTGCGGACACACGAGGCCGCACGCCCATCGAGATGGCGCAAGGAATAGGTCTCCGCAGCCGCGCCGGCGGTCCCGTGGCTCCCCGCGAGAGCACCATCCGGCTGCTCCACGAGCTTCAGACGCAGTGACCTCAGACGGCTGCCGAATCCACAACGAGGGAACGGTTCTGGCAAGACGCGAACGTCGAGGGTTAGGCTGCTCCAGGGGACCTGGACAGGAGTATCGTAGGTTCAGGAGAGTTTCCATGCGGCTGCATCTCGGAATCGCCTTGTTGGTGGCCTGGACGCTGAACGGCCAAGCTATTGGCCAGGGCGTGAACTTCTACAGCATCCAAAAGGAATCGGCGCTCGGCGAGCAACTGGCCCGCGCGTATCGCGATGCCCATTCGCCGCTCGATAGCGCGATGGTTCGCGATTACGTCGAGCAGGTAGGCCAGCGTCTGATGCGCGCGCTCCCGCAAGGGTCTCCATTTCTTCCATACCACTTCGAAGTCACGGCCGATTCCACGGGAACTTTCCTTGAGCCCACCGCTTTTCCCGGCGGAGCCATTTTCATCCCCGCCGGATTGATTCTGGAAACGCGGGATGAAGCGGAATTTGCGGGCACGCTGGCGCATGCGATGGCGCATGTCTTAGGGCGGCATTACACCAGGGAAGAGACGAAATCCGCGATAGCGCAGATGGCGGCCGGCCCGCTGAGGTCCGTCCCCGTCGCAGCCGGCCTCGATCGTTCCATCGACGCCACATTGCTGCAGTTCCACTCGAGCTTAGAATCCGAAGCGGACCGCATCGCCGTGGGGCTCACCTCAACAGCGGGTTACGATCCCCGCGGCGTTGAACGCTTCATCGCACGCGAGCAGAGCGATACAGGACAGTCAAACCTGCCTCCTCGCGACGCGCGTGTATTGGCGATCGAGCAGGCGGTCCAGGCGCTGCCGCGACAGAACGCTCCATCGCCCGATTTCACCCGCATTCAGGACGAAGTCCGGCGCCTGATGAATCAATAATGCCGAATCGTTAAGCGCACAGCGAATGCGTTGTGCGCGTTAAAGGTTAAGACGCGCGCGTCACTTTCGCACCCAATTCGCCCTGCGCGAGCCGTACGCGCAAATCCGATCCCACGGGCGCGTCTTCCGGCGATTTCACCAGCTTGCCGTCTCGTTCTACAAGCGCGTAGCCGCGCTCGAGAATCTTCAGAGGACTCAACTGCTTCAGGTGCGCCTGCAGCGGCCCTAGCGCGGCGCGCGCATTACTCAGCGCCAGGACCATGGTCTGCCGAACCTTGCCTTCGCACGCATCGAGCCGCCGGCGCGCCTCCGCGATACGCAGCCTCACATCCAGCCGCGCCAGACGCGAAGCCGCCGCTTCGTAACCGCGTTTGCGGCGTCCCAAATGACCGCGGGCAAGGTCGCGCAAACGGTAGTCGAGCTCGTCCACGCGCTGCATCCGCCGGCCCAGGTTGCGATGCAGCCGCGCCGGGTCGAATTCCAGCGCGTGAAAACGGCGCGCCGCCAGAGCCAGCGTCAATCGAGCCGCCTGCCGCAGCTTGCCCTCGGCCGCGTCCATTCTCTCGATCAGGCTTTGCCGCGTGGCGATCACCATTTCGGCCGCCGCCGAAGGCGTGGGCGCGCGCAGATCAGCGACGAAATCGGCGATGGTGAAATCCGTTTCGTGGCCCACCGCCGAGATCACAGGCGTGCGCGACCGTGCGATGGCTCGTGCGACGATTTCCTCGTTGAACGCCCACAGATCCTCCAGCGACCCTCCGCCTCGCGCCACAATGACCACCTCCGGCCATCCGGACTCGCTGAAATAATCGATTGCGGCGGCGATTTGTAGAGCGGCGCTTTCGCCCTGCACCTGCACCGGATATAGGCGGATGTGACGGCCAGGGCAGCGGCGCTCCAGAATCTGACGAATGTCGCTAAAAACCGCGCCGTCCTTAGAAGTGACGACGCCGATGCGCTCTGGTAGCGGAGGCAAAGGACGCTTGCGCGAGGAATCGAAAAGACCTTCGGCCGCCAGTCTCCGCTTGAGCTGTTCGAAGGCGAATTGCAGCGCGCCGTGGCCCTGCGGCTCCAGGCTTTCCACGATCATCTGCAATTCGCCGCGAGCGTCGTAAACGTCCAGGCGTCCTCGGGCCAGCACCAGGACCCCGTCTTGCGGCTTGAACTTGAGATAGCGTGCGGTCATGCGGTAGCAGACGCAGCGGAGCTGCGCGGCGGAATCCTTCAGCGTGAAATAGTAGTGGCCGCTCGCCGGAAGCTTCGCGCCGGAGATTTCGCCCGAAACCCAAATATTGGTGAAATCGCGGCAGAGGATTCCACGGAGCTCGCCGAGCAGTTCGCTGACCGTGAACGCGCGGCGAGCAGGCTCCCAACTCAGCGCGAGCTGTTCCATGAGCGCTCGTGCTCCATCTCGTGCTCCCCCCCATCTTTAATGACACGTCCGTCGCGCATCGCGACAGTACGATGCCCGTAGGCCGCGGCCTCGGGATTGTGGGTGATCATCAGGATGGTTTGGCCCGTACGCTCGTTCAAATCGCGGAGCACAGCCAGCACGGTGTTGGAATTTTCGGTGTCCAGGTTTCCGGTAGGCTCGTCGGCCAACAGCAGGGATGGGCGATTCACGATTGCGCGCGCAATGGCCACTCTCTGCTGCTCACCGCCGGAAAGGGCGCGGGGCTTGTGGTTCAGGCGTCCTTCAATTCCCAGCAGCTTTACGATTTCCTCGAACCAGGGGTCGGGGGCGTGATTGCGGCGCCCGGCGATATCGCGCGCGATCTCGATGTTATCGCGCGCCGTGAGCGTCGGCAGCAGATTATATTTCTGAAAAACGAATCCCACGCCGGTTTTTCTTAGGTTGGTGCGCTCGGCGTCGCTCATGCCCAGGAGATCCCGGCCATCGATGTGCACCGATCCTGAAGTCGGCGGCGTCAAGCCGCCGAGAATATGAAACAACGTCGATTTTCCCGATCCGCTGGGCCCCACCACCGAAACAAATTCGCCGCGAGCCACGGACAGATCGACGCCGCGTAAAGCGTGGATATCGACATCGCCCACATGGTAGACCTTCTTGAGATCGTGGATCTCAATCATACGCCAGGGCCTCGATGGGGTCCTGCCGCGCCGCTTTGAATCCGGGATACACCGCCCCAATCAGCGCGCCCACTAGCGCCAGGGTTCCTGCAATGGGCCACCAATCCATCACGATGGCGCATGTGAAGGTGGGCGCAAACGTCTCGAGCAGCCAGCGCGAGCCATAGGTCATGAGGATCCCGGCAATCGTTCCCGCTATCGCCAGCAGTACGGTCTCGCGCATCAGAATGCCGAGAACGTAGCCGGGCGAAGCGCCGAGCGCCTTCAGGATTCCGATCTCGCGCGTGCGCTCCAGCACCACCGTGTACATCGACAGAAAAACCACCAAAAAACCGACAATCACGCCAATCCCGATCACTACGGATGTGAATGGTTTCAGGTAAGGAGTTACGTCGGCGGTATAAAGCGAAGTCAAATCCTCCATCTTATAAATCTTATAAGTATCCAGCTTGTTTTCTAGGGCGTCTTGCACGGCGTCGATATTCTCGGGCCGGTCGACTTTCACATATATTGTGCTGATATATCCATCCGGCGGAAACAAGTGTTGGAGAACCGAAATATCGGCGAAAATGCGCGACAATTTTCCGGAGGCCACCACGCCCGTCACATGCCACTTCCCGCCCAGATCCAGCGTGTCGCCGGCATGGAGATGCTTGGAGCGCGACATGACGTCGTCGATCAACGCATCGTCCGGTTTTTGAAGGGGCCCGCCTTCCAAATATTGGAATCCTCCGCTGATGGCGTTAAATTCATCCGGATGAATTCCGGTGATAAGTTCGAGCGGTGTGATGACTTGCACTAAAACGCCCGTCGAGTAAGCGACGTGAGGAAAGCCTCGCACCAATTTGACGATCCCCTCCGGCATCCTGCCGCTGTTCCCCAGCAGGGAGCTGTCCGGCGGGCGGACCATGATATCCCCGCCGACGCCTTGATTGCGCTCCGCCACGTCTCGCAGCATTCCGCGACTGACTCCCACCAGCGTCAGGATCAGGGTGACTTGAACGCCAATGGCGATAGCGGTGAGAATGGTCCGCACCGGCCGGTGCTTAAGATTTTCCAGGACTAATCGGTAGATCAACTACTTTCAGCTTAGCAACACGCTGTTGCGGTCGAACTCAGGACTTCTCGAAATAGGCGTGGGCCGCGGCGGCGAGCACCTCCAGGAGGGGGACGCCAGCGCGCTGGGCGATGGCGCGGCAATCGTCGTATTCGGGACGGAACGACCCATCGGAAGAGATTTTTCCGCGCACCACGCCCCACGCGGTCTCGACTTCTACAACCCGGCGCTCCTGCACGCGGCGCTCAGCCGGGTAGAAGCGCAAGCCCAGCGTGGAGGTTTCGGCGAAAATCATTGCGGCGAGGCGCTCTTGGTCCTGGGGCCGGGCGATGACCCGCAGCAGCGTAGCGGGGCGATTCTTCTTCATCTGCAAAGGAGAAAACGACACGTCCAGCGCGCCCGCCTCCATCAGCCGCTCGAGCGCGTAGCCGAGCACGAGAGGGCTGGAGTCGTCAAGATTCGCTTCCATCACGGTTACCAGAGTTGCCTCCGCGGCGGCGGTCTTGTCGCCGACCATCGCCCGCAGCACGTTGGCGTGTTGGGGAAAATCGCGGTCTCCGGCGCCATATCCGATCGAGGAGATGCGCATGGGAGGCAGTGGTCCGAAGCTCGCGCCTAACGTGGCTGCAATGGCCGCGCCGGTAGGGGTGGTCAGCTCCGCCGCGAGTCCGCGCGCATAAATCGGCTTGCCGGCCAGGAGCAGGGCGGTCGCCGGCGCGGGAACCGGCAGCGCGCCATGCTCGGTTTCCACTACGCCGGACCCTACATTAATTGGGGAAACATGCACTTCTTCGATGCCTAGCAGATCCAGCGCGACGCAAGCTCCCACGATATCGGCGATCGAATCGGCGGCGCCGACTTCGTGGAAGTGCACGCGTTCGAGCGGCACGCCGTGAATTTGCGCTTCAGCCTCGCCCAAGCGTTGGAAGACAGCCGAGGCCCTGGATTTGGCATTCGGAGAAATCGGCGCGGCGCCGATCAATTTCAAAATGTCCGCCAGATGGCGATGGCGGCGGGGAACGCCATTCAGATGAACGCGGAATTTCGCTGCCGCCACGCCGCCGCGAGTAGTGCGGTCGATCTCATAGCGCGCGCCTGTATCGAGGACCGCCAGCGCATCCAGAAGGGCTTGGGCGGGCGCGCCCGCATCCACCAGCGCCCCCACCGTCATGTCGCCGGCGATCCCGGAGAATGCGTCAAGATAACAGATCTTCATGCGGATAGGCGCTCGGCGCTATTCTTCGGCACTATTCTTCATCCTCCGCGGGAACGGGAGGCGAATCGGGATCGGAGGGATTGCGGAACCGGTAGCCAACCCAGGGCTCGGTCAGGATGTATTCGGGCGAGGCGGGGTTCCGCTCGATTTTTTTCCGAAGCATGCGGATATAGGAGCGCAGGTATTCGAGCTCGCCGCCGTACTCCGGCCCCCAGACCGAGCGCAGGAGCTTCGTGTGCGTGAGCGGTGCGCCCACGTTCTTCATCAGGAAAACCAGCAGATCGAATTCGGTGGGAGACAGGTGGATCTCCTCGCCGCGCCGCGTGAGACGGCGTTTGGGGATGTCGATTTCCAGCTCGCCGGCCGTGAGGACGCTGGGGCCGGCGCTTTCAAACGCCCGCGTTCGCCGCAACACTGCGTGCAACCGAGCGATCAACTCGCGGAGGCGAAAGGGCTTGGTAACGTAATCGTCGGCGCCGGCTTCCAAGGCGCGAACCTTGTCCTCCTCGAAATCCCTCACCGTCACCATGACAATGCCCGTGTGCGGGGAAAAACCGCGGATGCGGCGGCAAATGTCTATGCCGCTCAGCCCTGGCATGTTGATATCCAGTAAGACCAACTCGAAGACTCGTTGATGGAGAGCTTCCAGAGCCTCGTCGCCGCTGCCCGCTTCCGCGACCAGGAAACCGCTCACGGACAAAGAGGCCCGCAAAGCCTTGCGCAAGGACGCTTCATCATCCACCACCAGAACGTTAGCCGACGGCATGAACCTCTTCTTCCTGAACGGCGGGAATTTCCAAACAGAAGGTCACGTCGTCGTTGGGCGGCCTCATAGATGAGTCCGAGGGGGATGAATCGGAGCGGGTTTCCAGATCCAGGGTCCCTCCGTGCGCGAGCGCGATCTTTCGCGCCACGTATAGCCCCAGTCCCGAACCTGTTGCATACTGCCTGGCTTCAGCGCCACGATAAAAGCGGTCGAATATCAGCCGCTTCTCCCGCGAAGGAATGGCGCTTCCGCTGTTGGAGACGCGAATGGCCATGCGGCCGGGGCGCGGCTCGATCGAGATCAGCACCGACGCTCCCGGCGCGGAATATTTGCAAGCGTTTTCGACAAGCTGGCTTAGCGCCAGGCGGAGCAATTCGGGGTCGGCGCTCGCCTCCATGAGACCCCCGGGCCGGGAAACCGAAAGCCTTCGATCCCGAAACTGGCGCGCATAGTGCGCCACCATCTGGTCGGCTAGCGAGCCGGCGTCGACCGTTTCCATCCGCGGCTTGACCTCGTCGCGATCCAGGCGCGCGACGCGCAGCAGACGGCTGGTCAACCGGCCGAGCCGCGCCGCCTCGCCTTCCACCGTCTCGGCCATTTCGGATTGATCTTCGGTCAGCGGACCGGCTTCGCGAATGCCGCCCGCCGCGGTGAGGATGGTCGCCAGGGGAGTCTTGAATTCGTGCGCCAGCGCGTCCAGTATGGCCGCACGGTAGACTTCCACCTGCGCGGCCGCCGAGGCGGCGCTGGCTTTACGAAACTCTTGGATACGCTCCAGCAACAGGTTGGTGAGCACGGCCAGAGGCCCCGCCGCATCGGCGCGATCCCGTAGGCCCTCGAACCCAACAGCGCCGGTGATCTTCGAGGCGGTTTGAAACAGCCGCACGGCGACACCCGTGTTCGGATCGTCGCTGTCGCGTCCCATGATATAGGCGTCGCGAACGCGCTCCGCAAGCTGATGGCGCGAATCGCCCACCACATGGGTTTCGCCGGTCTCGGCGTCGAAAATACAAACCGCGGTCACGCCGAAGATACGTTGAAAAGGCTCTAGAAATTTTTCCCCCGTGGCGTCGTCAGGGTCGAGCATCAACAGTTGCTGAGAGACCTGGTAGAGACGGTCGAGCCGCTCTTTTTGAAGCTTGGCGCTGGTCGCCTCGGCGCGAGCGCGCGAGACGAGTTTCGTGATAACTAACGCGGTGGCCAGGAACGAGATCAAGGCAGCGGCGTCGGCGGTGGAGGCAATCCTGAGGCTGAACAGGGGCTGGGTGAAGAAATAGTCCAGGCAGAGCACCGCTAGAATCGAAACGGCCGCGGCGGCAAGAAAATCCCCGGACAGAGATTGAACCACCACGACCATCAAATACAACAGGCTGGCGATACTGAAGTCGAGGTGACTGCGATAGGAGACGAACGTTAGCGCCGCCAACACCATCGCGCCCAGCAGCGCCGAGACGGCGGATCGCTTCAAGTCGCCAGGGCGCGGCCACATGGGAGAAATGCTCGCTTCGATTTTAGCGCGCCCGAAACGGGAGCTTGGTTTCAGCTTTCAGCGATCAGCTTCTGAAGCAGCGCGGTCAGCATTTTTGACTTCGGCCGCGCGTCGAAAGTCCCGCCTCGTCCTGGCGCTGGATCATCTTCAGGTTCGGAGATCCGACTAAAAAGCTGACCGCTGAATGCTGACCGCTGACAGCTTACTGCACTGAGATCAGCGCACCGGATTGAGTCATTCCGCTTGCTACCGTCGCCACCACCGCGTTATCTCCGGCGGCCGCCGATTGCGGAACCGTGACGTTAATCTGATACAAGCCGGGGCCCACCAGATTGGCCGCGACCACCTGCGCCGCAGTTCCTCCGATAGTTACTGTGATTCCCGAAACCGGGATCGGAGTCGAAATGACTTGCCCGTCGGGGATGGGCGTGGTCGCCGGACCAAATCCCGTACCGAACAGCGAAATCTCGGCGCCCGGCGCGACCGGTCCCGAAGATCCAGGGTAAAGAGTCGTTGGCCCGATGATCGTCTTGTTGTCCGGCCCGAATCCAGCGATGTAATTGCTTTTCGAGATGAAGAACGCGGGGGCGACGGCTTGCAATGTGACGTTAGCCGCAGCGCTGGTCAACCCGTTATTGCCGCTCGCCACCCCCACCGGCCCCAATGTGGAATCGGCGGCCACCAAAGCGTTGACCTGGGTGGGACTGACGTAAGAAATATACGCCGATTTGTTGTCGATGGTGATACCCGCGCCGTCAAGCTGAACGGGGAGCCTGCCACCAAGCATGTCGGCCGCCGCCCAGTTTCGCTTAGTGGAAGCCAGATTCGCACCAAAAACGCTGACCCAGGTATATTCCGCGGCGCCCACTTGGAAGCTCGCGCCGTTCACTACGCTCGTGATCACGGGTCCGGCCTGCAGGCTGCCGAGCAGCCCGTGCGATTGGTTGCCGGTCCCCGCGGTGAAGTAGACGGCATTGGCATCGCCTCCGCTCGCGCCATTACCCACCCACAAGGCCCACAACCCCGAAATCGTGATCGGTGTGCCCGCGGGCGACATCATGGTTCCTTGCGGCGTTCCGGCTACTGGATCGTATGCGTTGATCTGGCCGTTGCCGAAATTTCCCACCAGCAGCATGCCGGAAAACGCTCCGAAATTGTTGGCCGGCGCAATGGCCATTCCCCACGGCGCGTTCAACGACCCGCCCGCAACCAGACGCGTTTTCAAATTGCCGCTCCCGTCGTAAACGTCCACATAGCCGTTGCCGGAGCCGGCCACGCCGGTGTTCACGTTTTGCAGAGCGTACGCCACATACAGACTTCCATTCAGATTGGCGATGTTGAAAGGCTTGTAACCGGCGGGAAGTTGAGAATCGGTGAACGCGC
>DATDGT010000253.1:0-15189 GCA_036521975.1 Bryobacteraceae bacterium
GGGCAGCGTGCTGCCATTCTTCTCCGATAATCTGGCGTTCGCCGCGGCGAAAAAATAAGGGCAGCCCTAAGACTTGGTTGCGAAATCGCGTAACCAAAGCGCCAAAAGCCCTCGCAAGTCCCGCGTGCGTCCATTGCTGACAGGCGGCGATCGCCGTTCGCTCGCAAGAGCCGATCAGGCGCGCCTGGTTGTCGAAGACAATCCGGCGAGGATCGCGGAACTCGCCGAACTGGCTGAGGACGGTGACTGGCGGGTTTCGCTGCGAGCCCTCGACTTACTCGAAAAACTCGTTCACGAGCACGTCGAATGGATCGAGCCCTACAAGCGAGTTTTCCTGGGGTCCTGCACACGCAGCGACAAATGGGAGGTAAGGCTCCAGATGGTCCGGGCGCTCCCGCTGTTCAAATGGACTGGGAGAGATGCGGCGCGCGCAAAAGCAATTCTCTTGGAGAATCTGACCTACCCTCAAGCCTTCGTCAAAGCGTGGGCGCTGGACAGCCTCGCGACATTCGCGGTGAAAGATGGCCGGCTGATGCCTGCGGTCCGCGCCCATCTGGAGGAATTCGAAAAGACCGGCAGCAAAGCCCTTCAGGCGCGCGCCCGGCGGATTCGGCAGCGGCTTGCCGCCCGACCGGAATAGGCGAGGACGCCGGAGTTAAGCAGCAAAATAAGCTGACGTCCTCGGCTGCATTTGTGGGGCAGGATGATCTCCTGCGCGCCGGTTGCCCACCGACGGGCCGACGATCTACTCGGAGATGGCATTCCACTGGCCGTCATTCCTCGAGGAGAACCAATCAGTCCAACCCTGGAGATTTCTTGATTGATTCAGGCTTTGAGAAGCCGCTCGTAGCTATCATAGTGACCACACGCGTATTTCCTTGTCGGATAGACAACGCGCGATAGGTGTCTGACACGCGGGCATCGCCCTGCGCTGCGGCGGGCCCTCCGCCCGCCCGGTGCAGGCGGCCTGGGAGGCCGCCGCAGGCCGAGGGCCTGCCCCACCGAAAGCCGCAAATACGTGGCCGTACATAAAACTCACTCTTGCAGCGTTCCGCGCACTCATGATATTCTCGAAGGGCCCTCAACTGAGGAAAGGAGGTACGTCCGTTATGCGATGTGAATTCAATCGGCTCAATAAAGCGGTGATCGGCGCGCTTCAGGACTGCCTGCTTTCCGCCCGTCCTCGCTAGGCCAACCCTTTAAACCCTAACGCGCACAACGCATTCGCTGTGCGCTTACAAAGTTCGGCACGACAGCCGAAGTGCGTCTTCTTGAATGACCTTTGGTCTTTCGGGCAAAGTGTGGAGTCTATTTTCAAATTTATGAATCCGAATATCTTTCAAACACGGACGGTTCTTGGAACTGACGAAATCCGCGAGATCCTCGCAAAACGTATTGACCAACAGAAGCAAGCGGTCGGCATTGTCGTGGGTGTCATCGAACCTACAGGCCGCCGCGTCATCGCCTATGGCAGGCTCGCCAAGGGCGGACCCCTTGGCTCCCGAGATCCAGGCACGGTCGATGGTGATACGATCTTCGAAATTGGATCCATCACCAAGGTTTTCACTTCGCTGCTATTGGCGGACATGGTGAATCGCAAAGAGGTCACCCTCGACGATCCGGCGGCCAAATCTCTTCCCGAAACTGTCAAGATGCCGGAGCGAGGCGGCAGATCCATCACGCTCCACGATCTTTCCACGCACAGTTCCAGGCTCCCACGCCTCCCCAGCAACATAAAGCCGAAGGACCTGCGCAATCCCTACGCCGACTACAGCGTGGACAATTTGTACGAGTTCATCTCCGGCTATGTGCTGCCGCGCGACCCCGGTTGCGAATTCGAATATTCAAACTTGGGCGGGGGACTGCTCGGCCACATCCTCGCGTCCCGCGCCGGAACGGATTATGAGAGCCTGATCAGAACCCGCATCACGGAACCGCTCAGCATGCCGGACACGGGTATTACTCTTTCCTCCTCCATGAAGCAGCGCATGGCTACTGGCCACACCGCGATGCTCGCACCCACGGCCAACTGGGACCTTCCCACGCTTGCCGGTGCGGGTGCACTGCGCTCCTCCGCCAGTGACATGCTGACGTTCCTGGAAGCGCTCCTCGGCTACAAGGAATCGCCTCTCGCGCCAGCCATGAAAGTCATGCTCGAAGTTCGCCGTACCGCGGACCAAACAACGATCGGTTTAGGGTGGCTTATTATCTCGGCTGACGGCCGGGAGATTGCTTGGCATAGCGGAGGCACCGGAGGCTTCCGCTCATGGGCCGGATACGATCCTAACGAGCGTGTCGGTGTCGTTGTACTGTCCAATGCCTCTACTCTGACCGGTGTGGATGACATCGGTCTCCATCTCCTGAACCCGACGCTGCCGCTCGCCAATCCCGAGCCTCCCAAGCAGCGCAACGAGATTCACATTGATCCTAAGCTCCTCGATAACTACACCGGGCGCTATCAAGTGACGCCAAACCTCACTCTCGAAATCACCCGCGACGGCGACCGCCTCTTCGGCCAGGGCTTCGCACAGGTCAATGGCCAAGACCTCGTCCTCCCTAGGTTTGAAGTGTTTGCCGAAGGCGAGAAAAACTTCTTCGCGAGGGTGACTGACAGCCAGATCACCTTTGAAACTGGCCCCGAGGGCCGGGCCACGAGCCTTATTCTGCACAAAGCCGGCCGCGACATGCCCTCCCCCCGATTGTCCTGATTCTACACGGCTACGGCAGCGTAGCCGGTGCGCTGGGCAAGAGCCGCGTAGCGGAAACCGGCTCGCGTGACGCGCGCGGGATCCAGCGCGTAGCGGGCGTCGAGCAGAATCGCCGACCGCATGGAGCGCGCCACCTGCTCCCAATCCAAGTCGCGGTATTGCGGCCACTCAGTGGTCAGTACCAGCGCGTCGGCTCCCGCGGCGACTTCCTCGGGCGTCCTGCACAGCACGACTTCCGAGTTCGGGTTTTCCTTACGAAAGCGCTCCATCGCCACAGGATCGTGGGCCCGCACGCGAGCGCCACGCTCGATCAATCGCCTGGCTACTTCCACCGCCGGCGCGTCGCGCAGATCATCGGTGTTGGGTTTGAACGAAAGCCCCAGAAGGCCGATGGTGCGGCCCTTGAGAATCTGTAATTCGGAAAGCAGCTTGTCCAGCACACGTTCGCGCTGATGCCGGTTGACTTCGCGCGCGGCCTTCACGATCGGCATTTCCAGGTTGTATTCGGCGGCCGTGGCCTGCAGCGCGGCGGTGTCCTTGCCGAAGCATGATCCGCCCCACCCTATGCCGGATTGCAGAAATCGCGTGCCGATGCGCGCGTCCAAGCCGATGCCTTTGGCCACGTGCGCGATATCGGCGCCCACTTTTTCCGCCAGTTGGCCGATTTCGTTGATGTAACTGATCTTCAGCGCAAGAAACGCGTTGGCGGCGTACTTGATCAGTTCGGCCGAAGCCAGATCGGTAGAGATGAGCGGCGCGGCTTGAACACCCTCGGGCCGGGGCAGATAGGGCGGCGCCATAAAGGACTGCTCCAGAATCGGCCGGTAGAGGGTGTAAAGCACTTCGGCCGTTCCGGTTTCGGCGGCGCCGATGACCACGCGATCGGGGTACAGGCTGTCGTGCAGGGCCGAGCCCTCCCGAAGAAATTCGGGATTGGAGGCCACGGCGAAGCTGCCGCCGGGGGGTTTCCCGTGCCGCTCAAACGCCTCCCTCAACAGCGAACCCACCCACATGCCGCTGCCGATCGGGACCGTAGATTTGTTGACGATTACCGTGAAATGCCCGCCCAGGTTTTCGCCGATGCTTTTCGCCGCGGCTTCCAGATAACGTAAATCCGGATTACCGTTCTCGGCCGGCGGCGTGCCTACGGCGATGAAGATGACTTGCGCCTGCGGGACCGCCTCGGCGTAGTCGGTTGTGAAGCGCAAATTGCGGCCTGCGTCCTCGACAACTTCGGCTAAATTGGGTTCGAAAAAGGGCAATTCGCCGCGCTGCAGGGCTTGAATTTTTGCGAGATCGGCGTCCACACAGACGACCTGATGATCGAGGAGTGCAAGACAAGCGCCGGTGGTCAGCCCGACATATCCGGTTCCAATGATGGCGACGTCCACAGTAGGTTATTTTACAATACGCGACTGGCGCTTACCTGAGATATCGGTCAATTTGGGGGGAGGAAGAACGGTATTGTTGGCGAACCCATCTCGCCACGCCTATCCGAGCGGTTAGTCCGTAAACTCCCCGGTTTCAAGAGACAGGGGCCAGCTTCGCCGTAGTTCTTGAAAATCAGCCACATACGTGGGCAAACGCGCTGGCGGGGCGATTGCACCTCGGATGCGTTCGAAAAAGCGGCTCATGGCCGAGCGTCCAGCGGAAGGCTCGGGCGCTCGCGATCGGAGGAAGGTTCTCATGCCAGAACGTCACTGGGACGCCGTCATCCGAAAGGATAAGGAATGGTTTTGAGGGGCGTGTTGGCAGCCTCAGGTGACTACCGGCAACGATTGGCCGATGTTGAAGCGGAGGCGCGCGTGCGCGAGCCGCAGAGCGCGTTCGGCTTGTTCCGGCGAGCGAGCGCGGGAGAAGATGAAGCCGAGATAAGTCGCGCCCTCGGGCAGCGCCTGAAGTTGCTGGCCCTCCTTCGCCGTCACCTCGATTTCTGTGATACCGGCGATCTCGCGGGCCTCTTCGATCCCTTCGGCTCCCAAGAACACGCCGGATCGTGGGATCGGGATCATCATGACGCCGTGGCCGCCTGGCGCGAGGAGGAAGCGAGAGACGTCTTCTCCGAGGGCGTGGAGCAGAAGAAGCTGTTCGAGGGTGTCATGGAGGGCGGGCTTTAGCCCGCGCGAGGCTTCAGCCTCGCTTGCGAGGAGCGGCGCTGAAGCGCCGCGCGGACTAAAGTCCGCCCTCCGAAACCGTTCAAATCGGAGCGCGCGGGCGCAAAGTCCGCCGATGGGCCGTGCCGCCGTCTCCAGCATCCAGACGCCTTTCGAATTGACCCGCATTTCCACATGCACCGGACCATCCGCCAGCCCAAGCGCGCTGGCCGCCCGCTGCGCCGTCTCGACAATTGCGCGCTGCGTCTGGGAGCTCTCGCGCGAGGGTGTGACATAGATGGTCTCCTCGAAATACGGTCCATCGAGCGGATCGGGCTTATCGAACAGGGCCAAGGCCGTGAGGCATCCGCGCGTCATGAGTCCCTCCAACGCGAACTCCCGGCCGGGGATAAAATCCTCAACCAGAATCGGGCCGCCGTGAGTCATTTTTCGAATGCGCGCCGAGGCTTGCTCGAACTCCTCGCGGTTATCGGCGCGCATCACGCCGCGGCTGGCGGACGAATGGAGCGGCTTGACCACACAGGGGTATCGGCTCGGTTCGCCCGAGAGCCGGTATTCGGGGACATTCAATCCGGTCGCGCGAAATCGCTCGCGCGTGAGGAATTTATCGTTGGCCGCGCGTACCGCCTCAGCGGGATGAAACCGCAACCCGAGCCGCTCGGCTGCTTGCGCGGCCACATAAGCCGGGGCGTCGCCTACGGCGAGGATTCCATCGAACGGGCCACGTTGTTCCAGCGCCGCGATTCCCGGCTCCGGCCGCGCGAACTCGATCGGCGTGGCCTGGTCCGCCCAGGGATCGTCGAGGACGTGGCAACGGTCGGTGGCTAAAACCAGTTCCACGCCGATTCGATCGGCCGCCGAGTGAAACTCGCGCACCTGATAGCCGGTCTTGGCGGCGACCAGAAGGACTCGCTTCACTTCAGATCACCTCACTTCGGATCACCCACTTCAGATCAACCTACCTTGCGCGGTAACCGGCTCCGCGCAGCAGTACCAAGGTTCATCCATGCGGGGAATGGGAGAGCGCGCCGTCTGGAGATATCTTTCGGGAAGGGACTTTTCTTGCGCTAACTGCCCACGCGCCAATTGCCATACACCCGCGAAAATCTGCAGGCGGCTGCGCTCTGTTTCCTGCTGCTCGCTCACAAGTTGAAGAACCTCGCTGGCCAACCGATCCATCGATGGATCCGGATGTGTCCAGGGATAGATGAGCGCTGTCCGATCGAAAGCACCTAGAGTTTCGCGCAAGTCTTCGAGCTCCAGCAGCCGCGATCCCGCCGTCACCAGCAGCCGCAGCGCGAGCTGAATGGGCGCGACATGCTCGATCCATTCCCATTCCGCGATCGCTTGCAGAAGATCGCGATATCCCGCTAGTGTCGTCCACGGCGTGAAGGCGATGAAGGTGGGCGACAGAGTCAGTCCGATTTCGCGCATGGCGCGCGCAATTTCAAAGACGTCTTCGCGCGTGTGGTGCTTTTCGAGCTTCGCCAGGATCGCGTCGTCCAGCGATTCCACCGCACTGGTGACGAAGAGACACCCGGTTTGTTTGAGCGTTTCCAGTAAATCGCGCCGCCGGAGCAGGTGCTCGACTTTGATGGTGACATCGTACGTGATATCGGGAAATGCCGCGTGGAGCGCTCTCACGATATCGAGAGAATGGCGGGGACCATTGAAAAAATCGGGATCGCCGAAGGTGACGTGCGTAGCCCCCGCCGCCACCTGCTGACGGATATCTTCTAACACCGCATCCCGTTGCACGATGCGAAAATGGCCATCGTAAACCGGCACGACCGGGCAATGGCGGCAGCGGTGTTTGCAGCCGCGGCTCGCCTCGGTGTAGGCGACGAGTTTCTCCGATCCATTCATGCGTAATTTCGCATATTGATGGAGTGATGGAAGGGCCGAGCGCTGGGGCGCGAGAAACGTTTGCCGCTCCAAAGAAATGAGGGGAGGGGCTTGGCCGCGGGCGAATTGAACCAGGCCGGTCTCGAATTCGCCGCCGATCACCGTAAGCCCAAGCGCGCCCAGCATCTCCGCGTTAATTGCGGCGTAGAGACCATAACAGGCCAGGCGAGCGCCGGGGTTGACGCGCTGGACTCTTTCAATCACCGGCAGCGCAAGCCGGGTCGCGGTATGCATGGGAAGGTAAAACGCTACTGCTTCCGCCGCGTGAATCTGCGCGTCTGAAAGAGGCTCGACCGCCAGATCGACGCAGGCGACGCAGTGACCTTCGCGCTCCAGCCACGCGCGCGGCGATGCCAGCCCGAACGGCTGGCGCCCCAGCTCATAGGTTGAGACCAAGAGGATGGTCACGATTCCAGCGTAGCGGCTGGCGGGACTAAAGTCCCGCGCCGGCACTCCATTGACTCAGCGCACAACGCAGCCCGGCGCGGCGGGGGGTCAGGGACTTGGGCGAGCACACGGTCCCACGCCGGGCGCTGTGCGCTGAAGCCCACCCTCCGACGCTATTTCTTCCCGCGAACCCAATCGGCGATGGCCTGCCAGTCGGGATCGCTCTGCGATTTGAACTGTTGGCCGCCGCTGTGGAATTCGTCGCCGCCGGCTTCCTCGGCCAGGGGATGTTTCAGTAGACGGCTCGCCGAGGGATCGCCCGCTTTCACCAATCGCGACACAGACTCGAAGTTTTGTTTCGACTGGTCCAAAGTCCATGCAGTCGCCCCTTCGGGCACGGCTTGCAGGCGGAAAGCGCTGTTGTTCGCCGAATGGCACGCCACGCAGCGGGCGTGGCCGGGGCGTTTCTTGAGAAAGATCGGCTCGACGCGCGTGCGATAAATCTCGAAATCCAAACTTTGCGCGGCCAGGGAGCCAGCCGCCAGAATCGCCAGGGGAAGGAATTTCCAATGCATATAAGAAGCTTACACGAACAAAAGGTTTATTTCCCCCCCAGGTCCTTTTGGAGTCGCTCGACGATTTTCATCGCCAGCCGGTTGAGCGAGGCGGGTTGGCTGTCCTTCGACTCGACATATGTGCTCCAAAGGACCCTGCGGTCGTTGTGATCCACGAGAAAGAAGGCGCCTTTGCCGCGCGAACCGGTCCCCAAAGGCCTGAACTCGTCGCCGAGCTTGTCGGCCCTATTGTCGGCCTTATTGGCGGAAAGGTCGCTCAGAGTCTGCTCGAGACCCACGCCAATGTGATCGGTAAGGATGACATTGGCCTTATTCAGATCGGCGACTACCTGTAAAACACGCCCCGTCGTCAGTTGCACAGCCAGATATTGATCCAGCCCGTTCGGCATGGGCACCAGGTACACGGTCTTGAGCGCCGGAACATCCGCGCCGGAGGCCGCGGCGATGGCGGCGCACAACAGAAACAGCTTCATGGATTTATGATATGCGATACCGCCGTACGGGATCACAACACAGCTTCGTCACCCGACCGCAGGATGAAGAAGTCGTGCGGAAATCCTGAAGATTTTGTGAAGACCGCATCGGCCTCTGGGGGCGCGCGTCTTCTAAGTGGAACATGAGGCGGGTGGCTGATTATAGTTCGGCGCCGAGCTTTTCAACCTGTTCAATCACCCCAATTTCAACTACCCGGTCGCCTCCGTGTTCACCGCGGGATCGGCGGCCGCCAACTATCAATCCACGCCCGTCGCGACTGCGGGTCAAATCACGTCGCTAGTGGGGAGCGGTGGCCTCAGCAACGTTGCGCGTCAGACGCAGTTCAGCTTAAAGTTATTATTCTGATCTGAATCCGCACCCACCGCCTTGCGCGGGTCATGGAAACCACCACGAACGGAAGGGAACAAATTTTGAAAGAATCCGTTAGAGTGGATAACGAAGGAGAAGACCAATGAAGACATTTGCGATCGGGGCCGCGGCTCTGCTATTCTCCCTGGCTGCCGCCGCTCAAAAGCTGAGTCTAGATTTTCCCAATTTCGCCGCTGAGGCCAAGGAAAAGGCTGAAGTCGACCTAGATGCCGCGGCGCTGACCGCGCTCGGGCACAAGCCAGAGGTTAAAGGCGCGCTCTCCGGTGTCACTGGAGTGTTCGTGCGGCACTATGAATTTGCAGCCGCCGGAGCCTACTCGGATTCGGATTTAGATCCGCTGCGGCGGCAGGTGGAAGGCGATGCCGCCTGGTCGCGCATTGTCAGCGTCAAGGAGGCGAGCGAGAGCACGCAGATTTTCGCCTTAAGGACCGGCGGAGAACCGGGTGGGCTATTGGTCATCTCGGCCAAACCCAAGGAGGTGACCGTAGTTGAGATTCTTGGAACAGTAGATCTGACTCATCTGCAGGAGGTGGTCAAATCGACGATCAAGTTCAATCTGAAGTCGCTCGGTGGGGACGTGACGAAAGAAGCCGGGGACAAGTGAACTGGCAGCGTCTGTTGGATGGGTACGCCGGCGTGGGGAAATGAAAAGCGCATCGAATGCGTGGCACGCAGAGGCGACAACCGACGAAACAGGCAGGTTCCTGGGTGCGGCATGAGAGCAGACGCAGGTCGCGGGCGGGAATGCCACCGCTGCTAAGATCAAGGTGTGCCGAAGGTCACGTTCCTCAACCTGGACAAAACGGTCGAGTTCGAACACGGCAAGCTGCCCTACGCCGAGCACGGCAAGCCGGAATCGATTCTGGACGTGGCGCTGAATTTCGGCATTCAGCTCGAACACGCCTGTGGCGGCAACTGCGCTTGCACCACTTGCCACGTGATCGTCAAGCAAGGCGAAGACAGCCTTTCGGAGATGGACGATGACGAACAGGATCGCGTGGACATGGCGGCCGGCGTCACGGTGCATTCGCGGCTGGGATGTCAGGCAGTGGTTCAGGGCGATATCGCGATCGAGATTCCGGATTGGAATCGCAATTATGTGAGCGAGGGCGGCGGCTCGATGAACCTTGGCAGTGCGATTCCCGCGCCTCGGACGCCTACTTCTCCGGCCGCGCAGGCGATCCCATCGTCAGATTGAAGAACGCGTCGACCTGAAGAACCTGTCGGCGACCTCTTCCGGCTCGCCCAGAGGAACCTGGACGATCCTGCCTGGAGAGCTACGCGCGCGTTGAAAAGAAACAGCAAATTAAGTTGAATCCGCAAAGCGCAACCCGCGCTCCTCTATGGAGGGAGCTAAAGCGCTAAGGAGGCTGGGGTTTGCCTTCCGCCGCGGTATCCCAGAGGAGGGTAATCATGAGTCTGCGTACAAAGCCTACTCTCTGTATCCTCGCCGTAGGGGCCTTGATAGCCTCTAACGGGTGGGCCCAGTCGGCTATATCGAGCGGAGTTGCGGGGATGGTCCATGATCCCTCGGGCGCATCTGTAGTTGGGGCCGAAATTAGCGTGAAGAATCTGGCGAACGATAAGGTTCAAAAGACCACTTCGGACTCGGAGGGGGCCTACAACGTCGAAGGCTTGGCTCCAGGCTCATACGAGATCACCGCGGCTAAATACGGGTTTGCCGGGGCGAAGACGAGGCTGGTTGCAAAAGGGCGCCGGCCCGTTCGTGCCGATCTAGAGCTGAAGCTTGCCGCAGTGGACGAGGGGGACGCGCCAAGCTCCGACGCCACCAAATTGGAAGCGGCGAGAACGGAGGAGGCCAGACTAGAAGCAATGGAAGCGCGTATCGCGCAGCTCGAAAGGGAGCTTGCAGCCGCTCGAACCAACGCCGCCGGGCCTATGGTCACCGACGGGGGGCGGGACAAAGAGGCTCGGCAAGACGCGGCAACTCTGCTGGCCACGACAACGACAGAACCGAGCTTGCTTCCGCGCCTCCCATCGGTGAGGGCCGAAGAGCCAAGCAGCCTGGCGGCCAACACTCCGATGCCGCAAGCCGGGCAACCGAAATCCACCACGCCCGCTCCGCCCTCTCAGGCGGCTGTGGCCGCTCCCGCCGCGAGCAGCCCGCAGAAAGACGGGATCATCATTCCCGAACCGCTGCAAGGCAACCCGCCTCCACCCGCTGTGGATAATGAGACGCCCTTTGCCTTCGGCGATTTCACCTGGCTCAACGGCACTCCGAGGAACAATGACACGGTGTTCGACACTAAGTTCTTCACGCCCGAGGTTCGGTTCGACACGCACTACATGGAAGACTTCAACCAACCCATCGACCACACGATTGTAGGGTCCACGGAATCGTTTCGCTCCGGCGAAGTCCAGATTGAGCAGGCCAGCGTCGGCGGCGATTTTCACTGGGACAACGTTCGCGGCAGAATCCTGTTCATGCAAGGATTGTTCGCCACCACCACGCCGCGCAATGACGCCAGCTCCTGTTGTCCGGGTCTCGGACAATGGAATTTGACCGAAGCTTACCGCTACGTTTCGGAAGCCTACGGCGGCTACCACTTCAACGTGCAGCATGGACTGAATGTGGACGCGGGAATCTTTGTGTCGTACATCGGTCTATTCAGCTACTACAATTTCGACAACTGGACTTATCAGCCGTCGTATGTGTCGTCCAACACGCCGTGGTTCTTCAATGGCGTACGCATCCAGTGGTTCCCGACCAACAAAATAAAGATCGAACCCTGGTTCATCAACGGATGGCAGTCCTACGCCAAGTACAACGGGCATCCGGGTCTGGGCGGCCAATTCTTGTGGATGCCGAAAGACTGGTTCAAGCTGGTATCCAACGAGTACGGTTTCGGCCAGGACAACGTTGGGCTGCCCCATACCCAGCGCATCCACACCGACGACAGCATCGAGGTCAAGTACTACAGTAATCCCACGAGCAAGGGCATTTCGAAGATGGCTTTCTCGCTAACGGCAGACGCGGGCTGTCAGTATGGCGGAGGCCTGACTTGTACGGGAGCTGCGAGCAAGGGTCTGAAATCGTCGTTCCTGGGGTGGATGCTGTATGACCGTATGTGGTTCCGAAAGGACCTGCTCGCGGTGACGCTCGGAGGAGGACAAATGAACAATACGGGCCGGTATCTGACCTTGCTTCCGCCCATTGACGGCGCCTCCGCCTTCAGCGGGACGCCCTATTTCACCGAGAATCCCGGTCAACCGGCCAAGATGTGGGATAGCACGGTGAACCTCCAATATATGCCAAGGGGGTATCTCACCTGGTGGTGGGAAGTTGGATACCGGCACTCGGACATCCCGTATTTCGCGGGCCGCGGCGGGGTCACGCCTCCCGGCGGCAACAACGGACTGCCGCAGTATTACACGTGCAATTCGGGCGCATCGTCCGGATACGCCGATCTTCCGGATTCCATCACGGCCTGCACCTCGCAAGGCGGCGTTTGGTTCCCGGATCTTCGCCACAGCGAGGCCAAGCTTTCCATGGGTGTAATGGTGAAGTTCTAATTTCGGCCTGTATCATACCGATCTGATGACAATCGTGCCGATCTGATTCCCGCGCCTCGGACGGCTACTTCTTAGGCCGCGCAGACGAGCCCATCGTCAGATTGAAGAACGCATCCACGAGGTCCTCAGGCTCGTCAATGGAAAGTCTCACGACGCTCGATTGTTGCGTGACGCGGACGCCCTCCCAGAGTTTTTGCAGCTCGGGCTTGTTTTTGGGTGTGGCGAAACGCCCCAGTCCGATCAACGCCTGGAGTCCACCCTCCAGATCCTGCGCCTCCTTTTGATTCCGGCAGGCGCCCACCCCGGCGCCCGACAATCCCATGCGCAGATCCACATAGAAGCTGCCGGATTGAATCGTCCTGACAATGTTGTTCAGATTCGATAGATTGCCGGTGGCAGGAATGGGAAAGCGCAGAGGACCGCCGGCGAACGCCGCCCATAGCTGCGACTCCGCAGGCACTCCTCTGAGAACGGCGGCGAGTGAGGGCGGCGCGCCGGGCGAGCTGTCGTGGGCGTCTACCATAGCCTTCAGCTCCGCGGTATCGCCGATGGCCACCGCCGTTGGTCCGATGAGCAGAATTGCGGTATCGTCGCCGCCCACCATATTGAAGCCGCGATAGCCGAAGCGGCGTCCGGGAAGGCGCGGCTCGGATTCGTCGGAAAACATGCCGCGCCCCAAAACTGCACTGCGCTCGCCGTTGGAAACAAATAGCAGCTCCCACAAGTCCTTGCGCGGATCGATGTGCATGGTTTCCGCAAACCGGTCGACGGCGGGAAAATCGCGTTCCGCGAGGTCTTTCTTATAGACGGGCGTTTTTTCGATGGCTTCCACTCGCGCGCCCGCAAGCAACACGGTATCCGGCGGGATCATTCCATAGAGCGCCGGATCGATTTTGGGGCCGGGCGGAGCGGGATGGGAGCAGGCGATCAGCAGCGCGGTAAATAAAACGGGCAGCGCGGCGAATAACAGGAGCGCGGGCTTCATTTTCCCGCCGCTACCTCTACTGCCCGCATGACGCGCAGAAAATTGCCGCTATAGATTTTGCGAATATCCTCGGCCGTGTAGCCCTTCTCCAGCAAGGCCCGTGTGAGGTTGGGAAATTTGGAGACATCGTCCAAGCCTTCCGGCGTGCATTCGATCCCGTCGAAATCGGTGCCGATCCCCACCGCGTCGATTCCGCCGACCTGGCGGATATGGTCGATATGGGCGACCACGTCGGCGAGCGTGGCGCGGGGCGGTTTCTCGTTCCGCGCTTCCGCGTCCGCCGATTTCTGCGAAATGAATGCGCAATTGATATTCACGTCCACTACGCCGCCCTTTTTCGCAAGCGCCGCGATCATTTCGTCCGTCATATTGCGACGAACATTGGTGAGTGCGCGCGCGCTGGAATGAGACGCGAAAATCGGAGCGCGGCTCACCGCCAGCGCGTCCCAAAACGTTTTATCGGCGACGTGCGAAATATCCACCATCATCCCCAGGCGGTTCATCTCCCGCACCACTTCCTTACCGAAATCCGTGAGGCCGTCGTGATGCTTAACGGCAGGGTTGTTGATATCGCCCGAGGAATCCGCCCAGTTGTTCGTATTGGTGTGCGTCAGGGTCATATATCGCACGCCGAGATCGTAATAATCGCGGAGCAGACGGAGGCTGTCCTCGATGGCATGGCCGCCTTCGATTCCGATCAGCGCCGCGATCTTGCCCCGCCGATGCGCCTCTTCGATATCTTTCACGCTGGTGGCGAGCATGAAATCGTTCGGATAGCGGGCCACGATGTCGGTGCGAACGCTGTCGATCATCTGGAGTGCGCGGTTGGCGGAGTGATTCCCTTCCACGTACCGTGAAGCCACGTAGGCCGCGAAGAACGCTCCCCCCACTCCTCCCTCTTTGAGCCGCGCAATGTCCACGTGACCCGACCCGGTATGCGAGCCTACATCGAAACCGTCCACCGTTCGGGTGGGAAGATCTTCATGCGTATCGATGAGCAAAGCGGATCGGTGGACGCGCATCACCTCTGCGTCCGTTACAGTGCGATTCTGCGAGTAAGCCATAAGCGCGAAGGCCAGAGGCAACAACGAGGTCTTCATTAATTTTATTGTGCTATATTCAATCAAGCGGCCCATCCAGAAGGGTGGGCCGTTCCTTTTATAAGGAGACCATTTCTTGAGGAATCCCCGATGATCATCTCGATGAAAATGCATGCCACCAAGGAGGAGATCGCCGAGGTCAAAGCACGCATCGAGGAGTTCGGCTATAAGGTCCACTCCATTGAAGGCGAGCAGCGCGTGGTGATTGGAGCGGTAGGCGTGGGCGACGTGACGCAATGTCTGGAATCCCTCGAAGCGATGCCTCAGGTGGAGCGGGCGGTGCGGATTTCGGCGCCCTACAAGTTCGTCAGCCGGGAATTTCATGCGGTGAAAACGGAAATCGCCGTAGGCCAAGCCGTGATCGGCGGCGACGAATTCGTGGTCATGGCCGGTCCTTGTTCGGTGGAGAACGAGAGGCAGATTCTCGAATCGGCCGAAATCGCCGCTCGCGCGGGGGCCAAGATCCTGCGCGGCGGGGCCTTTAAGCCGCGGACCTCGCCCTACGATTTCCAGGGTCTCGAAGAGGAAGGATTGAAGCTGCTCGACAAAGCGCGGCGGGCCACAGGCCTGCGCATTATCACAGAAGTGATGAGCGACAGCGATGTCGGCCTGGTCTCCGACTACGCGGATATTTTGCAGATCGGCGCGCGCAACATGCAGAACTTCGCGCTGCTGAAAGTGCTGGGGCAGTGCGGGCGTCCGGTGATGCTGAAGCGCGGCATGAGTTCCACCATCAAGGAACTGCTGATGAGCGCCGAGTACGTGGTGGCGCACGGCAATTCGCAGGTGATGCTGTGCGAGCGCGGCATCCGCACGTTTGAGACGGCGACGCGCAATACGTGCGATATCTCAGCCGTGCCGGTGCTGAATGAGATGACGCATCTGCCGGTGGTTATCGATCCGAGCCATGCCGCGGGTAAGCGCAGCCTGGTTCCGGCGCTTTCGAAAGCGGCTGTGGCAGTGGGCGCCGATGGCATCATTGTGGAAGTGCACCCGTGTCCCGAGAAGGCTGTCAGC
>DATDGT010000254.1:0-51954 GCA_036521975.1 Bryobacteraceae bacterium
GGGCGATTGATAGCCGAGGCCTTCCACCTCATGCACGCTGCCATTGGCGAACAGACGGATTTTTTGTCCGAGCTGCAGCCGGCCGGAAAACACGCGGGTGAGAATGATGACGCCGCGATAGGGATCGAACCAGGAATCGAAAATCAAGGCGCGCAGCGGATCGTCGGGCGAGCCTTTGGGCTGCGGGACCAGGTGCACGACGGCTTCGAGGACGTCCCGAATGCCGACGCCGTTTTTCGCGCTGGCGAGAATGGCGTCCTTGGCATCCAGGCCGATCAGGTGTTCGATCTGCTCGCGAATGCGGTCGGGCTCGGCCGACGGCAGATCGATTTTATTGATCACCGGAATGATTTCGAGATTGTGATGGAGCGCAAGATAGGTGTTGGCGAGGGTCTGCGCCTCGACGCCCTGGGAGGCGTCGACCACCAGCAGCGCGCCTTCGCAGGCTTGCAGGCTGCGCGAAACTTCATAGCTGAAATCCACGTGCCCAGGCGTGTCGATCAAATTGAGCTGATAGAGTTCGTCGTCCGAGGCGCGGTAATTTAACCGCACCGCGTGCGCTTTGATGGTGATGCCGCGCTCGCGCTCCAGATCCATCGTGTCCAGAACTTGCTCCATCATCTCGCGTTCGCTCAGCGCGCCGGTCGCTTCCAGCAGCCGGTCCGCCAGCGTCGATTTTCCATGATCGATATGCGCAATAATGCTGAAATTGCGAATGTGCGCGGGGTCCATTACGGCTGGTCCATTAAGGTATGATCGAGCTATCGGCGGAAAGCTGACAGCTCGCCGCGAGCCAGTTAGTTCAATTATCCCACTATGTCGGCTGAAAGCGTGTCCTGGAACGAGGGATTGCCCGGCGATGCGCGGGGATTGAAGTTCGCCATCGTGGTGGCGCGCTTCCATACCGCGGTAACGGAAGCCATGCTCTCCTGCGCCCGGCAGTCTTTGGAAGACGCCGGCGCCGAGGCGCTGGACATCTTCCACGTTCCCGGCTCCTTCGAGCTGCCGCTGGCGGTCAAGCTCCTGGCCCAGCGGCGCGTCTATCACGCGATCGTCGCTCTGGGCGCGGTGATCCGCGGAGAAACGCCGCACTTCGATTTTGTCTCCGCGGAGGCCGCGCGCGGATTGCAGCAAGTGGCTCTGGAGACAGGGGTCCCCGTGGCTTTCGGCGTGCTCACGACCGACACGCTTCAGCAAGCTCAGGCTCGCATCTCCAAGGGCCGCGACGCCGCGCTGGCCGCCATCGAGATGGCGCGGCTGGCGGCGGCTTTGTAATATGGCCGCCCGTCACCGATCCCGCCGGCGAGCTTTGCAGGTTCTGTTTTCCTGGGATCAAACCGGCCAACCCGTCTCCGATGCGATCGCGTCGTTCTACAACACGCTCGCCTCCGAAGAACCTACCGCCGTCACCGAACCCGACGAATTCATGGAAGCCCTGGTCCGCGGCGCTTGCGAGAACGCGCCCGAAATCGACCGTCGAATCGCCGAGAAATCCGAGCACTGGCGGCTCGATCGGATGGCCGCTGTGGACCGCAACATCCTGCGTCTGGCCCTCTATGAAATGACCAAGACCGATACGCCGCCCGCCGTCGCCATCGACGAGGCGCTGGAGCTCGCGCGGCAATTCTCCGGCAAAGATTCGGTAGCCTTCATCAACGGGGTGCTCGATGCCATTCATAAGAGCAATTCCACGCCGGATAGCGCCCCCGCCTCGTGATGGTCAGGAATCAGGAGCCAGGAGCCAGGAGTCAGGAGTCAGGATTCGGCGCGGGATTCCGTCTCCGGTCTCCTGTCTCCTGAGCGGAATCCCGCGATGCCCCCAGGAGCTTCGCACCATGCTGCGCCCACGCCTGAAGGCGCACCTTCTAAACGCGGCGCCGCCGCGGGGCTGCGGGTGGTGTTGGTTTCGCCGCGCAATCCCTTGAACATCGGCGCGGCCGCCCGGGCCATGAGCAATTTCGGATTCTTCGAGCTGCGGCTGGTGAATCCGTACCAGGTCGCCTTCCGGGAGGCGAAGTCGGCGGTGAAAGCCGAGCGGGTGCTGCGCGAGGCGCGCGAATATTCCTCGCTGGCCGAAGCCGTCGCCGATTGCGCGCTGGTCGTCGGCACCACTGCTCGCGGCCCGCGCGCGCTCCAGCATCGCTTGCGGCGGCTTGAAACCGGCGGCCGTATCATCGCAGGAAAGCTCGCTTCCGCGCCGGTCGCACTGCTGTTCGGCTCGGAAAAATTCGGCTTGTCAAACGAGGATATGAGCCACTGTCATTGGCTGATCCGCATCCCTACGCGCGAAGAGCATCGCTCGATGAACTTGGGACAATCCGTGGCCGTGTGTTTATACGAACTGATTCGCAAGGCGCGGGCCGAGCCGCGCCCGCCCGCTAAACCGCCGGCCAATGCCGGCGATCTGGAAAGAATCACGACGTTGCTTGAGGAGCTCCTGGATCGCTCCGGCTATGTGCATGACCCGGTGGAATCCTCCACGCGCATGAAGATCCGGCGGTTGGTGCGGCGGATGGATCTCACAGCCCACGACGCAGAAATCTGGATGGGAATGCTGCGCCAAATCCGCTGGATGTTGGGAATGGGCTAAGCTAAGCGATATGCCTTTGCAAACAATTGAAAATATTGGTGAGCGCGGTAGGAATCGAACCTACAACCTACTGATTAAGAGTCAGTTGCTCTGCCAGTTGAGCTACGCGCCCGAGTTGGAATCTCAATGTAGACGGCGCCGCGGGCACGGGCCACGGCGACCCATCCACTATAGCGCACGGCTCCACTTAGCGCACGGCGCACGAGTTCACATCTGTATGGTGGCCACCTCGACGTGCGAACGGGCTCCCTGCATCACCACGATGCCGCTTTCGGTCACGTGGCAGTGGTCGCCGCGCGCGCGGTCGTAGTCGAGATCGTAGCCGATGTGGTCGCCGGGGGCCACGCGCACGTTCTTGTCGAGAATCGCGCGGCGCACGCGCGCCCCGGCGCCGATGTCGCAGTTGTCGAAGATCACGGAATCTTCCACCAGCGCGCCCGTATGCACGCGAACCCCTCGTCCCAGCACCGAGCTCTTCACCACGCCGCCGTCCAGAATGGCGCCGCCGGAGACGATCGAATCGATCGCCAAGCCGCGGCGGCCCTCATCGTCGAAGACGAACTTGGCCGGAGCGTCCTGATAGCCGGCGGTCCGCAGGGGCCACTGGCGATTGTACAGGTTGAGGGCGGGCGAGATGGACCGCAGATCCATGCTGGCCTCATAGTAGGCGTCCAGGGTGCCCACATCGCGCCAGTAGGGCTCCTGCGTGAGCGGATCGCCGGGAATGCGGTTGGTCTGGAAATCGTAGGCGAACAGGGGCGCGCGGCCCACGAGCGATGGCACAATGTCGCGCCCGAAATCGTGCGTGCTGGACGAATTTTCCGCGTCCGCATTCAGCTCGCGCAACAGCAGGTTGGTGGAGAAAATGTAATTGCCCATGGAGGCGAGGACGCGATTCGGATCGTCGGGCATGCTGGGCGCATCCCGCTGTTTCTCGTGAAACCCCACGATGGTGTTTTCCGGGTCGATTTCGATCACGCCGAATTCGGCGGCGTGATCGCGGTGCACCGGAATGGCCGCGACAGTGGCTTGCGCACGTTTGTCCATGTGGTATTCGAGCATCGCGCGGATGTCCATGCGGTAGATATGATCCGCGCCGAAGATGGCTACGTAGTGCGGGTTGGCTTGCTCTATCAGATTGATGTTCTGATAAATGGCGTCCGCGGTGCCGCTGTACCAGGCGCCCTCCTGGGTGCGCATTTGCGCCGGGACGGGAATGATGAAGTGCTCTTTCAGTAAGCTATTCGCTTCCCATCCGTCCCGCAAATGCTGAAGCAGGCTTTGGCTCTTGAACTGGAGCAACACATAGACCGAATAAATTCCCGAGTTGATCAGATTGCTGAGAACGAAGTCCACAATGCGGTAGCGCCCGCCGAAGGGCACCGCCGGCTTGGCCCGCTCTCTGGTGAGAGGAAACAGCCGGGTCCCTTTTCCCCCGGCGAGGACAAAAGCCACCACCCGAACCTGCATGCGGATATTCTTGCAGAGCGCGGGCCCAATTTGCCAGTCCGTGATTCCCGCGAGCGAAGCGCGGACGCACCTCCGCTCGGGGCGCTTCTCCACCGAAGCTCACGACACGAAGCTCGCGACACAAGGGAGCCTGTCGCCGCCGGACGGAGCGAATTTTCGACTTCGGAGCGGACCGTTTCTTTCGTCCCTAGACCGCGTCGTTGATAGATTCTCCCGGCAAAGTTTCTCAACATCATTTTTTTCTAATTTGTCACTTCTTGCCTTGTTACGGCAAGATCTTAAACAATCTTAGCGACTTGAGGCGTCGACCTTAAACAACGGACTCACATGCATGTGACTAACTCGGCACCGCGCCTTCGGGTTCGAGCGCGAGATGGGTGTCATAGGCTTGTAAAAATTGCTACACGCTTGCAGAATCCCCTGCCGCCGCCAAGCCAGCCAAGCCTGCGAGCAGCCCCACACAAGACAAACTTCTGAGAGTGGGTTTCACAAGTCTTCTCCTTCTTTCTGTAGAAGCGTCCTCCCGTCCAGCGTCATTCTGTTCCGTTTTACAATGGCCAAATGGCAGAATTCGACGCCACTGAAGAACGCAGTTCCCTTTGGCCCGCGCTGCCCCTCGCAAGCTGGTCCGCGACGGCTTTCACCCTTCACATGTGGGCGCAGATCGCCGGCAAGCTCAAGCTGGCGTTAAATCCCCATCTGAATCACTGGTGGCAGGTCCCGTTCTACGTCAGCGCGCGAGGGCTTTCCACGTCCGTGATGCCCTATCGGGACCGGGTCTTTGAAATGGAGTTCGATTTCCTGGATCACCATCTCGCCATCCGGGACAGCAGAGGAGCGAACCGCTACGTGCCGCTCTACGCGCGTTCCGTAGCCGACTTCTACCGCGAGCTGATGGCGGTGTTGCAGGGCATGGGGATTGACGTGAAGATCTGGCCGAGGCCGGTGGAGATTCCCAATCCGGTTCCGTTTGCCGAAGACACGGTGCACGCGTCCTACGACCCCGGTGCGGCGGGCAAGTTCCACCGCATTCTGTTGACGGCCGATGGCATCTTGAAGGAATTCCGTGGCGGCTTCGTGGGCAAGGCCAGTCCGGTGCACTTTTTCTGGGGCAGCTTCGATCTCGCCGTGACGCGCTTCTCGGGACGGCGCGCGCCCCCGCGTGAAGGAGCGGATCCGATTACCCAAGAAGCTTATTCGCACGAGTGCTCGAGCGTGGGCTTCTGGCCGGGCGGCGGCGCCGTCCCCGATTCTGCGTTTTATTCCTACACCGCGCCGGAGCCGCAAGGTTACGCGCAGTATCGGGTCCGGCCCGCGGCGGCCTTCTATCACGCCGAGCTTAAAGAGTACCTTCTGATGTACGAAGATGTTCGGAAGTCGGCGTCGCCGGAACAGGCGCTGCGCGATTTCCTCCAAACGACGTATGAAGCCGGCGCGATTCGCGCGAATTGGGACCGCGCGGCGCTAGAGCGCTCGCAAGTGCGCTAACAACCACTCCCTTGCGGTCGTGGCTCAGAACTGCCGCTATCAGCTTTCGACTAGCTGATAGCTGATCGCTGATGGCTGAAAGCTGCTCACGCCGGCTGCGTCGCCTGGCGCATCTCTTCCGGCGTTACGTCGCGAATATGCGTGTGGATGTACCAGGAATGGCCGAAAGGATCGATGACCCAACTGCTCCTATTTGACTTCTTTTTCGATTTGCTGCAGTAACGGAATGTCCTTGGCCGGCGGCGCATCGGGCAGCGTCTTCAAATACGCGTAAATGTCGCCCAGTTGCGCGTCCGAGATCACCTTGGCCGAATATGAAGGCATATTCCGCGCGCCGGGACTGCGCACCAAGGCCGTGAACGTCGCTTGAGTCATCTTCATCGGATTGAGACGGTTGCCTGCCGGACCGTTCTGCGCGGAAAAGCCGTGGCAGCCGTAACAAGTGTATTTGACGAACAGCTCTTTGCCGTTCTTGGCGTCGCCCGCGGGTGGGCTGTTGGCGGCCGGAGCTTGGGCGAATAGCGCTTGGGCGAACAGCGCGGCGGCGAGGCTGAAGGTTGCACCGGCGAAAACTTGTGTGGTGTTGTTCATAGAAGTGTACCTAGGCGCGAGGCTGGGTGACGACGTCGATCATCACCGGCTCGCCTTTCTTCACGCGTTCGATTCCGCGCTTGAAGGCAGCGGCGAGCTCGTTGGGGTTTTCGATCGGTCCATCGCTATACATGCCGTAAGCCTTGGCCATGGTCGCGTAATTGATATTGGGATCGATTAATTTGGTGCCGATGTGGGCGCGCTCGGCTCCGCGATTGCGAAGACTGCATTGTCGTGCGATGAACATCACTTCCTGATGGTATCCGCGGTTGTTGTGCATGATGGTCAGCAGCGGAACCTTATGATGCACCGCGGTCCACAGCACGCCGGGCGCGTAATTCAGATCGCCGTCGGTTTGGATGTTAACGGAAAGCCGTCCGTATTTGCGGTTGGCCAGAGCGGCGCCGACCGCCGCGGGGGCGCCGTAGCCCATTCCGCCCGAGCCTTGACCGCCGATGTAGTGATAGGTTTTCTTCATGTCCCACAGCGTGCTGGGGCCGTTGCCGATGAAGCCCTGGGGCGAGACCAGCGACCAATCTTCCTTCTCGATCAGCGGCCACAACTCGGCGGTGAGCCGCCCGAGCGACACCGGGCTTGCGTTCCAGCCGAGGTTGAGACGCTCGATGGCTGCGCGTTTCGCAGCGAGATTGGCTTCGCCATGGTGCCTCGCCCGCTCCTCGGCCGCGCGCTTCAGGTCCGGCGTGAGCTGCTTTTTTACTTCTTCGATGAGGGCCGGCAGAGTGGTTTGCGCATCGGCGTCGATGACCACGTCGCCCGACGGCGCATTCCGGCCGATGTTGAAATTGTGCGTCGCGAGGAATTCGGCCGCCGTGATGGTGTAGCTTTTGGCAGCCGCTCCGGCTCCCCCGGCTCCGCCGCGGCCACCACCCCCGCCTCCTCCGCCTCCGCCCGCTTCCAGATTCAGGATGAAATCGGGCTGGCCCGTGCCATTCCCGGAAAGCGGATGGCGCGTGGGGAAATTGACGCGCTCCCCAACGCCGTTCACGGAAGCGCCAACGAGCTCGGCCAGCTCGACGAGGTTGTCGATGGCTTCCTGACTCCTCGCCATGCGGCCGGCGTTGATGCGCGGATTCCGTGCGTTGACCAATCCCTTGGCGATTTCGCGAACCATGGCCAGATCCGCGCTGGGCATTTGCGGCAGCGTCAACTTCGGAACGGCCATGCCATTGGCGGGCAGAGGATCCTGCTGGAGGTGATTGTTGATCACGAGCAGAACGGGCGCCATGGGCGGTGTCACGCACAGCTTGTACGCTCGCAGGGCCGCTTGATCGAACTGCGGCAAGGTGTCGGGTTGATGATCCCATTTGACGAAGTCCCGGCACATGGCGGCCATATCGACGGCGTCGTGGGCCGGCACGGCAGTGTCTCCGCTGCCCGTCATCATCAGCACCGGCGCGCGGTCGCCGTACGCGTTATAGATCGCCATGGCCGCGTGCTGGATGCCGATGGTGCCGTGCAGCAGCGCGAGCATCGGCTTGTTTTCGATTTTGCCGTAGCCATGGGCCATGGCCACCGCGGATTCCTCATGGCAGCACGTGAGGCATTCGGGCTTGTCGTTGCCGCCGTAGTTGATCAACGATTCGTGCAACCCGTCGAAGCTGGAGCCGGGATTGAACGCGACAAATTCGATTCCCATGGCCTTGATCACGACCACGATGTGATCGGAGCCGGGATGTTCGATGACGCGGCCCGATGCGCTGGGCCGGGCATTGCCGTCTTCGCGCGCGAGCGCCGCCTGATCCGGTCCGCCGCGGCCGCGCCCACCTCCGCGCCCGCCGCCAACCGGCTGCGTCGCCGGTGTTTGCGCGGGCTGCGCGTCCTGCGCCTTTACCGCAATGGATGGACCCGCCAAAGCGGCGGCTCCCGCTGCCGCGCCCTTCAGGAATCCGCGGCGATTGACATGAGCTTTAGGGGATTTCGACATGGAAGCGTATCCTTTTTTCATGCGCCGGAAACTGCGGCGCATTCGAACTTTCCTTACAAATATACTCCCAAACGGGATTCATCAGCGCATTGTTTGGCGACCCAAACCGCTCCCTTCGGTCGCGACTCAGTTTGAATGCGCTGCCGCAAATACCGGATTCTGAGCCGCGACCGAAGGGGGCAGTTTGCTGAACGCTCTCGCCAGTCCCCGGTGGTATAGTGCGACTATGAAGGCTTTACGATTCCTCGCTGTTCTATCGGCCTGCTCCCTCGGCTTCGTGCTGTTTTTGCGCGGCCAAGGTCCTGGCAATTCCGGCACGGACACCGTGGCGCGCCCGAAAACCAGCGGCGCTCCGCCGGCCGAAACGGAGCAACCGAAAATTCCCTCCAAGTTCTCGAATAAAGATAAGACCCCCGCAGGCGCTCCCACCTTTTCCACCGACGCCATCACCGTTACCGTGGATGTCTCGGTGCTGGACAATCACGGCCACTTCATTCCCCAGATCCCTAAGGACAAGTTCCGGATTCTCGAGGACAACGTCCCGCAGCAAGTGACGAGCTATTCGCTGGGCCAAGCGCCCATGACCATCGCCATGGTCATCGAATTTTCCAACCGCTATCAACAGTTCTATTCCCAAACGTGGTTTCAAACGCTGCAAGCCGCTTATAGTTTCGTCCAGACGCTCAAGCCCGAGGACTACGTCGCCATTGTGGCCTACGACCTGAGGGCCGAGATGCTCTCGGATTTCAGCACCAATCGGCAGGATACTTACGAGGCCCTTCAGCGGATGCGCTTCGCCGGATTTTCCGAATCCAATCTGTATGACGCCGTGGTGGACACGGCGCAGCGGATGCAAGACATCGAAGGACGCAAAGCCATCCTGTTGATTTCCTCCGGCGTGGATACCTTCAGCAAACTGACCTTCGACAAGGCTCGCCGCGCCATTCAGGAAGCCGGCGTACCGATTTACTCGTTCGGGCTGATGCAATCCGTGCGGGACCGCGCGGAAGCGATGGGCCGGATCGGAGCGGTCCAGGAACTGGATTTTCTCCAAGCCGATAATCAAATGCGGGTGTTCGCGACGGAAAGCGGCGGGATGGCGTTCTTCCCGCACTTCTATGGCGAATTCCCCAATATTTTTCAGACCATCTCGCAAGCGCTGCGGGCCCAATATACGCTCACTTACACTCCGACCAATCAGGCGCGCGACGGCAAGTATCGCAAGATCAAAGTGGACTTGGTGAATCCCGATAACAACCAACCGCTAAAAGTCGTGGATGAGAAGCAGAAGCCGGTGAAGTACGAAGTCCACGCCAAACCGGGATACACGGCGCCGCGGGCGGTGGAGTAGAAAGCTAAACAAGAAGTCAGAAGTCAGGAGTCAGAAGGGAAACCGCGTCGCCGGGCGCACGATCCGCAAAGACTTCTGGGGTTGTGTTTAGGTAACTGATGGTAGACGTTCGAGTAACCGCTCCCTGACGGTCGCGGCTCTGTTTGATGGCTCTAGGCCTTCAAATACCAGGGAACGTTGACGACGCTGATGCGTTGGTTGCCTTTCACCAGAAGCAGGGTCTTTAAGACAGCGGCGTTTTGATTGTGGAGGAAATAGTGGCGCCAATGGCGCTCCACCATTTCCGGGATCAGGACGGCGATGTAACGGTCGGGGTGCTCGAGCTCGATCTGAGCGACGAAATCGAGAATGGGGCGGAACAACTGGCGATAGGGTGATTGCACCACGGTGAGCTTGGGGGGCAGGAGGCCCAACTCGAGCGCGGGCGTTTCCACCAGATGGCACCAGTGTTCGCGGAGGTCGCCGATTTCGTCGTCGTTTCCGCGCACCTGCAGAGCGTGCACATCTGTGGACATGTTGATGGCGAAGCACAGCGCTTTTTCGGCGATCTTGCTCCATTCGCGCAGCGGGACCACGACGATGGGCGCCTTTACATGCGTCAGGTCCCAGGGGCGATCCAGTTCGACTTCTTTTTCGACCTGGGCATAGTGCCGGTGCACTTGGGCCATGAACAACACGAGCGCGGGGATGAGCAAAACGGTAATCCATGCGCCGGCCACGAATTTCGCGGACAGCACGACCACCACAGTGGCGCCGGTGGCGAGCGCGCCCACTCCGTTGATCAGCATGTTGCGTCCGGCTCGCCCGCCGCCCTCGCGTTTCCAATGGAGCACCATCCCCGCTTGCGAGAGCGTAAACGCGAGGAACGCTCCCACGGCGTAGAGCGGAATCAGGCGATCGGTGACGCCTCCGAAGATCGTGAGCAGGATAGCGGTGAGCGCGGCCAGTACATAAATGCCGTGCGAAAAAACGAGGCGTCTTCCGCGGGTGGAGAAGGAATGGGGAAGATAACCATCTCCGGCAACGATCTGGCAGAGGCGCGGAAAATCGGCGAACGCGGTATTCGCCGAAAGCGCGAGCACCGCGAGGATCGAGGCGATGCTCACGTAATAAAAAACGCCTCTTCCCGCGACCGCGGCGATCAGTTGCGACAACAAGCTCTGGTAGCCGGGCTGGCCGGGATCGGTGGCGCCGATGTGGTAGACCCGGGCCAGCCATGCGATGCCGGCCAGCATCAGGATGAGGATGCCGATGATCGCGGACAGCGTCTTGCGGGCGGAATCGACGGCGGGCTCGCGAAAGGCCCGCACGCCATTGCTGACAGCTTCGACGCCCGTCATGGCGGTGCAGCCGCTAGCGAAAGATTGCAGAATCACCCAGGTTCCCACCGCCGCGGCGGAACGCTCCAGCGGATGTGGAGGAATTACCGGCTGGGGATGGCCGCCGCTCAGCAGCGACTTGATCAGGCCGGCGGCGATCGCGCCGAGAAGGCAGGCGATGAAGAGATACGTGGGCGCCATGAACACCTTGCCGGTTTCGCGAATGCCGCGAAGATTGATTAAGGTGATGACGGCGAGAATTCCCAGGCACAGTCCGAGCGTGTACGGCTGCAACCGGGGAACGGCGGAGACCAAGGCGCCGACTCCGGCGGAAATCCCCACGGCGACAGTGAGGATGTAATCGACGATGAGGGCGGCTGCGGCGAGCAGCCCCAAACGCTGGCCCAGATTTTCCCGCGCCACAGTGTAGGAGCCGCCGCCGCTCGGATACGCGGCGATGGTCTGACGGTAGGAAATATAGACGATGATCAGAAGCCCAATGATGCTGAAACTGATGGGGACGACGTAGGCGATGCCGGCTACTCCCAGGGGAATCAACAGGGTCAGCGCGGCTTCCGGCCCGTAGGCAGCGGAGCTGAGGGCGTCGAGGCCGAAAACGCCGATTCCGCTGACGGGTCCGAGACGCTGTTCTGATTCTTCGTAATTAGCGAGGGGTTTGCCGAACAGCAGGTCGACGAGGGACATAGGATATCATCCGCCGTCGCTCCGCGAGGGCGATGCATACGGCATCGTAGCAGAAGAAAAAAAGGCCTCCGTCGGAACTACAGCTTGACGGAGGCCTGCTCTGGTTGGTGCTCTGTCTAGGAGGGAACTTTTTGGGCTACGGCGCCGCGGTCACGTGCGCGCGGCGGTTGCGCTGCCAGCAATCCTCGTTTTCGTCGGTGCACACGGGCTTCTCTTTTCCGTAGCTAATCAAGGTCAACTGATTATTCGGAATTCCCATGGACACCAGGAACTCCTCGACTGCGTGCGCGCGGCGATCGCCCAAGGCCAGGTTGTATTCTTCAGAGCCGCGCTCGTCGGCGTGACCCTCGATGAGCAGCTTCTGGCTGGGATAGTTGACGAGAATTTCACGGATCACGTTCACGTCGTCTTTCAGAGCGACGCTCGCGTCGGAGCGAATGGTGCTCTTATCGAAGTCGAAGAGCGCGTCTTCGAGCCGCGCCAAGCTGGCGTTCAGAGTAGCGCGCTCAGCAGGCGTTGGGGTGGTACGGCGCTCGGGCGTCTGAGCCACTGGAGTAGCTCTGGGCGCGAGCGGAGTTGGTTTCGCCGGGGTGGGCCGGGCCGGAGGCGGGGTGGTAGCCGCTTGCTGCGGCGCGGCGGGCGCCGGAGGCGGGGTGGCCACGGCCGCTTTCTTGGAACAGGCTGCAGAGGCGATCATTAACCCGATCGCTGCCAGGGGAAGGATTAGTTGTCTCATACTCTCCACATCCAGTAGAACCTACCGGAGAGGGCCCGGAAAATCCTGCCGGGGCAGTATTTTTTTCGTAAACCGGGCGAAATCCCGCCAGGGCAGTATTTTTTTCGTAAATGGGGCGTAAGATGATGGTAAATGGGTGCCTGCCCCCCCAGCACGCGGATGTTCAAGCGATCCCGTTTCGCCAGCCGTCAATTGCTGTTCGCCGGATTCGGCGGCCTTTTGTTGCTGATGATCGTGGCGGGGGTGAGCGCGCTGGTAGTGCTGCGCGAGGTTCGTTCCAGCGACACACGCGAGCGGAGGTTGTACCTGCGCCGCGCCACCGCGCTGGATCTGGTGCGCACGGGTATTTATCAATCGGCCATTGTGATGCGCGCTTACTTGCTGGCGCCCAATCCGCGGCAAGCGGAATTTCAGCTCGAGTTGTGGAAGCAGTCGAAGTCGGCCACCACGCAGGGCATGGCCGAATGCGCTTCCGTCCTGGATCCGGCCGAAGCCTCCCAACTGCGCGACCTCCAGAGTCAGGTGGAAGATTACTGGCGGCTGCTGGATTTTCTCACCACTATTCCGGATAAAGACCGAAGTGTTTTGGGCGGGGCGTATCTGAACCGGGAAGTGGTGCGGCGCCGGAGCGAGACTCTGGATCTGGTGGACCGCATCGACCAAATGAACGCGCGCCAGATGGCTGCCGGAGACGCGGTGCTCAATCGCACCTACGACCGCCTGCGGCTGTGGCTGATCGCGATGGTCGGCATCACCGTCGCGGTGGGATTGTGGCTGGCAGTGTTCACCATCCGCAGCGTGCTCGATCTGGAAAACGAGTTGACCCGGCGGTATGAAGAAAACGTGCGCGCGCGGGGCGAGCTGAAGGAGCTTTCGGCGCGGTTGGTTTCCGCGCAAGAGGAGGAACGGCGGGCCATTTCCCGCGAGTTGCACGACGAAGTCGGGCAGTCGCTTTCGGCGCTGCTGATGGAGGCAGGCAATGCCGCGGCTCGCGTTCCCCCGGATTCCGCCGAAGTGCGGCGGCACGTCGATTCCATCCGCAGGCTGGCCGAGGCCAGCGTCAACGTGATTCGCAACATGACCCTGCTGCTGCGGCCTTCCATGCTGGACGATTTCGGATTGGTTCCGGCCCTGGAATGGCAGGCGCGCGAAATCTTCAAGCGCACTGGATTGCGCGTGCATGTAGCGGCGGAGGAGTCGGCCGGCGATCTCCCGGACGATCTCAAGACCTGCATCTATCGCGTCGTGCAGGAAGCGCTGCACAATTGCGCCCGGCATTCGCAGGCGCGGTCGGTGAAGGTGGTGGTGGAGCAGGAGCCACGACGCCTGGTGTTGACGGTGGAAGACGACGGCCGCGGGTTTGACGCCCGCCGCGTGCGCGGCTTGGGGTTGGTGGGCATGGAAGAAAGAGTGAATCATTTGGGCGGCGTGTTCCACATTCACTCGGAGCCGGGAACGGGGACCAGGGTGGCGGTGGAGCTGCCGCTAGCGAGTTAAGACATGAATCAATCCATCCGAATTCTGCTGGCCGACGATCACACGGTGATGCGCGCGGGTTTGCGTTTGCTGCTGGAGCGGCAGCCCAATCTTACGGTGGTCGGCGAGGCCGCCGACGGCCGGCAGGCCGTGGAGCTGGCGGAGCGGGAGCGGCCCGACGTGGTGATCATGGATATCGCGATGCCGCATATGAACGGCGTGGAGGCGACCCGGCAGATCGTCAATCGCTCGCCCGGAACCGCGGTGGCGATCTTGAGCATGCACAGCGACGAGAGCTACGTCATCCGTTCGTTGAAGGCGGGTGCGCGCGCCTATTTATTGAAGGATTCCGCCGAGGCGGACTTGCTGGAGGCGGTCCACGCCATCCGCGAAGGCAAGAGCTTTTTCAGCCCCGCCGTGCGGCGCATCTTGAAGGAAGATTACGTCCACCAGCTCGAGGAGATGGGTGCGGAAGACAGCTACGAGCTGCTCACCAATCGCGAGCGCGAGGTGTTGCAGTTGGTCGCCGAGGGCAAGAGCAACAAGGAAGTCGCGAATCTTTTGAACTTGAGCTTATATACGGTGGAAACGCACCGCACTCACATTCTGCAGAAATTGAATCTGCACAGCGTGCCGGAATTGATTCTCTACGCGGTGCGCAAGGGAATTATTAGCTAACCGTCGCAGCTCGGAAGCGTTCGTTGACGTTGCGGGCCCTTACTGAGCCGCTCGCGTCAGCAAGCGGTTTGGCGCCGCTCGTCCTCGCAAGTCAGCGGCTGGGAGGGCCTTCGCGCCAACGGTGGGGGACGTCCGAATGCGACTCAAAAAGAGGGAGGCTGCGGGGCGTACAATATCGGATGATGACGAGGCTGGCGGAGCTTTACGATCGCGATTTCTTTGAGTGGACGCAGTGTAATGCCGCGCTGCTGCGAGCGGGCCGCTTCGAGCAGGCAGACGTAGAGCACATTGCAGAAGAGATCGAGGACATGGGCAAGAGCCAACGCCGGGAGTTAGAGAACCGCCTGGAACGATTACTACAACATCTGTTGAAGTGGCGACTGCAGCCAGAGATGCGGAACCAAAGCTGGCGTAGCACGATCAAAGTTCAGCGTCGCGAAATCGGCAAGCTCCTAGCCGAAATGCCCAGCCTGAAGCCGGCACTGGCCGCTGGTCTCCGCGACGCTTACGAGGGCGGTGTCGCCCGGGCGTCGGCGGAAACCGGCCTCCCAGAATCCGCCTTTCCCGCGTCGTGCCCCTTCGATCTGGACCAGATTTTCGACCAAGGTTTCCTCCCGGAATAACCGCCCGAGTGGCTCTGACGATTAGCGAGTTTGGTCTCTGGTAGGCGGCCCGCCCGTCGTAGGCGTCGCCTGCGTGCTGGTGGCGATACGCCAGAAGCCGTCGTCCTGCGCCTACGAGGTCGTCCTCCCGATGCTGCCTACCCGTCGCGTCGGCTATCGTCGCCTGTTCTCCTGCCGGCCCAGCAGTGTGCCGGCCACGTTCAACAACCCGCCAACGATATACATGAGCACCGGGAACAGGAGTGCCACCCAGAGCGGTAGCCTTGCAACACGCTAGACGAGCAGCACGACGGCCCCTGAAAAAACAAGGACCAGCGCGGTCCAAATGGCGACGATTCGAGCCCTCATCTGCAGCTATTCGGCCTACCGTTGCGCGCGGACCTGGGACGGCAAGTTGAGCGTTGTCATCGTTGACGCCGCGCCCGGCGGCCTGTGTGCTCTATACGAACCCGATCGCCCGGCCCATTACGCCGATTCCAAACCACAGGCCTAGCGAAACCAGCGCGGCGAATTTCGCGATCAGCGGCGTGTGCAGCTTATCGATGGAACTGGCTCTCCGAAAAATCGTGTAGTGGAACAGGATGGCCGAAAGGAGCAGCGTCATCTTGGGCAGGAAAGCCATGTTGTCGTAAGCCTTCATTGGCTCGGCCATGAAGAGCAGCGATCCGGTGACCAGAATCACCAACAGCGACCAGAAAACGTAGCGGCGCAACTCGTGGGAGATGCGCCACGGCGTCCAGTTGCGGATGCCGATGCCGAGGAGGCGGAAATCCAACAGCATGATCGATCCCAACAACACGACCAACGCCAGGATATGGATGGTTTCGGTCAGCGGAAACACCCAGGTGGTGGCTTTGATGGCATTGCAGAGCCAGGTGTGGTCGCACCAGCGAAAGAACGGGATGGTCCAGGGAAAGATCGCCGAGAAGCTCACGTTCAATACCTCCAGCTATAAATTGTACGCGGTATAGCGGCCCGCGAAGATCACCATGGTCCAGGTCGCCAAAGAGAGGGCGCCGGCGATGCGGGCGCGTCTAGGCGTAGGCACGGAGGTGTCCCATAGGGGGGTAGTGCGGTCGATGGTGGAATGAAAGACCAAGGCGTTCAATCCCGCCAAAACCAGGAAGACGACCTTGATGCGGAAGTACAGGCTGTTATAGCACTTGATCGGCTCCGACCAGAACAACAGCACTCCCGTGCTGACCATGAAGAAAAAGCCAGCGAAAGTGATCGGCAGGAACTGCCACTTGACCTTGGAGACCGGATCAGTGGTCCACAGGATCCCGAGCAGGCGAAGGTCGTACATCATCACAGGCGCCATCATCAGCGCCAGCCCCAGCAGGTGGCTGCCTTCGAGAACCGGGAACGTCAGAGTTGATTCCCGGATTTGAGTGCCGATGGAGGTATCCTGCAGCCATTGACAAAAACCGAGTACGGAAAACATTAGAGCCTTTCTATCGGGCGTAGCTCGCAGGTCAAGCGTTACAGCCCTTTCTTCGCCAGAAACTCAGCCAGATCCACAACCCGGAGCGAATATCCCCATTCGTTGTCGTACCAGGCCACCACTTTCACCAGATTGCCGTCCAAAACCTTGGTCATCTCGGCATCGACAATTGAGCTCGCTGGATTGCCCATCAGATCGGTGGACACCACCGGATCCTCGGTGTAGTCCAGAATGCCTTTTAATTCGCCCTCCGCCGCTTCTTTCATCGCCCGGTTGACCTCTTCGGTACTGGTAGGCCGGGACGTGACCGCCACCAGATCGACGACGCTCACGTCAGGCGTGGGTACGCGCATGGCGTAGCCGTCGAGCTTGCCTTTGAGCTCCGGAATCACCAGCCCGATGGCTTTGGCCGCGCCAGTGGTGGTGGGAATCATGTTCAAAGCGGCGGCGCGCGCGCGGCGCAGGTCTTTATGGGGGAAATCGAGTACGTTTTGGTCGTTGGTATAGCTGTGAATGGTGGTCATCGAGCCCTTCTCGACGCCAAAACGTTCCTGCAACACTTTCACTACCGGCGCCAGGCAATTGGTGGTGCAGGAAGCGTTGGAAACCACGTTGTGGCGAGCGGGGTCGTAAGCGGAATCGTTGACCCCCAGCACGATAGTCACGTCTTCGTTCTTAGCGGGCGCGGTGATAATGACTTTTTTCACCGTGCCGCGAATGTGCTTGCAGGCTTCCCGCGCGTCGGTGAATTTGCCCGTGGATTCCACTACGATTTGCGCCCCGGTGCTGGACCAGTCGATCTGCGCGGGGTCTTTGACGGCGAAGACCTTGATACACTTGCCCGCGACTTGAATTGTGTCGTCTTCGGCCTTCACTTCCTCTTTAAGCGAACCGAGGATCGAATCGTACTTGAGCAGATGCGCCAGCGTTTTCGTGTCGGTGAGGTCGTTGGCGGCGACAAATTCGACGTTGGGGTTATGCAGGGCGGCGCGGACTACGTTGCGGCCGATACGCCCGAAGCCGTTGACCCCAATTTTCACTGGCACGCTCCAGTGTAACAAGGAGTCGGGACATCGGGAGGCGGCCTTCTTTCGGGAGACGGCCTTCTTACGGAAGGAAATAGCAAGACGGGCGGTCGAGGGACCGCCCGTTTTTCAAAGGGTGTGCCGTCGTGCGTTATCTGGGGTAATAGCGCTCGTGGTGCTCCTTGAAGTCCCGTAGGCGGTTCAAATCGTCCGTCAGCATTGCACGATCACGCTCGGGCATGCGATTGTCCGACACCACTCTCTGAAGCGTCCCGATCACCTCGTCCAAGTCGCGGTCGACGAACTTCCCGGTGGCGGCGTCCTTCTGAAGCTGGGTCAGCTGCTCTTTCGCACGTCCGAGCCGGAATTCATCGCTGCTGAATACAGGCGTCCGTGCCTGCACTTGATCGATGTCCTCGCGGACTCTATCGAACAGGCGCCCCCTCCAGTAGCCTTCATCGCGCTCCTGGCTGAAACCCTGGATGCCAAAAGTTACCAAGCCTGAGGCTAAGGCCGCTCCTAAAAGAAGACGTTTCATGTATTACCCTCCCGAACTGATGAAGTCTTTGAAACCGGTGGCGTTTCGCCGGCGGCAACGCGCGGGTGTAAACCGTTATAAACTAATGGTCGTCGTGGATAATATGATGGGGCAGATGGCGGAGCCTGCAGTACTGGCCCGCACCAGCGGGGAATTGGTCTCGGAATTCGGAGCGTGGATGGCCTCCGAGCAGCGACGCGTCTTTGCGCTCTGTCTGCGTTTGTTGCAGGATCAGGACGAAGCCAACTCGGCGGCGCAGGACGTTTTTCTGAAGGCTTACCAGGCGCTGGCCAAGGAGGACGCCAAGGACTTGGACGATCCGGCGCGCTGGCTGACCCGGATCGCGGTGAACGCTTGCCTGGACCGGCTCCGCTCGCGCAAATGGCAGTTCTGGCGTAGAGGGCCCGTGGCAGGCGAGGGAGTGTTGGAACGCACACCTTCCCGTTCGCCAGAGGCCGAAGACCGCTATTTCGCCTCGCAAATTGCGGCGCGGCTGGAAGCGGCCTTGTCCCGGTTGTCCGCGCGTCAGAAGGCCGTGTTCACTTTGCGTCACTATGAAGATAGAAGCCTTGAAGAGATCGGAACCATTCTGGGCTTGGATGTGGGGACGGTAAAGGCGCACATGTTTCGCGCCGTTTCCAAGCTGCGCGGAGAACTGCGCGACCTATACGAGGGATCGAGATGAAACGCCATTTGACGAACGACGAATTGATGAACCAACTCTACGGGGTCGGCGGCCTGGAAGACGGTTTGCATTTGGCGGAGTGCGTCGATTGCACTCATCGCTACGCGGCTTTCGAAAGAAAGCGGGCGGAGATGGCCGCGGGAAGCGGGGTCGAGCTTGCGCCCTGGGATTTGGCCGCGCAGCGCCGGGCCGTGTATGCCCGCTTGGGCGAGGCGCCGCGGAAGCAAGCGCGCTGGATGCCCGCCTTCGCCGCCGCGGCTCTGCTGGCCATGGCGCTGGTCCTGTATCATCCCTCGACGCCTGTCGTCCCGCGGCCGGCGCCTTCCGCGCATGCCGATTTGAGCGACGATCAGTTGTTTTCCGACGTTTATTCAATCGAAGAATCCGACGAGCCCCGCGCAGCCGCGCCGATCCAAGGCTTGTTTGAAACCGCTTCCATGCCGTCCCTCGATGACGATGGGCAGAACTAGAGAGCGCCTATGCGGAGAATTCTTGTTTTTGCGCTGCTGATCGTTGCATTGCTGATTGCCCCGCTGGCTTCCGCGCAAGCCCCGCGCCAGCGCCCGTGGTGGGAAAGCCCCATCGTAAACAAGCTGGATCTTTCCGAGGCCCAGACCAAACAGATCACGGCCACGGTTTCCGATTATCGCGAAAGGCTGCGCGAGCTGCGCGCGGCGGTGAATCGAGCGGAAGTGGGGCTGGAGAGCGTGCTCAACGAAGATCCGGTGGATCAGAAGAAGGCCAACGACGCGATTGAACAAATATCGAACGCGCGCACTGAGCTTTTCCGGACGACCTCGCAAATGGATCTGAAGCTGCGCACCGTCCTCACGGCTCAGCAATGGCAGGAGCTTCGCAGCGAGCAGGGACGCGGGCCGAGACCGGCGGGCCGGCGGGGACGCGGGCCGAAGGGACCGCCGAGCGGGTCGAGCCCGGCGATCTCGAAGAATCCTTAGCTGAAGTTCGTCGCCAGAACCGCTTGCTGACGCGCGCGGCTCGGGTCCGCAACGTCAACGAATCCTTCCGAGTCACGCCTTCCAGGTGCACTTTGAACCGATGATATTGTGCGTTGCCGCTGATGGCTAGAATGTGTACTTCATCGCGAACTGGGTCAAGCGCGGATTCACACTGGTGGCAGTGATCACGCCGAAGGTTGCCGCCGTGATGGAAGTACCCGGATTGTTAAACTGCGGGTGGTTGAAAGCATTGAAAAACTCCACCCGGAACTGCAGGTTGGCGTTTTCGTGGATGCCACCGACGCGCGTGTTCTTAACCAGGGAAAAGTCCCAGTTGAACTGTCCGGGACCACGCAAGACGCCCACGCCGGAATCTCCGAAGCCAGTGCCGTTGCCAATGACCGGAGGAGCCACGAAATCAGAGGCATTGAAGAAACCATTCCCGCCGCTGGAACCACCGAGCCGCGACTCAACGCCACCCGAAGTTGCCAGCTCGGCGTAGGTCACACCGGGTGCGAGTTGCGCACGGCCATAGTTGACAGATCCGAAGGTCACCGCGCCCAAGGCGGTGGGCGTGGTGCCGGAGTTGTTGCCGGACAAGCCGTAGATCGTTCCCGCACGGGCGTCGGTGAACGTCAGGGGCGTACCGCTTTGAACCACCGTCACGCCGGAAAGCGCCCAGCCGCTGGTGATTGCGCCAAGAGCACCTTTGGCATGGCCCAGGGGTAGCTCCCAGTTGTAGTTGACAACGAACCGCTGTGGGCGATTGAAATACGCATTTCCGTACTGTTGGGATAGGCTGGTGGGGAGGTTATAATTGGCGCCGTAACCTTCAAGATCCGTGAGTTCCTTGCTCCAGGTGTAGGCGGCCTGCAAGGTCACTCCGCGGGAAACCCGCTTGCGGACAGTGGCTTGCAGACTGTTGTAGTTATAGATGCCGTCAAACGAGGTCTGCTGCAAGCCCGCGGGCTGGTATCCCAGGTAGGGAACGCGGAAGTTCACATTGGCGAGCGTGCTGGTGGTGAACCCGTTGATCGGGTCGGACGGGCTCGCCAGGCCGGCGGGATTGATGTTGTGGTTGTAGTCGGTCTGGTTGATGCCGCTCGATCCAACGAATCCCACCTCCAGCACCCAGTTCCTCGCAAACTCGTATTGGACATTCAGGTTGTACTGGCGTGTCAGCGGCGTATGGATCGCCTGGTCGAGGAGCGGCAGGTTCAGGTTGGAGTAGGTTAAATTTGTCAGGTTCGCCCAACGGGGTACAAACCCAAGGGGGGTGGCCGGTAGCAACTGTTGCAGGGTGGAGGGCTGATCCGCGCTGCCTGAAAAGTCCAGCGTGACCGCGTACGGATTGCCTTGCTCCACCGAGTGGACGAACTGATTTCCGCCCACCCGGTCATAGAAAAAGCCAAAGCCACCGCGGACCACCAAACGGGACACCGCCTGGTATGCGAATCCGAAACGCGGAGCGAAGTTATTCAAGGGCGGACCGGACTGCACGGGCAGATTCCGGCTGCTTTGAAAGACTCCGGCGGGAGCGGCTCCGTAAAACTTCGGGAAATTGTTCGGGACGACGTATCCGGCGAGATAGCCCGCACCAGGATTGGCCAGGTTGGTCGGGGGCGCGCTGGGAACGGGTGTCGCCGCCAAAAGACTGGTCCACACATTGGTGAGATTTCCATACACATCGCTCAACGTACCGTCGTATTCCCAGCGCACGCCCATGTTCAGCGTCAGCTTGGAGTTGACCTTATAATCGTCCTGACCGAAAAAATTACTATCATTGACGCGGTAGCCGTGAATGATTCCCGTCGGCCCGCTGCGAACGCAGAAAGTACAGGAAGCAATGTTGCTGAGAGCGCCGCCGTTGGAGGTCCCCGGATTGGTTGGGCCGCATGCGCCGGACTGAAGCGCTGCCGGAGCGCAGCCGGCGCGCCCGATGAGAAAGTCCGCGAAAGAATTGATGGTGGTGCCGCCGCGCTCGATGCCCTTGAAGCCCTGATCGTACTGGATATGCTCGAATTCGCCGCCGGCGCGCACGGTGTTCTTGCCGTGCGTCCACGAAATCATGTCCGACTCCTGGAATTGATTGGTGGGGGTGAATACGTCGTCGCCGATACCACCGCCCATGTTAAACATTCCGGCGATGGTGATGGGCTGGAAAATGTTGATGGCCGGATTGATCGGAGTCATACCTACCTGGGTTGCAGTAAAGGGATCGCCGTCCTTGTTGGAGGTAATGTTGCGCTGGAAGGAACCGCGCACCTCGTTCACGAGGTTGTTGGTTACGACCGACGTGAGCTTGAGCACCGCATTGGTGTTGGCGTACAAATAGCTGGCGGGCGTGCCGGGCAATTCGCCGTTTGCGTTGGTGAAAGGAATCGTCTGGGGATCCTGGGAAGTGAAGAAGCGCGCCGCGATGGTGTTCCTGGAAGTGAGGAGGTAATCCAGGTTGGCGACCGCCTGGTGTTCGGTAAATTGGGCAGGGATGCTGATCGAGGCCGCCTGGACCCCAGCGGTTCCCGATCCCGGCACGTAATAATTCCCGTTAGGCAGCTTTAACTGCAAAATACTGATTGCCACCGGATTGATGTTGGAGCCATCGCACGCCACGTGGATGCTGTTGGCAACCGACGTCGCGGCATTGCAATACATCGCGCCTAGCGCAGCCTGAAACGCCGCCGTATTGGAGCGATCCCCGGCCGGAAGGGCCGGCAGATTGGGAGACGAGTAGCCCTGGGATCCGGCGCCGTTGAGCTGGCGGGTTTCCTGATAACTGAAGAACGTGAAGAGCTTGTTCTTCTTAATCGGTATGCCTAGGGCGCCGCCGAATTGATTCTGGTTCAGGGTCTGTTTGACGCCGCCGGCTGCCTGGCAGTTGGCCAGGTTCAGCGCGGAAAGACCGCAGTTGCGGTTACGGAAAAAGTCGTTGGCGTTGAGATCTTTATTGCGGAAAAACTCGAATACGGAGCCGTGCACCTCGTTGGTTCCGGACTTGGTGACCACATTGACGTTGGCTCCGGGGTTGCGCCCGTAGCTGGCATCGTAGGTGGAGGTTTGAATCTTGAATTCCTCCAGGGCGTCCGGGTTGGGAATCCCGATGCCCGGGTAAATGCCGGAATCCGCTCCAGTGCCGCTTCCGGCAAAGTTGATAACGTTCACGCCATCCATCTGATAGTTGTTCTGATTGACGTTGGCGCCGTTCACGCTCACATCCTGCGACCCTTTGCCAAACAGCGAAGCGTTGTTCACGCTAACGTTGGCGCCGCCCGAGAGCCCGACGATCTGAGTGTAGTTCCGGTTGGTCAGCGGCAAGGCGGTGGCGACGCGGGAGCCCACCGTGGTGCCGAGCGTGGAACTGGCAGTTTGAAGCGTCTCGACGTTCCCCACCACCGCCACCTCCTCGGTCTGTGCGCCCACTTCGAGAGCGCGGTCGAGGACTGGGGTCTCGGTGACATTGATCGCGACGCCTTCAACTTCCGAGGTTTTGAAGCCGGCGGCGGCAAAGCGTACGCGGTAGGTGCCGGGAGGCAGCAGAGAGAACTTGTAGGAACCATCGGCGCCCGAGGTCGCCGTTCGCACCTGATTGGTATCCGAACTGATGAGAGTGACGGTTGCGTTCGGTAATACGGCACCCGTTGGATCCGTGACCGTACCCGTGAGCGCGCCCGTTCCGGCGGACTGCGCCAGTAACGACGGAACCCACGGCAATAACAGCAAAGCCACAACGCACAGCATCAGCTTCCTGAACATCATGCCCCCTCGCGTCTTAACTGGAATTTCCGCTTGGCTTTCGCACCGGTTCATTGTACTCCCAATCGCCTCCGCTTGTGGCCCGGCTTACCGGTTGATCGCGCTCAGACCGGCCAGGTTCTCTGGGTCAGCGAGCAGTTCCGTCCCGACAAAACCTTTTGCGGTGTATCAAACATAAACGTCGGGCATGGTCAATGCGGGAGGTGTGGCCGCTAGGCCTTTATCTCGCCCATCCGAGATCTTCGCGAGATCTGGGGACCTCTTCGCGTGTTTGGTTCCGGCTACGCGGGGTTAGGGACGGGTCGCTGGCGAACTCGGATAGCCGCGCGCCTACTCCACCGCAAACACCCACACCGCGCCGCCCTCCGGCACCTCCGGATACTCGCCCGGGAAAACGCGGTTGAGGTTCGCCTGCATCCCCCGCGAGTCGCCGCCCCAACCGGTGAGCACCGCAATGTACTGTTTGCCGTCGATGGTGAACGAAGACGGCGGCGCGAGAATACCGGAATTCGTGGGAAACTCCCAAAGCAATTTGCCGTTCGCGGCGTCAAATGCATGGAAGTGGCGATCGTTGGTGCCTCCGCTGAACACCACGCCGCCCGCCGTCACGAGCATCGCGCCCCAATTCTCAGATTTGGCGTAATTGTGCGTCCAGGCGCGCTGGCCGGTGTCCACGTTCCAAGCCTGCACTTCGCCGATGTGATCGGCGCCGGGTTGAACCGTGAAATTCGGCGTTACCGGTTGAGTGCCGGTGTAACTGCGCCCGGGAACGTACTCCACATTCTCCGCTCCCTCCGAATACGCGCACAGATTTTCGTTGGCCGGGATGTAGATCATCCGCGTCTGCGGACTGAACGCAATGGGCGGCCAGTTCTTGCCGCCCCACAGCGACGGGCAATACTCGGCCAGCTTTCCAGTGCCCGGCTTGTGAGCCGCATCGACTTCCGGGCGCCCGGTCTCCGGGTCGAGCCTCAGAAACACGTTCTGCTTTACATACGGCTTGCCTTCGATGAATTTGATCGAGCCGCCGCGCTCCACGTTGCCGCGATCCAAAAACCAGAGATAACCATCGCGCGCTACATCGATCAATCCTTTCACCGTACGCCCGCCGCGCTGATAATCCACCAGAATGGGCGGCGAGACCTCGTCCCAATCCCAGGAATCGTTGGGGTTGTATTGAAAGTGTCCCTTGATGGCGCCGGTCGCGACGTCGATGGCGAGCGTGGAAGAGACATAGAGATTGTCGCCCGGTCTTCGATCGCCCATCCACGGCCCGCCGTTGCCGACTCCCCAGAACGCGAGGTTGGTGTCGGGATCGTAATTGCCGGTCACCCAAACCGAGCCACCGCCGGTTCTCCATTGATCGCCTTTAGGCCACGTTTCGCTTCCCGGTTCGCCGGGAGCGGGAATAGTGTACGTGCGCCACAGTTCCTTGCCGCTCGTGGGATCGAACGCCGCGACGAAACCGCGGATGCCGTATTCCCCGCCCGAAGCGCCGACCATAATCTTGCCGCCCGCCACTAGCGGCGCGAGCGAAATATAGTAGCCCGACTTGTTGTCGGCGACCGTGGTGGTCCAGACCTCCTTGCCGGTCTTGGCATCCAGCGCCACGAGCACGGCCTCGCCCGCCGCGTAGATGACCTTGTCCTCGTAGAGCGCGACGCCGCGGCTGGTATCGTGCGGGACGGAAGCGCCCTCGGGCCGGGCCCGATGATAGCGCCACAGCAGGTTCCCGGATTTGGCATCGATCGCGATGACTTGATTATTCGGCGTGGAAACGAACATCACGCCGTTGTTGACGAGGGGAGCGGCTTCGTGCACCCTGGTCTCGCCGGTCGAGAAAATCCAAACGGGCTTGAGACGCGCGGCGTTCGCGGGAGTAATCTGCGCTAGAGGGCTGTATCCCCAGCCGTTATACGTGCGCCGGATCATCAGCCAATTGCCATCCTCCGGATTTTTGAGCCGGTCCACGGTCACCGGCCGGTAATTCTGCAACACCGCCGGCAATGGCGGAGGCGGTTCCTGCGCCGCTTGCGGCTGGGCCATGAGCGTGAAGCCGCTGCCGATTAACACGGCGTTAAGGATGCCGAATTTGTTCATGGAAACACTCCCCCGACATAATACAACGGACACGCAGGGATCTCGTAGCGGAGGGCCTAGTCCGTAGCGAGGCCGCTCCCTTGCAAACGGGCGCAAGGATACCGTAACGGCCGACTATCCGCTCGACCTCAGTTGCTTCCGCGGTCCGTTTCCCGCTACATTGTGGAGGGTGTCGATGCTATGCGGAGGACTTCGATGCTTTCTTGTCGCGCCGTTGTAATATGCGCCGCTTGTGGCTGGATTGCGGGCTGCCACAATCCCAACGCTGCGCGTGTCGATTACGCCATGGGCGAGAAGGTCTCCATTGGACCGCTTACCTATACCGTTGTCGACAGCTCCTGGAAAACTCAATTGGGGGATGTTTTGAAGCTCCGCCAGCCGGAGCAACGCTTCCTGTTGCTGCACATCTCGGTCACTAACGGCGGCGGCTCAGAACATTCCGTGCCCTTCTTGCAAATCGAGAACTATAACGGCCAAACTTACCTGGAATCGGAGAACGGCGAGAACGTGGATAATTGGTTCGGAGTGCTGCGAACTCTCGCGCCCGGTGAAACCCAACAAGGGCAGATTTTGTTCGATGTCCCTCTTACCTCCTATCGTCTGCGCGTGCCCGACGGCAACGGACCGGGGTTGGAGAAATACGCCTGGATCGCAATTCCGTTGCGCCTGGAATTAGAGCCTCCGCCGCAGGTGCCCGGCCAGCCGCCTCAGGGCGTCTCGATAAAATAGAAGTCGGAATGTTTCGAGTGGTTGTGCCCGCGCTCATTTGCCCGGCGCTCCTTTCCGCCGCGGGGCTCGCGATCGAGCGGATGGCCATGCAGCAGTTCGAGGACGGTCCGCTGCTGCCCGCGTCCTACGAATTTCTTCCCGGGGAAACCGCGCATTTTGTTTGCCGGCTCGCGGGATACCAAGCCCAAACAAGCGAAGAAGGAAGCCGGAGCGTGAAGCTGAGCTGGAATCTGGAGATCTTCGATGCGGCGGGAACTCCCCTGGATAAGCCGAAAGCGGGGCGCATTGAAGGCCGCCTGGCGCCGGAAGATAAAGACTGGGTTCCCAAATTTCTCGCGGAATTCGCCATCCCGCCATTCGCCGCTCCGGGCGATTACCGCATCGCCGTGCACGCCGCCGACGAAGTGGCATCGAGCGAAGTCCGGGCCGATCTCATCTTTCATGTGCGTGGGCGCGGGGTGCCGCCCAGCGATACGCTGCTGCTGCGGAACTTCCGTTTTCTTCGCGGCGAAGACGACGCTGAGCCTCTTCGAGAGCCGGTCTACCACGCGGGCGAGACATTATGGGCGCGCTTCGACATAGTTGGCTACAAATTCGGCGAGAACAATCGCTTTTCCGTGGATTATGGCCTGGCGGTCGAGGATTCCAGCGGCAAGCAACTGTTCGCCGAGCCTGCGGCCGCCCAAGAATCCAACGAGTCTTTCTATCCGCAGCGCTACGTTCCCGGAGCGTTGAGCCTCACGCTGGACAAAAACGTCCGTCCGGCCGCCTATACGCTGGTGGTGACCGTGCACGACAAAGTCGGCGGGCAGGTTTGGGAAGAGCGGCGGATGTTTCAAGTGGAATGAAGCAGGACTTTCCGGAACTCGCGGCACAACGGAGCCTGTCGCGGCGGACGGAGAGAGTTTTGAGATCTAGCGAGGGCCGCTCCGGCCCTGTGCCGCTTTCCAGTGCCGGTACACACGCGGCGCCGGTAATCCCACGACGTTGAAAAAGCAGCCCTCGATGCGCTCGACGAATTTCGAAGCCAAACCCTGAATCGCGTAAGCGCCGGCCTTGTCCATCGGCTCGCCGCTTTGGACGTAGGCTTCGATTTCAGACGGATCCAGCGTGGCGAACCAAACCCGCGTCGATTCGCTGTCTACGATTTCGCCGCCAGGGTAGAGCAAACAGATACCGGTGATGACGGTATGCTCGCGGCCGGAGAGCGTGGTCAGCATGTTTCGCGCATCCCGGGCATCGGCCGGCTTTTCGAGCACCCGATCCCCCAGCACGACAATCGTGTCGGCCCCTAAAACAATTTCGGCGCGATCCTCCCAAGCCGCGCGAGCTTTGGCTCGCGCCAACCGTAGAGCGTAATCGCGCGGCGCCTCGCCCGGCGCCCGCGTTTCTTCTACTGGTTTGGAGCGCACACGGAACCTTAAGCCCGCGTTGCGGAGAAGCTCCGCGCGGCGCGGCGAGCTGGAGGCGAGAATCAGATCCATTACAGGGGCGCGATCACGTGCCCATTTTTTCGGCGAGATCGACCATGTTCTCCGAGACGACATCGAAATCGCCGGGTTTCGCCGTATCGCCGCGCCGCGCCGGTCCATATTCGTCCGGCCGGTGAATGAATCCTGTCCGAAGGCCGAAGCTGCGCGCGGCCTCCAGATCGGCGCGATGGGCCGCGGTCATCATTACCTCTTCCGCCTTGAGGCTCAGCAATTCCACCGCCGTGAGATACGACTCGCGATCGGGCTTGTAATGGCGCGCAAGCTCAGAGGAAAGAATCAGGTCCCAGGGCAAGCCTGCATTCTTCGCCATGTCGGCCAGCAGCGAGACATTCCCGTTCGACAGCGGAGAGATGGTGTACTTCTTCTTCAACCGCGCGAGTCCCGCGACCGAATCGGGCCAGGGCTTCAGCCGGTGCCAGACGCGATTCCAATGGTCCTTTTCTTCCTCCGTCAATCCTGCAATGCCGAATTCCTTGAGCAGATCGTCAAGAAGCATCCGGTGCAGCGCGTCGAGCTTGGTCCACGGCAGCTCGCCTGTGCGAACCTTCGCCATGGCGGGCGCGTAGCCCGCGCGCCAGCGATCGGCGAAGTGTCCCCAGTCGATGTTCAGTCCCTTGGCTTTGCCCCACGAGGTTCCTTCGGCGATGATGGAGCCGCGCCAGTCCACCACCGTGCCAAAAGTATCGAACACCAGCGCCTTCACGCCCATGATTCTCGCCGATTGCGCCAGCCCCTTGCGCACTCCTGTCACAACCACGAGGCCGGTGGACGCCGCGAATAGAATTTGTCGCCGATTCAAGCGGACCATCGATGGTTCCTCCTTCCAGCAGGACCATGATGACACGGGGTGGGGCGCGGCGGAAACCGCCGTCGGCCGCCGCCCCGCGGGCACGGAATATGGCTACCACGTGGACGCGAAATTTTCCGGCAATTCAGGAACTGGGAAGCGTGTCGAAGGCCGCCCTTGCTCCGTGGAGTTTACCAAAAAGTCCGGCCACTGACGTCGGCTCAGGACCGCTCCCTGACGGTCGCAGCTCTGTTTGAAGGCTCAGCCATCCCCTGAAGACCAGTCGATCGGCAGCCGCTGGCCGACAGCGAATATGCCACTATAAAGGCGTGAAGCGCATACGACTTGCCGCTCTGTTTTCCGCGACTATTCTGGCGGTCCCGCGGGCGCTTCCCCAAGCGCCTCCGCCCGCCTTACGCGAACTAAGCTCCTCGTTTGAAAACCTGGCAGCGCAAGTGCGCCCCGCCGTGGTGCAAATCTTCTCTACCGGTTATGCGCCGGCCGAAGAAAGCGACAGCGGCGCCAACACCGCCCTTCTGACGCGCCAAACCAGCACCGGATCGGGCGTGGTTTTAGACTCCAACGGCTACATCGTCACCAACAATCACGTGGTGCAAGGCGCGCGAAAGATCGAAGTGAAACTCCCGGCCAGCAATCCGGTCCACGCTCCCGAAATGACCGTCACCGCCAAACTGGTGGGCGTCGACCGTGAAAGCGACCTGGCCGTGATCAAGATCGATCGCACAGGGCTTCCCACGCTCGCCCTCGGCGATTCCAATCAGCTCCGTCAGGGCCAATTGGTGATGGCGTTCGGCAATCCGCTGGGATTGGAGGGCTCAGCTTCCCTGGGCATCGTCAGCTCCACCGGCCGTCAAATCAAAACCGACGATCCCCGCATGTTCATCCAGACCGACGCGCCCATCAATCCGGGCAATAGCGGCGGGCCTCTGGTGGATATGGAAGGGAAGCTGATGGGAATCAACACGTTCATCTTCACGCAATCGGGCGGGAGCGAAGGACTGGGCTTCGCGATTCCTAGCCGCACCGTGCGGACGGTCTACGACCAAATCCGCAAGGAGGGACACGTGCACCGCGGACACATCGGCGTCTCGGTGCAGAGCGTCACTCCGATGCTGGCCAAGGGCCTGAGCCTGCCGCAGGATTGGGGCGTGGTGGTGAGCGACATGGAACCCGATGGTCCCGCCAAGGACTCCGGACTGAAGATTGGCGATCTGATCAAGAGCCTCAACGGCCGCGAAATGGAAAACGCCAGTGAATTCGAGAACGCCGTGTTCCGGCTAGGCCTCGATCAGACGGTGGATCTGGCGGTGATTCGGGAGGGCAAGGCTGTGCAGGTCTCCGTTCCGGTTCAGGAGCGCAAAGACGATGCTCAGCGCTTCGCCGACATGGTGAATCCGGAAGACAATCTGGTGGAAAAGCTCGGCATCCTGGTGATCGAATTGAACGACGAGCTAGCAGAGAAACTCCCCGAGTTGCGCCACGATTTCGGACTGGTGGTGGCCGCGCGATCGTCCGCCGCGCCGTATTCCGGGCCGGCCTTTGAACCCGGAGATGTGATCTACGAAATCAATCGCGTCCCCGCGGTCAGCGTGAAGCTTCTGCGCGACACGCTGGACCACATGAAGCCCGGCGACTCGGCCGTGTTGCAGATCGAGCGCGATGGGAGATTGATGTTTATGCCCATTGAGCTTGAATGAAAGCCGTGGAATGAGAGCCCTTGCTCGACTGGCTTTGCCGCTGGCGCTTGTGCTGGCGGCGCTCGCGCAAAACCGCCCCGTCGAGACGCCGTTCGTGCTCGAGTCGCTCCAGATCGCTGGCAATCGCCAGATTCGCGCCGACCGGATTATCGCCGCATCCGGTCTGCGAACGGGAACCACGCTCCAGCATTCCGATTTCGAAGCCGCGCGGGCGCGGTTGCTTTCCACCGGAGCGTTTCAAAGCGTGGGCTACGAATACAAGGCCACGGGCAAGGGACGCACCTACCAGGCGACCTTCGAAGTGGCGGAAAACGAGTTGTTCCCTTACCGCTTCGAAGACTTGCCCGCTGAGGATGCCGATTTGCGCGCCGCGCTTCGCCAGGTGGATCCGATATTTGAGGACCGGATTCCCGGAACCGCCCCGGTGCTGGCACGCTATGCCCAAGCGGTGGAACGATTCTTGGCCGCTCACGGCGTTGGAGATTTCCAGGTCGGCGCGAAACTCAACGATGAGGCACCGGGCGGCTTGTCGGTGCTGTTCCGTCCCGCGGCGCCGCGAGCCAATATCGCGGAAGTGCGCTTCACCGGAAATGCCGCCCTTCCCACCCCGCAGTTGCTGCGGAGGATCGACGAAGTCGCTGTCGGCATTCCCTATACCGAACAGGCCATGCGCCAGCGGCTGGACTCCAGCATTCGTCCGCTGTATGAAGCGCGAGGCTATATTCGCATCGCGTTTCCCAAGATCTCCACCGAAAAGGCCGAGAAAGTGGATGGGGCGGTGGTTACCGTCGCGATAGAAGAGGGGCCGGTGTACAAGCTCGGCTCGGTGAAATTTTCGGGAGCGCCCGCCGGCCAAGCATCGCAAATCGAAAAGCTCGCCGTTTTCCCAAAAGGCGATGCGGTAAATTTCGACGAGATCAAAGCAGGATTGGAACGCGTCTACAAGCGGCTGCGCACCAGCGGCTATTTGCATGCGACCGGCAAGGTCAATCGCGAGATCCACGATGAGAATCGCACCGTCGATCTGGCGATCGTTCTCGATCCAGGTCCGCGCTATATCTTTGGGAAGCTCGCCATCGATGGGCTCGACATCATCAGCGAACCCGTGATCCGCAAAATGTGGGGACCGATGGAAGGCAAACCGTTCGATCCGGAATTTCCGGATTCGTTTCTGGGACGCGTGAGAGACGAGAAGATCTTCGAGAATCTGGGCAAAACGCGCGCCGAGACGCACATCGACGAAGCGTCGAAAACGGTGGCCGTGACGCTGTACTTCACCGGCGCGGCGCCGGCGCCCAGCGGCCGGGGCCGAGGCGTCCAATAACGGATAAATGTTGCGCCCGAGGATGCCTCGGCGGTATTTCGAAGCGTTTCAATCCCCGCGTTGCCGTCCTTTAAGTCTGCTAACTTGACCTTCGCGGCCAGGTCGGATTGTGACAGTTCCGCCGTGGTTCTGGCCACGATTTCAGGGCCGGTCTTGTGAGGTGTGATAAACGCGCCAAATCTCAATGGTCTGCTCTGTAACCCGATACACCGCGATGTAGGGTAGGGGCAGAAATAAAAGTTCCCGCGTTCCTTCGACGCGCCCCGGCCGGCCAAGATAAGGGGCATCCCTCAAGGCGCGGATTTTCTGATAGCTTGCGCATGGTCGGCCGGCGATACTGCGGATGGTGTTGCTTGAGATAGTCGCTGATGTTCTGCAAGTCCGCTGCGGCGGGCGGCGTCCAGCGTATGCGCATCAGGAGCGCAGCATTTCTTCAAACCGAGCGTCCATCTCTTCTTCCTCAATGAATTCGCCCCGGTCGGCATACGCTTTGCCTTCCAGCACCGCAGCACGAAAACGCGCGTCCTCATCCAGAAGCCGCAAAGCAGCGTCCTTCAACAGTTCAACTGCATTGTTTTTCCCTGCATGGCGGGCGAGCTTCGCGAGTTGCGCTTCCTGCTCGGGGCTGAAATGTACTTCCATGCTTTCCAACATACGCAAAAACCCGCTCTGAGGCAAGATTAGCCCTGGTCTTCGTCTTCGTCGGCGGCGTCGGGGCGTGCACCCCTAATAAAATATCCAGTATGAAAAGATTTCTGCCGCTGGCGGTCGCGCCGGCGTGGCTCTATTTGATCTCCTGTGGCGCCTCGCAGGCCAGCGTCGATCAGGCCAAGCAATTTCTCACGGACACCGAAGACCGGTTGCTGGCGCTGAACGTCGAATCGCAGCGCGCCGATTGGGTCCACGAAAACTTCATCACCGACGATACGGAATCGGTCTCCGCCAAATCGGATCAGCGCGCCATCGACGAGACGGTGAGGCGCGCCAAGGAAGCCACTCGCTTCGACGGGCTCTCGCTGCCGGAAGACATGGCTCGCAAGATGAAGCTGCTTAAAGTGGGGCTGGTGCTGGCCACGCCTTCCGATCCCAAGGAAAGCGAGGAAGTCACGCGGCTTGCCTCCTCGCTCGACGGCGCCTACGGCCGCGGCAAATATTGTCCTCCGCGTCTGAAGGCTACGGCTAACCCATGCCTGGACGTGGAGGACATCACCAAGATCATGGCCACCAGCCGCGATCCCGCGGAGCTCCTGGATGTGTGGAAAGGATGGCATGCCATTTCCCCCGGGATGCGCAAGGATTTTACGCGCTTCGTCGAGCTGTCGAACAAAGGCGCGCAAGAGCTCGGGTTCAAGGATACCGGCGCCATGTGGCGCTCGAAATACGACATGCCCCCTGACGATTTCCCAAAAGGGCTGGACCGGCTTTGGGACCAGGTGCGGCCCCTTTACGTTTCCCTCCACTCCTACGTTCGCTGGAAGCTGCGGGAGAAATACGGCGACGCGGTTCCCGCTAACGGCCCGATTCCCGCGCATCTTCTGGGCAACATCTGGGCGCAGGACTGGACCAACGTTTATCCCCTCGTCGCGCCCAAGAACGCCGATCCCGGCTACAACCTGACTCAAATTCTGAAGTCCCGCCATACTTCGGCGCAGGACATGGTTCACTACGGCGAGAATTTCTTCAAATCGCTGGGATTCGCGCCGCTGCCCCAGACGTTTTGGGAGCGGAGCTTGTTCAGCAAGCCGCGTGACCGCGAGGTCGTGTGCCACGCCAGCGCCTGGGACATCGATAACGTCGAGGACGTGCGGGTCAAGATGTGCATCGACCCCACCGCCGAATATTTCACGACCGTTCATCACGAGCTGGGCCACAATTTTTACCAGCGCGCCTACGACAAGCAACCGTTCCTCTTCCGCGATAGCGCCAACGACGGCTTCCATGAAGCCATCGGCGACACCATCGCACTTTCCATCACGCCCGAATATCTGGTGAAGCTCGGATTCATTAAGCAGCCGCCGGACGCATCTAAGGACATCGGCCTGCTGCTCGACAAAGCGCTGGAAAAGATCGCGTTCCTGCCGTTTGGATTGATGATCGATCAATGGCGGTGGAAAGTGTTTTCGGGAGAAATTCCGCCGGACAAATATAATCAGGCATGGTGGGATTTGAGGCTGAAGTACCAGGGCGTGGCGCCTCCGGCGGAGCGCAGCGAAGCCGACTTCGATCCAGGCGCCAAATACCACGTGCCCGCGAATGTCCCTTATATGCGCTATTTCCTTGCGGATATTTTGCAGTTCCAGTTTCATCGCGCGCTGGCGAAGGAAGCCGGCTGTCCCGCGCCGGGCAGCGCGACGCCGCTCAATCGCTGCTCCATCTATCAAAGCCAGGCCGCCGGCCAAAAGTTCAACGCCATGCTGGAAATGGGCTTGAGCAAACCCTGGCAGGACGCGCTCTATACGATCTCCGGGCAGAAGGAGATGGACGCCGGTGCGATCCGCGATTATTTCAAGCCTCTAGAGATGTGGCTGAATCAACAGAACCAAGGCAAACCAATCGGATGGTGAGGTTGTGATGAGAACTTCCATGTTTTGGAAAGCGGCTCTGTTTTTGTGTGCGTTCGGCTGGGCGCGTGCGGCCGACTGCGACCGCGAATGTCTGCGCGGATTCGTGACGCAATACCTGAATGCGATGACGGCCCACAATCCCGGCGCCCTGCCCCTGGCATCGAACGCGCGATTCACCGAGAACGCAGCGGAGATGAAGCTTGGGGAAGGATTGTGGAAGAATGCGTCCGGAATCGGCTCCTACCGGCTGGACATTCTGGATGTCCGCCAGGGAGTGGCCGCGTCCCAGGTGGTGATGCAGGAAGCGGGCGCGCCGGTGATGCTGAGCCTGCGATTGAAGATCGCGGACCGGAAGATCTCGGAGATCGAGACTCAGGTGACGCGGAAGCAAAGCGAAGGCGCCATTTTCAACGTCAACGCTCTTCAGGCGCCACGCAAAGAGATGACGTTTGCGCCGGATCGTGCCAAGCTCAATTCGCGGGAGGAAGCGATCCGGATCGCCGAAACCTATCCGGCGGGCCTGAAGGTGGGCAGCTTCGTCACCGTGGACGCGCCCTTCGCGCCCGATGCCTACCGCATCGAAAACGGGGGCGTGGCGGCCGGCCCCGGCTGCACGCGTCCGGGCTGCGAGAACATCAAGACACAGAACATCATCAAGCATCCCGCCATCACCACTCGGGTCGCGGCGGTGGACGAGGATTTGGGGATCGTGCTGCTGCGCATGAATTTCGGCGATACCGGATCATACGGGCCCGGCAATGCGCTGGTCGTCTGGGAAGCGTTCAAGGTGTACGGCGGCCAGATTCACGCGGTGGAAGCCTTCATGCGCATCATGCCGGCCTCGGCAGGATCGGGGTGGGATTAACGGAGGTGCACGGCGCGGGACCGTGCGCTCACCCGTTTTCGGCTATCAGCTATCAGTTGTCAGCTATCAGAGTGAGGCAGAATGAAACAGAATGAATGTGCTCACGATGGGAGGGCGATCAATTTATCTAGAAAGTGGTTTATTTTGTGTACTTTACACAACAGAGTACTTTTCATTGGAATTCCTCATGGGGCGGCGATCAATTGATCGCGGGGACCTGGGCTGAAGCCCGGGTTGAAGCTGAAGCTCGCTCCACCAAAGGCTGTCGGCGGATTAGGGCTTCAGCACTCCCTTGGCCCGCGCGATCGGTAGCAGCGTGGGATAAAACTGAACGAACGTATTCTCCACCGCCGCATTCTGGCTGTGGCAGGCGTAGCACGCGGCCGTCTTGGGCAACGCCGGCGTCGTCTGCGCGTTGGTTCCGAAGCTGAAGTAAACCCATTCGCCCTCCGGCGCGCGCGACCGGTCTTTCACCTCCGCGCCGATGCCCAGCAGATCCGATTGATATCGCCCCACCGATCCTTTGTTGACCACTCCCTTGCTCGATGCAGCCCGCTGCTCGATAACGAATATCGTGCCCTCCGGCCAGTGGCCTGTTTGAACGAATTGCCGGTAGGCCGCCGGATACACGAAAACGTTGTCGAAGTTTCCCTGCCGCTCCGCTTCCGGCGTCCCATAGGTCATGCCGATTCCGGAGCTGAGGAACACCCACTCGCGGTAGTCCTTGGGCAGTATCAGTTGGTTGTCCGTGGTAAATTGCGGCGCTCTGTCAGGGGCCGCCGTCTGGCTTTTCAAGCCCCCTGCCACGATAGCCAGAAGGGCCGCTAGCAAGATCGGGTAGGTCTTCATGGTCTCCAGGCTAGCAGCCCCTGATTGGTCATTTCGACGCGAGCAGGCGAGCGACATCGTCCAGCGTGACCATCTTAAAGATCAGGGCGACGCCGTCATCACCGGCAGTAACGATGCACTGTCCATCAGGCGAAAACGCCGCAGTGTGGACGACGCCTGAGTGGCCCTCCAGCTTCGCGATCACCTCTCCGGTGGCGACATTCCACACCCGCGCCGTTCCGTCAAAGCTGGCCGTCACGACGCGTTGCCCGTCGGGCGAAAAGGCTGCACTGTCGACGATGCTGGAATGGCCTTGTAGTGTCGCGATCATCTGACCGGTAGCGGCATTCCATACCCGCGCCGTCCTGTCACCGCTGGCCGTCACCACGCGCTGGCCGTCGGACGAAAACGCCGCGCCTAAGACCAGAAGGGAATGGCCCTCCAGCTTGGTGATCACCTGACCCGTGGCGGCATCCCACACTCGCGCCGTCATGTCTATGCTGGCCGTCAGCACGCGCTGCCCATCGGGTGAAAACGCCGCACTTCTGACGGCGTCGGAATGGCCCTCCAGCTCGGCGGTCACCTGACCGGTGGCCGCATTCCACACCCGCGCCGTCTTGTCTGCGCTGGCCGTCACCACGCGCAGCCCGTCGGGGGAAAATGCCGCACTATAGACGACGCCGGAATGGCCCTCCAGCTTCACGATCACCTGCCTCGTAGCGGCATTCCACACCCGCGCCGTCTTGTCTGCGCTGGCCGTCACCACGCGCTGGCCGTCGGGCGAAAACGCCGCGCTAAAGACTTCGCCGGAATGGCCCTCCAGCTTCGCGGCCGCCTGATCCGTGGCGGCATCCCACACCCGCGCGGTCTTGTCGGCGCTAGCAGTCACCACGCGCTGCTGCCCGTCGGGCGAAAACGCCGCACTATAGACGGGGCCGGAGTGGCCTTCGAGCTTCGCGGTCGCCTCACCAGCCGCGGCGATGTTCCACACCCACGCCGTCTTGTCTGCGCTGGCTGTCACCACCTGATGCCCGTCGGGGGAAAATGCCGCACTCTTGACATCGCCGGAATGGCCTTCCAGCTTCGCGATCACTTGACCCGTGGCGGCACCCCACACGCGCGCCGTCCTGTCGTCGCTGGCCGTCAACACGCGCAGCCCGTCGGGGGAAAATGCCGCGCTGTTGACATCGCCGGAATGGCCCTCCAGCTTCGCGATCACCTGACCCGTGGCGGCATCCCACACGCGCGCGGTCCTGTCATCGCTGGCCGTCACCACGCGCTGCCCGTCGGGCGAAAATGCCGCGCTGTTGACATCGGCGGAATGGCCCTCCAGTCTCGCGATCATCTGACCGGTGGAGGCATTCCACACCCGCGCCGTGCGGTCCCTGCTGGCCGTTACCACGCTGTGCCCGTCGGGCGAGAACGCCGCACTATAGACGTAGCCCGAATGGCCCTGCAGCTTCGCGATCACCTGACCCGTAGCAGCACTCCATACCCGCGCGGCCCCGTCAAGGCTGGCCGTCACCACGCGCTGCCCGTCGGGCGAAAATGCCGCACTATAGACGTCGCCGGAATGGCCCTCCAGAGTCGCGATCACCTGACCGGTAGCGGCATTCCACACCCGCGCGGTCTTGTCGCGGCTGGCCGTCACCACGCGCTGCCCGTCGGGCGAAAATGCCGCACTATAGACGTCGCCGGAATGGCCCTCCAGAGTCGCGATCACGTGACCCGTGGCGGCGTCCCACACGCGCGCCGTATTGTCATAATTGTTGCGAGCGTAAACGTACCGGGCGCCGGCCGTCACCACGCGCCGCCCGTCGGGCGAAAATGCCGCACTCCTGACATTGCCGGAATGGCCCTCCAGCTTCGCGATCACTTGGCCCGTAGCGGCATCCCACACCCGCGCTTCTCCGCCCTCGCCTGCCGTAACCACGCGATGCCCGTCGGGCGAAAACGCCGCGCGATAGACCGGGTAGAAATGGCCTTCCAGCCTCGTTAGCCCCTGGGGAAACGAGCGGGCAACGGCTTCGCGCGCCTCAGAAGTTGGGGCGATGGCGACCGCCCGAATCGCGGTATTGAGAGCTTCTCCACGTCTGCCCAAAACGACAAGCTCCTCCGCCTTGGCGGCCAATTCGCGCGATTCCGCCAGTTTCTCCTGATGGCCCGCCCGAATCGTGGCCCTCCATGCAATCGCCGCGAAAACGATGGCAGCGATAAGAAGGCCCGCCAGAACGTAGGACAAGATCAACGTGCGGCGCGCGGCGGCGCGCTTACGCCGCTCAGATTTTTCAAACTCCCTCCGGCTGGCCGAAACGAACTCCTCTACTTCTTCAATCGCGCCTGCTCCGGCATAATGCTCCGCCCATTTCGCCGAGCGGTTACGGCGGCCGTCCCATTCCAAAGCCCCGGCCAGGTCAAGCCCCACGAGGAGGGCCCGGTTACCCGCCCGCCATCCTCGCGCGCGCTCCCTTAGCTCAATCAGGGTCTTGGCCTGCGCTTCCTCCTCGGGAAGCCATTTCTCCGCCAGGATTTTCCAGTTCCTTATCAGGCTCTCGTGCGTAATATCGATGTAGGTCCCGGGTTTCAATTCGCCTTCCCGCGGCGTGAGAAAGGTCGCGTCTCCCGTGCGGAAAACATCGATCACGGCGTTTACCCGCCGCCGTTGGTCGTCCGATTCGGCATCGCAGAGCGCCCACAGGTCCGAAAGCGGAGCGGGATCGCGGCGCTCGCGGTTGCCCCGGCCCAGCGCGGTAAGCCGCTTAAACAAGATCTCGGCGATCTTTGGATCGGCACGCACCGCGTCCGAATTCAGCAGCTCGTCGGCGTGCCGATTCAGCGCGCCTGCGAATCCTCCGATAGCCTCATAATCCTCGACTCCGATCAGCCGCTCATCGCCGCTTGCGCGCCAACGCGACCACGTGCGCGACCACGTGCGCATCAAGGCATGCTGGAGAATGGGGAGCTGATCGGGCTCGTCTCCGGCGTCATTGAGAATTCGCTCGACCAGCGCGGAAGAGATTCGCGTTCCGCCCAGCGGGCCTTCGATGGCTTGGCGGCGCTGATCGCGAGTCAAGCGAGGGACCAGATATTGCGACTCGTTGAGGGTTTCGGGGAAATCCGGGAATTCGGCACAGTCTCCCAGATAGTCCGTGCGCATGGTGATGACAATGTAGACCGGCAGCGGACCGCGCGCGGCGGCGAGTAAAAGCTCGATGAACGCGGCAGACTCCGAGGCCTGAGCGGCGCGACTCGCCGGTTCGAATGCGGGATCGATGCGCAGATCCTTGTAGCGAAAGAGCTCCTCGAATTGATCGATGACAACCAGCAGTCCTTCGTCCTCTTGAAGCTGGGAGCGCGCAACCTCGATCAGCCCGTGGCTGCTGGCGCGGAGATCGGCGGCGTCGCATCCCAGAGCGCCAGCCAAGCCGGAGAAGGGAGCGCTGGAAGGGCGCGAGATGACGGCGCGCCACCGCAGTCCCGGATCGAGAAGACGGCCGCGGTACAGAGCCGGAATCAGCCCTGCCCGGACCAAAGACGATTTACCGGAGCCCGAAAGTCCCAAAACCGCCACGACGCGATTGCGCGCCAGACGGTCGAGGAGGTCGAGAACCTGCTGGTCGCGCCCGAAAAAGAGGTGGCCCTCGCCGGTATCGAAGGGACGGAGCCCCGGATAAGGGTTTTCCAGCTTCGTCAACCGTTCGAGAACCGCGGCAAAGCTCATGCGGAGCCGGCCTCCACTCTCCGGATCGGGGTGAAGAAGGGTTCCAGGCGCGCCGGATCAAAATGGCCAAACTGCTCCGCGACATGGATCGCGGACTGAGTCCTTCGAATCTGCTCGGCCAGCGCGATCTTCGATTCGCCGATCTTCGATTCTTGGGGATCGAACAGGCACAGGCCCCGTGACTTCGAATGGCTTGCCAGGCGGACCATCCGGTCGAATTCCTCCGCGCACCATTCCTCGCCCGCACCGCCCCACAGCAGCAGCACACCCTCGGATTGGGTCAGGCGAACATTGTCGTGGCGGGGTGCGTCGCTGTACTCAAAATGAAATTCGTCCTGGTAGTGAAAGGCGATGATGCCGGCGTTGTTTTTCTCGCTGTTCTGCCGGGAGTCGTAAATGAGATAAACGCGCGGCTTTCCTCCGGCGGCTGACGCGATATTATCGCGGGGATTCAGCCGCGTGAATACTTCCTGCTTCAGCTTGTCGGGAGTGACGCCCGTACTCAGCACGGTTTTGCGGCTGGATTCGAACTGGAGCAGGTCTTGGAAAAGGCCGCGCTGAAGCGGCTCGCCGCTGTTTTCAAGAGCGGGCGATGGCCACGCGACCAGCGGCTTCTCCAGATCTTTGATCGCCTTGACCAGGTTCCGCGAAGCTTCGTCGTATCTCGCCCCGAGGAGCAAAACGGCCAGCTCGCAGCGAGGAACGTGTGTGGCCGGATCCAGCTCATTGTCCGGCAGAATAAGGTAACTGCGGGCGCTCAACTCATTCGTGAGCGCCACGTGGGCCTCTTCGATCTCCGGGGCGGGGCGGCGTGGATACAGCAGCACCGGAGTGCTACGGTTCCGCATGCGGCGCAGCAGAGGAATGAGCTCGCGCTGCAAAAGCTCGCGGAAACGATTTTCGAATGCCTGGGAGCCGATGGGGAACGGCTCGATATCGTCGTCTCCGCAGAAGGAGAGGTCGGTTGCGCCGGGGATCAGGCTCCAGTAGGACTTGTCCGGCATCGGCAAAATGGGGCATCTCAGCGCGAATAAATCGGCGGCAAATTCGGGGCCGGCGAAACGCTGGCCCGCGAGTTTCCGGCTGGCGACGAGTTCCGAAAACCGGCGGCATTCGTGCTGAACGCAGTACGGGCGGTCGATATAGGTCGGGGAAACCAGCGAGATCAGCACCGCCGACGATTCGAGATTCGCGGGAATATCCTTTTCGAAATCCCGGGATTTTCGAAGATCGTCCTTGTCGATCCACACGCTGGCGCCGGGCAGCAGCCGCGAAAGTACGGGTTTAAGCCGGTCGAGGAAGCGATTAATCCAGTCCCGGTCGTCGCCGTGAGCGTAGCTGACAAAGACGTCGTGATCGAAGCCGGGAACGAACGCCATGCGGAAGACTAAAGTCTATCTCAACGCCGGCTGACGATCCGGGCACGCGTGGGCAGAACTGAATTACAGGATTCATGCGGTGCGCCACTCGGCCAACGTTGCGATTGCTGTCCCTCTGCTGATGTCAGGGTTGATGGTCAGCTCCAGGATGCGCACGCCGTCCACATCAACGTGGTAATCCTCAGCCTCAGTGGTAGAGCCTTGGGGGCTGAAGTTAAATTGCTGCCGGACGATTTCGCGCGCGAGACCGTCCTTCTCGGGCCACCATCGCAGCGAAAACTCCTGTGTTCGCTCGATTTCGGTCTCCACAAATCGCAGCCACACACGCGTTAAGCGCTCGGGCCGATCGAAGATCAAACGGATCGTCTGCTCACCTCTTCCACCAGCGCGCCACCCAGGAGACTTTGCGCGAAAGGCACATTCAATCGGGTGAGTCGGGTCCTCGGAGGTGACGGCGACATGTGCAACCTGCTCCAGATCCATCCAGGCGGGCGGATCGAGCACAGGTGAATAGAGCTGGCTTTTCCGCATGGTGATCTCCGTTCAGACGAGACTGGGCTGGTGGACGTGAATGTTCACCACCTGCGAGGTCGTCACAGGACGGTCGTTCAGTAAGAATATCAGACGCATCTCGGATCCGATCCTGCCGGGCTGAAAGACGCCGTTTTGGTCGACCGATCCTTTTAGGTGAGCGGTCGTGGGTTGCGGGCAGTAGTGCGGATGCCCAGAAATGCGGATCTCATCCCCTCCAAGACATTCGATGTGGTAGTGCCGACTGTGGGTGTCCAAATCGATCAGCGAACCTGGAGCCAAAGTGTTGAGAACAACGTCATCGGAAATATCGGTGTTTGTCATCACGAAGCCTCCTTGGCGTGTGTGGTGCAATCGCGTGTCCGAACGGCGCCGGCAATTGTTTTTAGTGGTTTAGAGAGAATACCGACCGGAAAGATCTACGTGGCTTCCGCATTTGCGAAGCGTGAGAGCGATTTCCCCGTTGTGGCCTTCAGTCACGCTCACCACCTCGAGCATGTTTAGTTGTAGTTGAGTGAGTACCCGTTCTGCGACGGCGCGCGCCTCTATGCGCTTGTGGAGGGGAGTTGGCGGTGGAGGCATCAGGACCATCCGCCCCGAGCTTGATCCAGGTGAATTGTTTAATGAGTCCAGGTTCCTTGTCACGGCATCAATCGCCACTTGATTGCTGCTCCTCAGAACGTAGAAGAGTTGGGGTACCCGCCGCGATCCTTCGCCGGTCAGGGGTCCTACGCCTTTTAGTGTATTGCGTGGGATATTCCTCTCAGTTTTTTGTGGAACGGACACCGCTAGTGTAGTGTCCCCGAATTGACTGGACGGTCCCGCGCAGCGGTCAGGACCGCTCCCTGACGGTCGCGGCTCCGTTTGAAGGCTTCGCACGCTTATTTTTTCGCATCCGTCTGCTTGGACGGCGCGAGCGCCTTCGCGAGCCAGCGTGACATCACGGCGGCGATATCCTGGTTGTTTTTCTCGAGCATCATCATGTGGCCGTTGCCGTGGATCCCCACGTCGGCGAGCCTGATCCAGGTAGGATGAACTCCGGCCTGATCCAGATATTTCACCGTGCAATGGTCGTAGGTCGCGTGGTAAGAAGCTTCGGCGGTGAGGATCAGGATCGGCATTTTTTCGAGGTTGGGCAACTGTCGCGCAGGCTGGCGCTGCAGCCAGCAACGGCTCAGATCGGGCCCATCGGCTTTGTCCTGGCGCGCGACCGAAAGGTCGGACGCTTTTTCGGCGGGTGGGGAATACGTCAGCGGATCGGCGGTCGGGCCCCAGGGACGCGCCGCACCAGGGCTTCCAGGGCGCTGGGTCTCCAGCGCGTCGCGGAACCAGGCGGGGGCTCCAATACTTTCGACATTGTAGAAGGGAGGGCCGTTTGGCTCGACCGCGACGATGGCTTTCACCAGGTCCGGTCTCGCGTCGGCGACGGGCCAGCCAAACGCGCCCGATTGCGAGTGAGTCAGCAAAATCGATGGGCCGATTTTTTCAAGCAAATCCAGGATGGCGTCACGATTCAGGACCTGTTGAAGGGTGAAATCGTCCAATGAGGGAACCTGCGAAGCGTAGAACTGATCGAAGATCGGATCGCCGGGCTTGCCTTCGCCGGGCCACTGCGTGTGGAGACGGGCTTGCGGCCAGAGATTGTAGCGTTCGGGCGCGACGAAGCGCTGCAGAGTGCTCTCGACACTCAGCGTACCCAGCGATCCGTAACGTTCCGCTTGATAGGCGGCGCGGCCGCGGCCCGGCTGATCGACTACATAGACAGAGTAACCCTCGCGGAGAAAGAATTGGGCCCAACCCTCACGGCCGTCCGGAGTTCCGGTGAAATTGGTCCCGCTCTGATTGCCGCCGTGAATCATGACGATCGGCCAAGCGTGGGTGCGGCGGGCGGGAATCTGGAATTCGGCATAAAGCTGCCCGCTCAAAACCCGGCCGTTTCTGCCATCGGAGTAAGTTCCGCCGACAAACACGTAGCCTTGGCGGGCGATTACGAGATTGCCAGGGGACTTGGGCTGGGCGGCAGCTAATGCGGCACCCAGGGCGATCAGGAGAAATTTGTTTCCGTGGCTCATCGGAATGGCATTACGATACCACTAAACGAGAAGTCAGAAGTCAGGAGTCAGGAGTCAGGAGTCAGACTGAAAACCGCGTCGGCTCGGGGCCCTAGAAGTGCGAGGGCGTCCGCTCCGCCTGTTGCGAAGGGGAAGAGGAAACGTCGAGGATTTGTCCCCACATCACCTGGTAGGCCTCGACGACGCCATCCAACGATTGGCCCGCACGCACGAAGACATGTGTGTTCACGCGCAAATCGGCCCGCGTGGCGCCGAGCCCGTCGTCCCAGTAGCGGGTGTCGGGGCGCAGCGCCAGAATGGCTTCGCCCGCGCGCGTCCGGAGCGTGAGAGCGCGCGCCGTCAACCCCACCACCACGCCCGCGAGCGTGCGGTCGCCTCGCGGCGTGAAGAAAAAGACTCGCGCGTCGGGGTTCTGTGTCTTAAATTGCCGGGCGTCGGCGGCGGCTCGTTCCGCGGCTCTTTCCTGCTCTGGGTCGATCACCTGCACCATACTGGCGTAGCAGGCCGGGGAACCCGGTTTGCGGTTCGCCAGAATCTCCAGCGGCTCGCCGACATTCAACGAGGAAACTGCGATCCGATAATGATCGCGCGATATGTAAGTGTGGGCGTCGTAGTGGCAGACCAGATCCGTATCTTCATCCGTATGTGCGCCGGCTCGCCGCGCGCGAAGGGTCAGGTCGCCCGCCTGATCACCACCTTGCCGGCTGAGCAACGCACCGCGAAAAACGCCGGGGGGCATTTCTTTCAGGCCCGTTTGCGGTCCCGGCGCTTGGGACCAAAGGCAGGCGGGGATCAACGTCAGAATCGAAAGGCGGCGCGTCAATTGTCGCTCATTATACAATCTGTAAATTGGTCCCTTCCGTCGAGCGTGCCGCCTGCTGGTTCCTCCATTCGGGCATCCAAGAGCCGGAGGGGGGCGTGGCCCGTTACCACCTCGTTGATGCGGGCCAGAATGCACCTGTTTCCTCGGAGATCACCGGTTATGCGGCCAGCGTGTTCTCTTATTTACACTCGCTAACCGGCGAAACCCGATACTTGGATGCAGCGGATCGCGCGGCGCGTTATTTGATGCAGACGTGGGATTCCGGCGCGTCCACCGTTCCGTTTGAACCGGGCTCCCCGCTCGCCTATTTTTTCGATCTCGGCATCATCGTGCGCGGACTTCTCGCCGCATGGCGCTTGACCGGTGAGCCCGAATTCTTCGACCGCGCGCGCGATGCCGCGCTTTCTATGGCTTTGGACTTCCTCGGTGAAGGCGTGTTCCACGCCGTCATCTCGCTTCCCGAAAAGCAACCGCTTCCGTGCGAGCCGCGATGGTCGCGGGCTCCTGGTTGTTATCAGCTCAAGGCGGCGCTGGCCTGGCTGGAATTGGGCGACGACGGCGCCCGAAAGCTCTACGATGCGGTGCTGAAACATTCGCTGGCCGCGCACGAAGCTTTTTTGTACGCGGAAAGCGATCGCAAGAAACAGATGGACCGCCTGCACGCCTACGCCTATTTTTTAGAAGGATTGCTTCCAGCCGTGGACCGCGAGCCGGCGCGCGGCGCGCTGGCAAATGGCATCGGCGTGGCGACGCGTCTATTCCGCGAAATCGCTCCCGAGTTCGAGCGCTCCGACGTTTCCGCGCAATTACTGCGGCTGCGGCTTATCGCGCATCATTGCGGCGTGCTTGAAATGGATCAGGAATCGGCGCAAGACGAAGTCCGCCGAATTCAATCGTTCCAGGCTTTAGACGATCCTCGGCCGCAAATCCGCGGCGGCTTCTATTTCGGAAGACGTGGAGGCGAGATGCTTGCTTACGTCAATCCCGTTTCGACAGCGTTCTGTTTGCAGGCGCTCGAGTTCTGGGATCGGCACATGTCTTTTTTGGACCGGCCCGCAGCCGGGCGCTGGGCGTTCGACCTTCGCCAACTGATTTGAACGCGGTCAAGGTACTTTTCGCTTCCGGGTCCGACGCGGTGATCGCGCAGACGCTGGAGAAATTCAAGACTCTGTTTCCCGAACTGCCCCTGGTAGTGGTCTCTGAGTTTCCGCCAGCGGAAGGAGAGTGGATTCCGTATCACATTTGCCGCCGTTGGAGCGAAAACCGGGCGCTTCTTCGCTCAAAGCTGCGCGGCCGGACGATTCGACTTGCCGCCGTGATTCTGGAGCCGCGGACGCCGCATCGCCGGATGCGCCTGCTGGGACTGTCGCTTGCGCCGCTCAAAATGCTTGCCTTCAACGAGAATGGCCAGCACTTCCGCGTGAGTCCCTCGAATTTTCCGGTGATGGCGCGGCATGTGTGGTGGCGCGCGAGCAATCTCCTGCGAATGTGGCGGCGAATGCGAATCGACTGGAGATTGGCGTTCTGGCACGCGGCGGCGCAAGCGGCTGGTTGCTTGCGGCTGCCGGCTTTCCTGAACAGGCGGTCCAAACCGATCGCGTTTTCCTCTTTGCTTCCCGGCATTTCCGTCGTCATTCCGTCCCGGAATGGGCGCGAGCTGCTTCAGGACTGCCTGCCGCGACTGGAAGGTGCGGATGAGATCATCGTCGTCGACAACGGCTCGAACGACGGAACCGGGCCGTTTCTGCGCGAAGCGCATCACTCCTCCCGAAATCGCGTCATCGTCGAACAGAACCCCGAGCCCCTCTCTTTCGCCGAAGCCGCCAATCGCGGAATCCGGCGCGCGCGCTTCTCCCACGTCTGTCTGCTGAACAACGACATGCTGGTGGAGGCGGGCTTTCTCGCCGAGCTTCGCCGGTGCTTCCATTGCGTCCCCCATCTCTTTTCCGCCAGCGCGCAGATTTTCTTTCCCGAAGGACGCCGCCGCGAAGAGACCGGCAAGGCGATTCTGGATGCCGCACTCGCGCCCACCGATTTTCCGGTTCGCTGCCCGGAGCCGTTGGCCGGTGAGGATCAGACCTGGGTGCTTTATGGCACGGGCGGCTGCACGCTCTACGATGCGACGAAACTGCGCGCTCTTGGTGGCTTCGACCCGGCTTATGAAACGGCTTATGTGGAGGATCTGGACCTCGGCGTGCGCGCATGGCAGAGAGGATGGCCCAGCGTCTATTGCGCGGGCGCGCGAGCTCTTCATCTCCATCGCGCCACCACCTCACGCTACTTCACCGAGGAACAAATCGATCGCCTTTTGGAACGAAATTTTCTGCGCTTCGCCGCACGTGTTCTGCCTTTCCTTTGGCGCGATAATCTCCGGCGGCTTCGCCGGGCGAAGAAGGTGGACGCTTTGAAATTCGCCGCTCGGCTTCGCACTTATCGGGGCACCTATCGGGTTCGCGGAGGCGATCGATTCCTTGCTCTGGTGCGGGGCGACGCCGCGGTGTTTCCTGGAAAGCCGTCGTCAGGAAGACCCGTCGTGCTGATTGCGAGCCCCTATCTGCAGTTTCCGCTCTCGCACGGCGCGGCGGTTCGCATATACAACCTGATGCGCCGCGCCGCGGCGGATTTCGACCAGATTCTGATCTGCTTCGCCGAAGAGCTCGCGCCCGCGCCGCGCGAACTGCTCGAAATCTGTCGCGAAATCGTCGTGGTGCGGCGGCATGGCGCTCACGCGCTTCCCTCCACTCCGCGTCCCGATACGGTGGAAGAATTCGATTCGCCGGCCTTTCATGAAGCTTTGAAGTGGACGGCGGCCAAGTGGCGGCCGCGAATCGCCCAGTTCGAATTCACGCAGATGGCGCAATACGCCCCGGATATAAAACCGGCACGCACGATTCTGGTGGAGCACGATATCACCTACGATCTGTATGCCCAAATGCTGGCGCGCGAGGAGGACTGGGAGGCTCGCCGCCAATACCAGCGCTGGCTGCGTTTTGAGACAGCCGCGTGGAGTTGGGTGGACCGCGTGGTAACGATGTCTGAAAAAGACCGGGCGCTGGTTCCCGGCGCCGTGGCGATTCCCAACGGCGTGGATCTCGAGCGGTTCCGTCGCTCCCTCCGCGCGCCAGAACCCCGGCGGATTCTGTTCATCGGTTCCTTCGCTCACCGCCCCAATGTGCTGGCGATGGAATTCTTCGTGCGCGAGGTTTTGCCGCGGCTGGCCGGCGTCACGCTGCATGTGATCGCCGGGCAGCGCCACGAGAGTTTCTGGGATTTACGGCATCCAGGCGTGGAGGTCGAAGGATTTGTCGCGGACGTTCGTCCGGCTTATGAGAGAGCCGCGGTGGTGATCGCGCCGCTGGTGGTGTCGGCGGGGACCAATATCAAAATCCTGGAGGCGATGGCGATGGGCAAGGCCATCGTTTCGACCACGGCGGGAATCCACGGACTCGACCTGGGGACGGACGCGGGCGTGATCGTGGCCGATACATCGGAAGAGATGGCCTGCGCGATCTCCGCGCTGCTCGATTCGCCCGAGCGGCGGCAAACGTTGGAGAGCCAAGCGCGCCGCACAGCCGAGTCGCGGTTCGGTTGGGACGCGATCGCGGAGGAGCAGAAGCGGCTTTACCGGGAACTATTGGCGAATTCGGCGGAACCAGAGCAGCGATAGGGCGGCTTCGATCAGCGCAGCCGTGACGGTCACCGCGGGAGTTTCAAGCCAGCCCAGCAATCCGGATTTCACAGCGAATATGGCGAAAGGAGCGATCGTGGCCGTGCCTGCGAACCAAATCGCCGGCCGAACCCAGTCGTAAGGCGCTTGCGGGATGGGCTCAGGTAGCCGGGCCAGCAGCCGATTCCGGAAATTGGCGGGCACTGGCGCCTCGGGAGCCTGGCGCAAGGCGGCGTCGATCAATTCGTCCCGCATGCTATCCACTCCTCCATCATAACTTTCAGCCGCTGGCGAGCGCGGTAGAGATTCGTCTTCACCGTCCCCATTGGCAGACCTAGAATCGAGGCGATTTCTTCATAGCTGCGTTCTTCCTGATAATGCAGGATCAGGATCGCGCGGTCCGGGGCGCTCAGACGAAGAAGTGCGTCATCCACGGCTCTTTGCAATTGATCGCGCTCGAGTGCACGCTCGGGATCGGTCCACTGGCTCGTCAATTCGTGGTCTTCAATAGAAACCGCCAGACGCGCTTTCTCGCGTCTGCGAAATTCGTCGTTGACGACGTTAACTACGATGCGATAAAGAAACGTGGTGACTCGTGCCTCTCCGCGGAACTGCGGCAGGGCTCGAAACAGCCGCAGGAAGACTTCTTGCGCCATGTCCTCCAACCCCTCCCGCTGGCCGGTGAGCCTAGCGAGCGTGCGGAATACCATGGCCTGGTGACGCTCTACCAGTTCCGCGAAATTGTTCAAGGCCGTTAGTCGGTCCCAGGCGAAAATTGTTTCACATTTGCCCCCCGGGCGTGAAACAAACGTAGTACGGCCCGGTCTAATGTGGCGAACGAAAGGAAACCATGAACGCTCCTGCCATTGTAGTGCTGGTCGTCTTCCTGATCCCGATCACGGCTATCATTGTCAGCTATTTCACGCGGAAGCTGCAGTCTGAAGAGCGGCTGCGGGCGATTGAGAAAGGCGTGCCGCTGCCGGAAATCCCAGCATCACAGCCCGACCCGTGGAAACTCGCCGCGGATCTGCGCCTGGCCGGCTTGATTTTGGTCGCGGTGGGTTTAGGGCTGGTTGCCCTGTTGGTGGGCTTGTGGTGGTCCGTGGTGGGATTTCCATTTGGTGTGTGCTTCACGGCCACGATACCGTTTCTGATCGGCGTGGCGCTGCTTTACGAGAGTGCGACGCGCAGGCGGGAACTAGGGCCTCGGCCCATGCCTCCCGTTGCCCATGCCGATCGCGTGTAAGAAAGTCCGCCCTCCGAAAACGTTACCTCAATTCAAAATCCGCCGTGCGCTTGACTTGATTGTTCGCCGTATCGAGCGCGGATATTTCCAGCGTGTACGATCCGGGGTTGAGCTTATCCATGGGGATGCGCTCGCCCAGAGGGATCACGGTATTGGCGCCTTGCTTGGCGAGGTCGAGCCTCATCAGGCCGGTGTCGAACGCTTCTCCGCCGGTCTTGCGATCCAGCACTCGCATCTCGAAGGCGACGGCGGGCGGATTTTTCGGATCCGGATTAGAGAGCAGCGGTTCATAGATCTCCATATAGAACACGGCCACGTCGGTCTTCTTGAATTCGTTGAAGCCGGATGGGACGATCTGAATGCCGCTGGCGATCAACGGAATCTTGTCCTCGAGCAGCGAAGCGTCGAGACTGGACCCGAGATCCTCCGCCTTGTGAATCTCGTGACTCAATGCCAGAGAGCTGATGGCGAATTGGTCGGGTTTATACGGTGCGACTTCCAACGGCATCTCCACTTTTCCAAAGCTCGTGCCGCCGGAGGTGAAGACTACTTTCAAATTGTATTTGCCGGAAGCCAGATCGAATTGATTCTCGTAATGCAGCGGCTTCTTTTGGAAGGCCTCCGCTTGCTTCTTGCCGTCTCCGTTGTCTTCGAAATCGACTTTCACCGTATCGCTGAAGCGCGCGCCCACCTGTCCATCGGGCGTATTGGCGATTCCGAGCACGTTGATTTCGGCGTGCAGCTTGCCCTTCTGTTTTTCGAATTTCACCGGCTCCGGAGCGATCTCCATGGCGAGGTTCACGCGCGCCGTATTCGCCGAAGTATAGAAGAACGGAAGCTGCATTTGAGCCGCGACCGAGCCCGCTTGGCCGGCCGACGCGCGCGTCTCCAATTGCTTTTCCGTAGGAGTTCCGGAGAGCAGATCCTGCGGTTTCAGATTGCAGTAGCCCGTGCGGAAGCGCACCGAAGTGCCGCCGCGATCCACTTTGACGTGCAGCGTATGGCAGCTTCCTTCCGGCGTCATGGGAGGCGTGTAGCCGATCAAATAATATTCGTTCTGCTCTTTGCCGATTTTCTGCAAGCCGGCCAGCAGATCGTTGCTGTCGTGGATCACGAAACCGCCGGTTCCATCGGCGATCATGTACATGATGTTCTGATTTTCGGTGGTGCTTTCGGGGATTTTCGGGATCAGGCTGCGGGATTGGTTGAAAGGATTTTGCACGCCGGGAGGGGGCGGCGGCGGAGTGCCGCCTCCGCGGCCGCCGTTATTCGCACCAGTATTACTCCCTGTAGACGTCCCGGTTCCACGGCCGCCGCCCGATGCGCCGGAGGTTCCCGTGGCGGCCGTTCCGCCGCGTCCTCCGCCGCCCGCCGCGCCGCCGCCCGCCGTGCCGCCGCCGCTTGACGTTCCACCGCCAGCGGGTCCTCCGCCTCCGCGCTGGGGAGCGAAAGAGAGACCGGACGCGGGCGTGCCCAGCCCGGGTGTAAATGACGCGAGGCGAAATGGACTTGGCAGCGATTGCGCAATAGGAGCGCCGGTCACCAATCCCCTTACGTCGATGGCGTAGACCGCGACATTGGCTTTGTTGCATGCGTCGATCGCCGCCGTGGCTTCCGAAGTGATCTCCGACGACAGCCTGAATCCCGCGGTGATCCAGATCAGAGATTTGCGGCCGGGAATCGCCGCGAGGTCTTTGGCGACGCAGCGGATTTCCATGATCACGTCGCGGCCGCAACCGCCGGCGACGTTCAGCCTCGGCCCTCCGCCACCTTCATTCGATACCCCCACCGGAAGCGCCACACCGCTTACGGCGTTCTTCAACCGGTCCACATTGGCGGTGAAATTCACGAATGGGCCGCCGCCGTAATTCATAATCGCCATCATGCGATCCGGCCCCGCGTTGGTATCGATGAATTTGGACGCGGCCTGGCGCGCACGGATCTGATCCTCCGGCTTCATGCTCGCGTTGTCGAAGAACAGCACGATGTAATGCGTGGTGGAACGGTTGGGCGATTTGGGGTCCGCCTCGAAGGAAAAGCTCTTGATGGATTGGTCCTTGCCGTCTTCCGACACCTTGAAATCCTTGGCTTCCAGGTCGCGGACGTATTCTCCTTTTTTATCCGTCACAACGGCGTCCACCAGAACCTGCCGGGTTTCGGTCCGAATGATGAGGCCGGAATCGGCGGGATTATCGTTCTGGTTCTGGGCGGATAAGGCGCCGGCGGCCAAGGCCGTGAGCGAAGCGAGAATGAGCGGACGATATTTCATGTTTCAACTCCCATGCCCGCCCTCACAGGCGGGGCTGAATCCTCCGAGTTTACGGGATTTGGACGGCGCCATTGCGCGCCGCCATCGTCTGACCTTCCGAATCCCTTACTACTAACCGGACCATATAACTTCCCGGAATCACATCCAGCACCGATCTTACAGTGATTCCTGAAGCGGGCGCAGCGGCCAGCGTTTCGTCCTTCAGCCGCATGTCGACGGTTTTCTGAATCCCGGCCACGAAATTTCCATTCCGGTCGAACAATCCCGAAATCACGGTTAGCGTGTTGTCGTTCCGGCCCTCCGCCTTGCGGTAACGCAGATTTCGAATATCGATTTTGGCGACCACGGTCACCTTGGCGCTGGCGGCGCTGGATTTGAAAAATTGCAGATTCAGGTTCACGGGAATGTCGCCGATTTCATCCCGTGAAAACACCGCCTCTTGAATCTCCTGCTTCGCCTGCTCCT
>DATDGT010000255.1:0-132881 GCA_036521975.1 Bryobacteraceae bacterium
CTTCGCTCAACATGCCATCGAGATGTTTCGTCGGTCCCTACCCGATGGCCCTCCGCGACGCTGCCTCGATCGACTTTCGAACCGGCTCACCAAAATCCTCTCTCAAACTCGCAAACTCACCCCCCCCCCCGCATAACGGGCCGAGATTGGCCCTATAAGTCGGCAACCCTTCCGGAGCTGGTGTTGCAACGGGTCGCGACAGACCATTCTCCGTGTGGCCCGTCAGTCGCTCGGAGCTGCCGCGCGCTTCAAATCGACGGATTGACTTTACGTCCCAGTGCCTTCCGAGTGTTCTTGAATGACTGCGAGCTGTCGCGCTTTGTCGAGAAAGGCATTCATGATCGCTCGAAGTACCGACCGCATATCATCGAATTCTGGATCGGTAGTCGGGTCAGTCGAGCGTTCGAGCTGCGCCAAATATACGTCCTGCGCGTGTTGTTTGTTCGACAGCTCACCCTGGTAACGCCCCAATTTCTGCTCGTAACCAGTCCACCGAACCGGCAGAAGACCGCCGTCATCGCCAGTTAGCGCACGCTTGCCGAGGTAAAGCTCTAAACCGCATGCGGATCCGTTAATATCCATCGCGACAGCACCTGACGGTCCGAGCGTTGAATAATGCTTCCCTTGCTGTAGGTGAGGCAGCTGAAGGATACGAAAATTCTTTGGGAGGCCGAGCTTGGAAGCGGCGGTGGCGGAATTTGTACCCGCTGCGTCATTATCAAAAACCGCAATCACGCGGTTAGACATCTTCGACGCAGCTAAGCCCTTTAGCATGTTCACAATGTTTCCCGCGCCGGGTGGTGGCGCGAAACCCTCATGATCAAGAAAGGTATAGAACCTGCGGAGATGGGGGAAAAGGCGTTCCAAACTTTTAGAAAGAATTCGCGTGTCTGTTTTCCCCTCAGTAAGAACGACTATGGGTGCCGTGGCCGTCGCTGGAACCAACAACTTTTCAATCGCTGCTTCACTGAGTTTCGCTCTCGGATCAATCAATCCCGCCGCAACCAACGGTGTGAAGTCTAGGCGTACTGTTGCATCCGGACGGAAGGCGGAAAGCATGGCTCGCATCTGGTACCTGGAACCTTCAAAAGGAGATCTAATCCCGACGAGCGGAGCATCAGCGTCCTCTGAATAGAATGCAAACAGGTATCGATCCAACGGTCCCCCAGAGCTAACAAGATCGCTCCCTTTGTTCCATTCTGTGATCAAGCGGATGTACGTTTCCCGCCATTGTCCAAAAGTGCTTGTTCTAAGTAAGCGCTCTTCGGCTGCTTTCTCCTTCCAAACAGCGGCATTCTCGGCAGAGTCAGTACTTCCTACTACGTAAAAGGGATTTCCTGCATGTTGAGCAAACCGAGTTACCTGCCGCGCGGCCTCCGAAAGCGTGAATCCCATTACGTCCAACCGGTCACAAAGTTGGCCTACGGAGCAGGAGTAAAGGTACTGCGGGGTATCCTCCGTTAAAACTTGTCGATCCTCCTCGTCGAACACCGACATGATCTCGTCATCGGGATATTCTCCCCGAAATAGGAGCGCATCTTCTACAGAGAGGCCGTATTGGGGATGTCTCATTTCGTACCTGCCTTCAACACTCCGGGCAACAATGCGACGCTGCCCGTGGATTTTAAGAGCCGCTCATTCGCAGTATAGTTGCATCCGTCCGCAACCGCCCTGGCCTTTTAACGACCATCTGTCGTGTAACGCGCGAACCACCGATCTGCCGCGATGGCCGGCTCTTGGTGGATCGTCGGCGACACGTACGAAGTTTCACGGCTCAAGGCGAAATCGTCATCTATATTGGGGGCGTGAACTTCGAGACAAGGCTGCGTTGAAATGGTAACGCTGCGCCGCCCCCACTCGGCCGATATTGTGAGATCGATTCTTGGGACGCTGAAGACCTTAATTCCCGGTTTTCCGCCTGTCTTAAAAACTTACCGTTTTTTGAGACGGTCACACCCCAAACTGCCGCAAATGATGGTCAAGATGTTTGTACATTAGAATCGCCCACTCCTCCGGCGTCATCTTCCCAAAGAAACTATGCGGACTCTTCGTACACCCCGCCACCCCTCCCGCCGCAAATTTGTCAATCAATGCTGATAACCGCTCCCGTTCCTTGCCCAAGTCTCGTTTGTCCGCCACAATCAGGCTTTTCGCCGTCGGCGAATTCCTCCGTAGCGGGCCTTCGTTCCGAAACACCATCGGCTTCACCAACCGCCCCATCAGACGTGCCGGTAGCGCTCCCTTTTCGGGCACCACTTCTCCCACCGCCCACTGCATACTCACCGAGCAATGTGCCAGCATCTGCGCCGCAGTCATCTTGCCCCAGCGCCTCTCACTTTGCGGCTCCAATTTTCCCAGCCGCGCCTTTACTTGATTCGCCACCGTCGCATCGAACAAGTTCTTCATCCTCACATGCCTCCGTTGAACGAGAATACCCCGGAAGGGCCATTTTCTGCGGTTTGCCATTGAATATCCGATAAGCGCACCTTCATGCCTCGCCTCCATTAGGTCCGCGTGTGGTAGCCCCTCGCGCGATAACGAAGATATACCATTCCATTGGCAAAACGGCGCTCGTCCAGGAGATCAAGCTTTACGCATACGTTGCTGGGCAGGACCGGCTTGCCGCCGCCAAGCATAATAGGCACGACGAACAGATGATACTCGTCGACGAGGCCGGTCCGGATCGCGTGTGCGGCGAGGGTCGGACCACCCACCGAAACATCATGAGGCAATTGAGCCTTCAAGTGGCGAACCGCCTGGTGGTCGAATTCCCGCTCAAGACGCGTCTTCGATGTAGAGACGGTCTCCAGCGATTTGGAATAGACGATTTTGTCGGCCGATTGCCAGATCCGCGCGAAGTCCAGCATGGCCGGCGTCCGATTAGGAATGACGTTTGGCGTCTCCCAAATCGCCATGGTCTCATATATCTTGCGTCCATACAGATACATGCCGATGGGGCGCACGAGATCGTTGATGAAAGCAAATACCTCCTCGTCCGGCGCCGCCCAATCGGGGTTGCCGGTTTCATCGGCGATATAGCCATCCAGCGACGTCGGCATGAAGTAGATCAGTTTGGCCATCGTGCAGCCTCCGTACCATATCACTACCACGCGCCAGTTTTGATTCCCGACGCAGCCGCCCCTTCTCCTCCGTTCGGTTGATGTCGTTCGCAAAGCGGAAGCCAGCGCGCTCCAGCGATGCGTGGACCCGGTCCCAGAAGGCGTTGCCCGTGCGTTCTCGAAGCAACGACTGAAATCGGGCCATCTCCGACGAATAGCCAGAAGCATCGTTTCGGCGAAGTCCAGCATTTTTGGTATCCTTTGCGCTGACCGAAGGACAATGATCGATCCACTTGTATCATTGGCATTTTCCGTTTACAGCGTTCCAGGTATGTATGCGCTCTTGGTAGGGTCTGGGCTGTCACGTGCTGCTGGCGCCCACGGGGTGGGAAGTTGTTCAAGATTTGGCCCGAAAGCTTGCCCGCGTTGAAGGCAACGATTCTGGCCAAGATCCGGAAGATTGGTATCGCAAGGCCTACAAAGTCGAACCTGACTATTCCGCGTTGCTGGACAGCCTTGTCAAGACTCCGAGCGAGCGAAGCCAGCGTCTGCGCACCTATTTTGAGCCGAGCGAGGACGAGCGCCAGCGCGGACTCAAAGTCCCCACGCGTGCTCACCGTGCTGTCGCCGAATTAGTGAAGCAGGAATACATCCGGGTTATTATCACGACACATTTTGATCGACTTCTCGAAACGGCTCTTGCAGATGTCGGCTTACAGCCCTCGGTTATAAGTACAACAGATGCAGTCAAGGGTGCGCTTCCCTTGTCCCACGCTCGATGTTCTGTGCTGAAGGTCAACGGCGATTATCTTGACACCCGGATCAAAAATACGAAGGCGGAGCTCGATGCATATGACCCCGCATTAAGTCAGCTCCTGGATCTTGTCTTCGACGAGTTCGGTCTGCTAGTGTGCGGCTGGTCTGGTGATTGGGACGTTGCTTTGCGGGATGCAATAGAGCGATGCTCCACACGTCGATTTTCGATGTACTGGGCGTATCGTGGCGAGCCCACGCCCGTTGCCCTAAGGCTGATCCAGCGTCGCGCAGCCATTCAGTTCCGAATCGACGAAGCCGACGCCTTTTTCACTGCGCTCAAGGACAAAAGGTGCTGGCTCTCGCCCACTTGGGTCAGAACCATCCCCTATCCGCGAAGATCGCTACGGCCCAAAACGAAGCACTATTTAGTTCGGCCTGAGGACCGTATTTTGCTGCATGATCTCGTTGCGGAAGAAACAGAGCGCTGTTATGAGGCGCTCGATCCACAGAGATTTCATACCAACACGGTCAACAATTTCACTGTAGAGGTGGGCAAGCGTTTCAACGCCTACGAATCAACCGTGGAAGTAGTGTGCGCGATTCTCACTGCGGGAAATTATTGGGGGCAAGCGGAGCACAGGTACCTATGGACTCGGGTTCTTCAGCGCCTTGGTGACCCACCCGGTGGACCGGGCGGCTTGACTAGGTGGATCGGTTTTAGACGTTACCCGGCTAGTCTGCTGATGTACGCGGGCAGTGTGGCGGCGATCGACAATGATCGATTCGATAACTTGGCACAATTGTTGAGAGCACCGATCCGAGGTTCGTTGAGAGGGCAAACAGAGATAGCAGCAAATTGCCTCAACGTACTGCACATTATGCAAGACCGCCTCAGCGACTTTATACCGGGAAAGGAGCGGGCCTTGGCTGGGTACAGCGACCACCTGTTTGAGGTTCTGCGTGAACCGTTGCGACCATTCACTCCGACGGAGGCAGAGTACGAAGAGGCATTCCATCTTTTCGAGTACTTCATGAGTCTCATGCTGTGGCAGCAAGGCCACCGACCAGTGCCGATTGGCCGGGCGCGATGGCTAAGAAGCGAGCTATTTTCGCCAGACGGTCCCACGGACCCATCGAACCCTCGAATCGCTGCAGCGGCTGCGGCCCTTTTCGCGAACAGGGAAGCCGACTACGATAAGGCCAAACGTGAGTATGACGCTTGGGCTTTATCACCCACTCTGGTGTGGGGCTCAAAGAGATGAACGAGCCCCCCACGTCGCGTCAAGGCCTTGTGGCAGGGCCGAAGCATGAGGATGGCCGCGAACGGTACGGCGGGCCGATAGCCGCTGCACCCTTGGCAAGCGCAGGCGCGGCCTTGACGAGGTCGTTCCGGTCCATGAACTACGGCGATAGCGCAGTTGCCGGGCGGGCCGAGAAGCTCAAAGGCGATGCCGCTCATCCGCTCGATTCGACGCGGGGCTTCCATTCTCCCGTCAAGCCGACTACAATTCAACTGCCGCGGAACCCCCATCCGGTGCATGGAGGTTCCATGTTCGATAGTCTCGAACAGCAAATAAGGACGACAACCGGGTCAGCACCGGCAAAGGGCGGACGACACGCTACGGGCTGTATGCGCTGGCTGGCATCCTGATCTTCGGGCTCTTGACTGCCACTCGTGACGAAACAGCCGCAGGCATGGTGATGGGCGTAGTATAACTTGTAGAACCTTGCATGGCGAAGGCATAGATCGATGATCCGCCCTGAAGAATCGAGGGCTTGTGTATGAAACCAATGCTTGTGTTTGTGTTGGTCGCTGCTATCGGTTGGGCTGAGACCTTTCAGTTCGAGCCCAAAGAGTTCTACAACACGTTCTCGGGCGCCCATAAGCCCGCTCTCCGTATCAAGCCTGGTGACCACGTCGTAACTTACACCATCGATGCCGGCGGCGTCGATTCCAAGGGAGTGCAACGCGGCCAGGGCCCCAATCCCGAGATCGGGCCATTCTATATCGAAGGCGCGGAGCCGGGAGACACGCTGGTTGTCCATCTGCTGCGGTTAGAAACGAACCGCACGACCGGCTTTTCCGCGTCGCTGCTCGCCCCGTACACCGCCGACCCGGGTTTTCTTCGCTCGGAGGCGCTGCGTGATGCGAAACGCGCCACTTGGCAGATCGATAAGCAAAAAGGCATCGCCTATATGGACCCGGGCGAATTCAAAGGCCCGCGTATCGAATTGCCTCTGCGTCCCATGCTGGGATGCATCGCGACCGCTCCGGCGAATAAAGCCGCCATCCCGACCACCTATCCCGACAATTTCGGCGGAAACATGGACTACAACGGCATGGGCGCCGGCGCCACCGTGATGCTGCCGGTGTTTGAGCCGGGCGCGCTGCTGTTCTTAGGCGATGGCCACGCGCGGCAGGGCGACGGGGAGGTGCTCGGCAGCGCGATCGAGACGTCGCTGGATGTCGAATTTTCGGTCGACCTCATCAAACGGAAAAGGATTAACTGGCCGCGACTCGAAAACCAGGACTTCATCATGGTCCTGGGAAGCTCCCGCGCGCTTAATGAGGCGCTGCAACACGCCACCACCGAGCTGATGCGGTGGCTGATGACGGACTATGGATTCGATGAGCGCGGCGCGAGTCTGCTGATGGGCCAGGGCATGGAATATGACATCTCTAATGTGGTCGATCCGGAGTTCACGGTTGTGGCGAAAATGCGCAAGCAGTATCTGGGGCGGCGCTGATCGCCGGAGGAGGTGATGCATGATGGCAAATACTGATAACAGCCGTAGAGGCTTATTACGTTACCTTGGGGCCGGTTTCGCGGGCCTTGCCAGCAAGCCGTGGCCTGCCGCGGCGGCGGAAGGCCAAGACGCCGATCTGGTGGTCTTCAACGCCAAAGTCTATACCGTCGATTCCCGCCTGCCAAGGGCGGAAGCCTTCGCGGTCAAGGCAGGGCGTTTTACCGCTGTGGGAAGCAACGTGGATATCCGGGGCCTCATCGCCAAGGGGACCCAGACACTCGACGCCCAACAGATGACCATCGTGCCCGGGTTCATCGATTGCCACAATCATGCGCCCGGCAACACGTTGCTCTACGACGTAATCGTCGGCAACCCCTACGTGGTGGAGTTTGTCACAATTTCGAGCATCGTGGATAAGCTTCGGGAAAAGGCGAAAGAGACGCCGCCGGGAGTGTGGGTGGAAGGATATTTCTTTGACGACACCAAGGTCAAGGACAACCGGCAACTAAACATCCACGATCTTGATCAAGTCTCGAAAGACCATCCAGTGGCGGTGCACCATCGCGGTGGCCATACGTCGTATTACAACAGCAAGGCCTTTGAGCTGGCCGATGTCAACAAGAAGACGCCCAATCCACCTGGCGGCACGTTTGACCGCGACGCGAACGGCGAGCTCAATGGACGAGTGACGGACCGCGCGACCGCCGCTCTGAGCCGTATCGGCAAGCGGCAAACGTTCACTGAAGAGGAAACAATGCAGCGGGACCGCGATGGGCTGGCATATATTTCCAAGCAGTTCGTACGTTACGGCGTGACCACTGTGCACCACGAGGGCGGCAATCTGACGGCCCTGCAGCAAGTGCGGGCGCGGGGAGATCTGGTCCACCGCGTGAGCTATGAAGCCAACGGAAAGGTGCTGGAGGCGATGATCTCCGGTGGGATTATGTCAGGATTTGGCGACGAATGGATTCGTTTCGGCGCCACCTCCGAGCACACCGTGGACGGATCGTTTTCCGAGCGCACAATGGCGCTCAGCACGCCTTACCCAGGAATCTCCCCGCCATACAAGGGCAACATCACCACCACGCAGGACGACCTCAACGCTTGGATCGAGCGCGTGCATCGAGCGGGCATCCAAGTCAACTGCCATGCTAACGGCGACGTGGCCATCGATATGGTGCTCACCGCGGTGGAGCGGGCCCAGCGGCTATTCCCACGCGCCGATGCGCGCCCGAAAATCACGCACTGCACCCTGATCAACGACGATCTGGTGCGCCGCATCAAGGCGGCCGGCGTGGTTCCCGCGGCCTTCACCTCGTATGCCTACTACAATTCCGACAAGTTCCACTTTTACGGCGAAGAGTTGATGAAGCGGTGCATGGCCTATCGCAGCTTCCTGGATGAGGGAATTCCGGTGGCGGCGGGCTCCGATTTTAGTCCGGGGCCGTTCGACCCGCGGATGGCGATCCAGGGAATGGTTACACGCACGGGCTGGGACGGACAGACTTGGGGAGCGAACCAGCGGATCAGCGTGGACGAGGCTTTGCGCGTGAACACGATTAACGGTGCTTACAACGCTCACGAGGAGGCGATCAAGGGATCGATCACGCCGGGCAAGCTGGCCGACTTTGTCGTGCTGGCGGATGATCTTTTCACGGTGGATAAAGAGAAGATCAAAGACATCCAGATCGTGCGCACGGTGGTAGGGGGTTCCACGGTCTACCAGGCGTGAAGCTCTATTCCTCTCGCAGGGCGACCGCCGGATCGAGAGCCGCCGCACGCCGCGCCGGTGCCCAGGATGCGGTCGCGATGACGGCGAGAAATAGAATCGTTACCAGCCCCAAAGTGACCGGATCGGTGGGCTTAACGCCAAACAGAAGGCTGCCCATCCAGCGCGTTAGAGCAAATGACGCGGCGAAACCGCCCGCCAGACCCGCAGCGCTGAGGCACAACGCGTGCCGGGCCACCATCCTGAAGATACTGGAAGGAGTTGCGCCCAGCGTCATCCGCACGCCGATCTCGGCAGTGCGCTGCCGGACGAAGGTCGAAAGGACGCCGTAAAGCCCCACCGCTGCCATCAAAGCGGCAACCGTAGCGAAAGTAGCCATGAGCACCAGCGCAAAACGAGCGGCGGCGGTGGAGCGGTTGACCAGCGCATCCATCGGTTGCATCTCCGCAACCAGGACGCGCGAATCCAGCTTGCCGATCTCCCGCCGGACGATCGCGGCGTACTTGGTCGGATCGCCCACGGTGCGGACGGTCCAGTGATCCACCACCCCGTGTCCCCGATAACCATCGGTCGTGTAGATCTGCTCCCGGCCAAGATCGGAGAGTGAGGTTAGGCGCTGGTGCGCCACCACGCCGATGATCTCCAGCGGTTCCGGCTCCACGCTGCTAAGGAGAAACAGAATTCGCTTTCCCACCGCGGATTCGTGGGGGAATGCTTTGGCCGCCAGAAGCTGATCCACGATGACGACTTTGCGCTCGGGTGCATTGTCTTCGCGTGTGAAAGTGCGGCCCGCGATAAGCCGCGTCCGCATGGTCTCGAAATAATCCGGGAGAACAGCCACGAAATCCGCGCCTTGGTATTTACTGGGATCGGCCAGCGCTTGCTCCTTTCCCCACCGCGTGGCGTAAACGCCGCCCGCCAGCGGCAGTGGATTGGATGCGCCGGCGCTTTCGACTCCCAGAACCGCGCGCAGCCGGTTTTGTATTTCACGCATGAAAGCGGCGCGTCCCTGCGGCTGATTGCCCCCACGACTTCCCAGCAATTGAAAGGTGAGAAGGCCGTGGGGATCGAAACCCGGATCAACCCGCTGCAAGGCCCGGAAGCCGCGGAGAAGCAGGCCGGACCAGATGAGCAGCACGAACGCGAGGGCGACCTCCGCGATCAGCGCGGCGTTCCGCAGTTTCGGGGCGCCCGCCAGCGCGCCGGTCCTGGCGGCCCGCAATGTTCGCATGAGATCGCGTCGCGCCGCCTGCCAAGCCAGCGGCAATCCGAAGAGGATCGTCGCCGCAAATGCGGCCAAAGCCGCAAACGCAAGCGTGGGAGGGTCGATGCCGATCGAATCGCGGCGCGGCAAGCTCGCGGGAGCGAGCGCGATCAGTCCGTGCAGGCTGGCCCACGCCAATCCCGTCCCGAGCAGCGCTCCGAGGCCGGAAAGCAATAACGCCTCGGCCAGGGTCTGGCAGATCAGACGCCCGCGCGATCCGCCCAGGGCGGCGCGCACCGCCGATTCGCGCTCGCGCAGAGAAGCGCGCACCAGCAGAAGATTCGCCACGTTCGCGCAGGCGATCAACAGTACGAAGACCGCCGCGCCCAGCAGCACCACAATGGTGGGACGTGCTCCCTCTGCCAGATGCCGATTCATCGGTTCCAAGCGGAAGTGGAAATCGGCACCTGCATGGATCGCGTTTATTCTTCGGATCTCCATAGCAGTGGTTTCGGATTGAGATCGCGCTTGCCCCAGAGTCGCGCCGGATCGCAGTCGGCCGATAACCCCCCAGCTATTAACGTTCCGCTGCGTGTTGTCGTAAACCGGGCGAATCGCAAACCAATTGTCAGGCGCGCGCTCGAGGTTGTCGCCGGGTGGGAAGAGCAATTCGAAGCCTGGCGCAAGCACTCCTACGATTACGCTCGACCCGGGGAGCGTGCCGGGGGCGTTGCGCCCCAGGATGGACCGATCGCCGCCGAAGTGGCTCCGCAGTACTCATAACTCAGGATCGTCGCTATGGGCGGAACTGGCTGCGGCGCGCCCGCTGCGCCATTTGCGGGCGGAGCGAGCCGCACATCTGTTTCGTCGAAGTCGCGACCGAATGCAATCCTGGCGCTCAACAGCCGGAAGAAGTTGGGCGTGACCGATGCGAAACGGACCTGTTCCATGGAGCCGTTCCCATCCTGTCTGGCTCCCCGTCCAGTGACGACAACGCCCATATCCTCGAATGTTCCGGCCGCGCCCGCACGGAGGTCGAGAAAATCGGTGCTCGAAATCGGGTAATCGTTGACGCCGCGCTTTCTCCAGTCGCCATATGCGATTACCAGACGATCCGGGTTGGAATAGGGAAGCGGGCGCAGCAACACCGCATTCGCCACACTGAAGACAGCGGTGGCGGAGCCGATCCCGAAAGCGACCGTGACTACCGCCGTGGCCGCAAAGGCCGGATTTTTTCGAAAAACGCGCGCGGCCAGCGCCATGTCGCGTACGAAGATGGCGATCACGTTCTCATTATCTAGCCGTTCGCGCGCCCCGCGGATTATTGGGTACGGGAAGATCCACGACGTGGCCCTTGTGGGTGGTCTTGGCGGCTTGCACAACCCGTGTCCAAGGAACGAAGTCGCGGATCGCCTTGCGCTGCGGCGGCACGATCGTCCCTATTTCCCTTCCAGAAGGAAGGTCGGCGCCAGGCCGGTCAGCGTGGAAAAGGATGCGGGGCTGGCGACATCCAGCCAGCTCGAGCAGCCGTGCATTTCGGCGCGAAAGGCGTGGGGCTGCACGTCCACCAGCATCTCTTTCATCATCAGGCTTCCATATTGGAGCATGGGGAACACCGCGCGGGCCGGCTCCGGTGCCTCCTGAACCACAAAAGGAATCCGCATAGCCTGGCGGAGAGCCTTCTCCCAGCTCCGATCGTCGACCTCGGCGCCGCGCACCGCCTGGACTTCGGCGGCCTCGTCGTTGGGACGCAGAATCAGCTTGGCGCGGTGCTTCATCACGAATTCGGGCAGATCCACGACGTGGCCCTTGTGAGTGGTCTTGGCGGCTTGCACTACCCGCGTCCAAGGAACGAACTCGCGGATCGCCTTGCGCTCGGCAGTGGGAAAGTTCGCGGTGACGGCGTCGTCCGTGAGCAGATCGAAGACCGCTCGTTTCGAGCCCAGCTCCGCCCGGAAATTATTGATCATGCAAACCGATCTTTCGCGATACGCGCGCACCAGGGCGTGGTTCAGATCGAAGCGCATGAGGAATTCCTGCAGCTTGACGTTGCGATACACCACGTCGATGGTGAATTCCCCCCGGCGCAGCACGCCTGCGCGGTATTCGAGCTGTTCCGGCGAGACGATTTCCGCGGGAAATCCGTGGCTGGAAAAAAACTCCGATAGCAGGACGTTTTCCGCCGAAGCGGAAGCATGCGGCTGCCGCATCTCCACGATGGCGATGCCGGGCCGCTTCGATTTCCCGCCAAATTCCTTGTAGGTTTTGAGAATCGCGGCGATCAAGGGTTTGGCCCCGCCCAATTTTTTTAGGTGGAATTTCTTGCGAAGTTCTTTCACCGGCGGGGCCTCGAAATACAAATCCGCCAAGGCATCGCCGTACACCACACCCGCCGGAAGTTGCGAGCTATAGCCTCCAAAGCGCAGGCTTCCATCGTTCACGTTGGCGTGGAGGGCGCCCAACACTTCCACCGAAGAATATCCCGGCTCCGCCGCCGACAACATCCGTTCGGCCGGCAGCAAAGGGATGCGTTGAAACAAAGACGCATTGGAGAGCGCCAATGCCTGCACCCTCTGAATCGCCGAAAGCAGGATAGAGGAGACTTTTTCCAGCGCGGCGTAGTCGCGGCTGCTGAGAAAGTGGGGGCGAAGCACGGGGGACAACGGGCCGCCCTCCAGCTTCAGGGCCCGCTTGCGCTCTTGCAGCGCCTGCGCCCAACCCAGATCTATATACGGTTCACTTTCGATGAGCTTGTGATACCGGGCAATCGCCTCGCCAACCAGAGTCATCGTAACGTGATGACGAACAGTATCGCATGCCGGATGTGTATTTGAAAAGTCAAGCTACCCCGAAATAGTGGCGTAAATCACTGATATGTAAAGGCTTAATGCGATCTAAAATAGTTCATTCCGGCCGATGCTATACTCGCAAACTTATGCGCCAAAAAATCACCGTGGTAGGTGGAGGCAATGTGGGGGCGAGCTGCGCCGTCAATCTCGCTTCCAAGGAATTGGGCGACGTGGTTCTGGTGGATGTGGTCGAGGGCGTGCCGCAGGGCAAGGGGCTGGACATGCTCCACATGGGGGCGATCGAAGGCTACGACGTCTCCATAGTGGGCGCCTGCGACTATGCTCCTACGGCGAACTCGGATGTGGTGGTTATCACCGCCGGGTTGGCCCGCAAGCCGGGGATGAGCCGGGACGATCTTCTCTTGGCCAATTATGAAGTAGTGAAGGGCGTCACCGCGAACGTGGTGAAGTATTCGCCCAACGCGATTCTGGTCTTGGTTACCAATCCGTTGGACGCCATGTGCTGGACGGCGCACCAGGTTTCGAAATTTCCGCGGGAGCGGGTGGTGGGGATGGCAGGCGTGCTGGATTCGGCGCGCTTCCGCGCGTTCGTTGCGCAAGAGTTGGACGTGTCCGTGGAGAATGTGACGGCCGTGGTTCTGGGGGGCCATGGCGACACCATGGTCCCGGTAGTGCGACTTTCGAACGTCGCGGGAATTCCGCTCACCGAATTGATCGAGCCGTCGCGGCTGAACGCGATTGTGGATCGCACGCGCAACGGCGGCGCGGAAATCGTGAAACATCTCAAGACCGGCAGCGCGTATTATGCGCCTTCCGCCGCGGCGGTCGAGATGGTGGAATCGATTCTGAGGGATAAGAAAAAGGTTCTGCCCTGCGCCGCGTATCTGGAAGGCGAATACGGCGTTCACGGGCTGTTTGTGGGAGTTCCGGTGAAGCTGGGCCGCGGCGGCATCGAACACATCTACGAGATCCTTTTGACCGAGGAAGAAAAAGCAGCGCTGGCGAAGAGCGCGGCGGCGGTTCAGGAGCTGGTGGACGTTATTAAATCGAAGATATAAACGCGCACAGCGAATGCGTTGTGCGCGTTAAGGGAAGATGGGGCCGGGTCTCCGCTGGGTCGCGCTTGCGTTGGTGGTGCTGTCTCTGGCGGTGATTTTTCTGCGACGCAAGAAATGATTCGCCGCAAGGCACTAACCTTGACGCGCACAACGCATTCGCTGTGTGCTTTTCTTAACGCGCACAACGCATTCGCTGTGCGCTTTTCTTAACCCGCACAACGCATTCGCTGTGCGCTTGCCAAATCCGGCGAGCGCATCACGTAAACTAATTTCATGCACTCTCGACACCGCTTCCTTACCCGCGCCATCGTTCCCTGGGCGGCCGTTACTCTAATGGCCGCCTGCGCAATGCCCGTATTCGCTCAGACGGATCTTAAGGCAATCGTGGTGAAGCATCTCCAGGTATCGCGCGACTTTACGCTGAAGGTAGCCGATCAGATGCCGGAAGCTTCCTACAATTTCAAGCTGACTCCTCCGCAGATGAGCTTCGCCGAGCAGATGGTGCATTTGTCGCAAGCTATGGGGGCGTTTCTATCCGCTTTCTCCGGCGCGCCGCCCAACCTGGGCAACCCCGCTTCGATGAATAAGAAAGACGTGATGGCGTTCATGCGGAAATCCTTTGACGACGCGATCGCAAAAGTTGGGGCGCTCACCCCTGCGCAGCTTTCGAAGACTTATAACAGCGGCGAAGGAACGATGACCGGCGCGGAGCTTCTCCTGGCACTGATGGATCACACCACGCACCATCGCGCCTCGGCGGAGATGTATCTGCGAGCCAAGGGAATCACTCCGACCGAGTACCAGTTCTAAATCCGCTCAGGGCCGCTGAATCAGCTCAATCCGGTTGCCGGCGGGATCGATCGCGATGCCTATGACGGTGGTCGTGTTCCGGAACGGCCGCGGATCGCCGGCCATCGAACCGCCGGCGGCTTTGATGGCGGCGACTGTCGCTGCCATGTCCTTCACGTTGAAAATCACGTGCGCGATCGGGTCTTTCAGATCGTCGGAATCGCGGTGCTGAATCACGATGGGCTCGCCCTCATTGGCCTTTGCGGCGTCGGCCGTGGCGCCGAAGTTGACGAAAACCTCCGGTCCCGAGGGCGCATCGATCCGATTGACCTCCTGCATTCCGAACGCGGCCTGATAAAACTTCGCCAGCGCCACAGTGTCTTTCGCGCCGATTCGCACCGAATTCAGTGTCACTTGAGCGTAGGCGGCGCTCGCGAGAAGCGTGGCAGACAGGGCTACCGCACCTCTGAGAATTCTCTTCATCAAAGCCTCCCATGGTTCATCATATCCCTACGGATGCTCAGCCACGGGACCCTGCTGTTGCCGCTTTTACGTCGCGCGCCCGAGCTATTGATCGTCCGGATCGGTGGCCTTTCGTTTGTCGTGCAGGAAAAAGTTGGCGGTCTTACGCGCAGGGATGGTTTGAAACATGCGCGGAGGCTTGGTGAGATCGAAGAACGCCGAGAGATCGGTGCTCGCTCGTGCATCCGCGAAATTCAGAGCCCCTTGCGGAATGCCGAAGTTGGATTCAATGAACCGGAGAAGGCTACCGAAATCGTGCCGGACGTTGTCGATGGTCCCTGCCGCCGTATAAGCGGAGACCACGAGCAGCGGAACGCGAAAACCGTACTGATAGTCGCCTTCGGGCTGCGGCAGAATCACCGGCGGCTCGTGATCGTACCAGCCGCCCCAATCGTCCCAGGTGATGAAGATCGCCGTGTTGTTCCAATAGCCGGTGTTGGCGTCGCAGGATTTGCTGTTGCCTATTGCATTGACGATCGATGCTACCCACGACGGCCCTCCTCCGTCGTTCACGCTCGCGTGATCGGAATTCGCGCCCGTCGGAATCACCCAGGTTACAGAGCGTAGATTGCAACTCGCAATGTCGCGCAAAACATCGGCGGGAGTTAGATCCACGTTGTTCGCCCAATCCGAACCGGCGCATTTTCCCCCTTGCCCGGTGGATTGGCAGATGTGGTCGATCGCGTTGGGCGCGGTCCAGATGGAACCGGCGCTGGGCGCATAGTATCGCCAGGTGAGGCCGGACGTAAGCAGATCTCCCATGGTCTGATGCTCAAAGCAGGGATAGACCTTGAAATTTTCGCCGCCGGTAGGATTGATCAACTCCACTGTAGTTCCCGCCGGCGTGGCGCATCCGGCGACGCTGCTCGCTCCCGACATGTTCTCCGAGGCGAAAATGCCGGCTGCGTCGTCCGCCGCGCTCGGCGCCGACGTTCCTCCGAACAGGAACTGATGCGCGGGAAAACTGGGTCCCTGGTTCGTCTGGAACATGAGATTGGCCCAGCCGTATTGCGTGGCGATGGTCAGATAGGGATCGAGCATCGCATGTGAGTTGAGGACGAACCGGAACTGCGGCTTCTGCGGACAAGCGCCGGAGCAAGTTATCCCGGCCGCTCCGTCCATTCTGCAAACGCCCGTTGAAGTGTTCGCGTCGCACATAGCGACGAACGCCGAATGCGCGTGACTCAGGTCGTATTTATTCGCCAGCAAGCCCGAGCTCGGCTGCGTGACGCCCGTGGAGGAAGTCTTATCCATCCAGTTCGCGGTCTGGATATCGTACTGCCCGGCGGAGGCTGTGGCGATGCAACTGCTCGGCGACCCATAGGGAGGCGTACACAACCCTTGAAAAAGATTGTCGGGCGTCCGGTTCTCCTGAACGATCACCACCACATGCTGGAAACGCGAGATCTGCGCGTTGGCTGCCAAGATCAAGCAGCAGGCAATGGAGAACATCTTCGTCGCGCAATACATCTGACGCTCCCACCTGTTGAACACCGGGAAGGGTCGATTGTTTCGCGGCGGCGCTCGCGGCGTCCGCGCCGTGTTATCTTACGGGATCGGGCGGTCCCCGCGCGCCGTCTCGGAGGATTCGGTGATAAAACACGTTTTGGGTATTGCCCTCGTTGTGGCCGCGCCGCTCGCCGCGCAGGTCACCTTTAACAACACTCCCTCCAGGGAATTCGGCCAGACGACTCTGGTTCTTCCGGGGCCTACCTCCAACGCTCCGAATCTGATCGAAGGCAGGGAATTCAACGGTCCCTACGGAATCGCGTTCGACTATAGCCAAAACCCTCCAGCCGTTTACGTCGCCGACACCTTCAATAACCGTGTGCTCGGCTGGCGCAACAGCGCCGCTGTGGCCGCCGGATCGACGGCCGACATCGTCATTGGCCAAGTCAATTTCACCTCAAATCTTGTTGGCGGACCGGGCACCAGTCAGAGCACCGGATTATTATGGCCCGTCGCTGTCGCGGTGGACCGCAAAGGCAATCTTTACGTGACCGATGCGGGAAATAATCGCATCTTGCGCTATCCCACGCCCTTTCAGCAAACCAGCCCGATTGTTACCGTGGATCTCGTGATCGGGCAGCAAAGCGTCAGCTCCGGCGGTTACCCTAACGCCGGCAGCAATCCCAGCAGCCAGACGGTCTATTTTTCGTACACCAATCACCTGTCTCAAAGCGGATTGGCGCTCGATTCCAGCGGAAATTTGTGGACCACGGATCCGCTCAACAATCGCGCGCTGCGCTTTCCCGCGGCGAATCTCGCCGCCGGTACGGTCCAGCCCGCCGCCGACATGGTGCTGGGGCAGTGCGATTTCGTCTCCATTCAAGGTCCGCAGGCGCCCAACAACACGCAGACGAATATGAATGCTTTGGTCGTTCCCTCCGCGCTAGCCTTCGATACAGCGGGCCGCCTGTACGTCGCCGACGCCTACAGCCGCGTGCTGGAGTTTCAACCTCCGGCGGCGAACTGCCAGGCCGCCGATCGAGTCCTTGGAATTGCTCTGCAGACCCAACAATCGCAGACCTATCCCACGCAATACACGCTCGGCTCGTCGAACGTCTGCGGCCCGGCTTGCTCGCCTCAAGGGGTCTTCACACTGGGCAATAATCTCTACGTTTGCGATACGCCTGAAAATCGGGTGGTCGGCTACGACATCTATTCCAATTGGCCCACCCCAACCACGACCACTCCCTCGCCGCCCGAAATCTCCGCGATCGGCCAGCCGGGTTTCGCCGGCCAGCCGAATCTCACTAGCGGGCAAATCAACGCCAATCAGTATCAGCCCAGCAACTCTAGTCTTTATTCGCCGCTGGCCGGCGCGGTGAATAACGTCACCAACGAAATCTGGATCGTTGATTCCGGCAACAATCGAGTGCTGGTTTTCCCGGGGCCCCCATACACTTCCGCTTCGCGCGTGCTGGGTCAGCTCGATTTTCCTTACAACGCTCCGAATTTGATTGATGGACAGGAAGTATTTTTCGTTCAGGCGGGCGGAATTGTTGTGGACAAGACATCGACCCCCCCGCACTTGTATATCGCCGATCCCGGCAACAATCGCGTTCTCGGTTTTATGAGCGCGAGTAGTGTCGGCGCGGATTCCCACTCGATACTCACGCAGAAAGCCGACCTGGTGATCGGCCAGCCCAACCTGATGAGCTCGCAGCCCAATTATTCTCCCTCTAACACGCAGCTCAGCCAGGCGCAAATTCTCAATAGCACGGGTTTGAGCGTGCCCACGGGCTTGGCCGTTGATTCGAACGGCAATCTTTATGTGGCGGACTCCGGCAACGGCCGGGTGCTAAGATTTCCCCAGCCTTTCTCCCAAAAGCCCGGGTCGCTCCAGATGGCGAATCTGGTGCTTGGTCAAAGCAGCTTCACCACCAAGATTCAGGATCCCAGCCAGTCCACGATGAACACTCCGTACGGACTGGCGCTGTTCAACGGGCCGACGGGTGTTTCTAACGGGGGAGGCTTGGCCGTGTCGGACCTGGTGCACAATCGCATTCTGATCTTCAATAGACCAGCCGGCGGCGACTTCACTTCAGGCCAGGCGGCGGCCATCGTTTTGGGACAGCAGAATTTTACATCCACGTCGCTTCCGGCGTCCCCGACCACCGCCAGCCTGAACGGGCCGCGGCACATTGCCAGCGACACTTCCGATTTTTTGTATGTGGCCGACACGGGCAACGACCGCTTACTGGTTTTCGCCAATGCCTCGAAGTCCGTGAACGGCGCGAGCGCTGCGCTGGTGGTGCCAGGGTTGAACGTGCCCGAGAGCGTCGCGGTGAGCTCTATCACCGGGGACATTTGGGTCGCCAACACCAATTCAAGTCAACTGGTCCAATTCCCCGCTTTTCAGACGTTACTGGCCAACAATCACGCCACCGCCGCGTTGAACAATGTCCCCGGGCCGCTGGCGCTGGCGCTGGACGCCTTCGACAATCTGGTGGTCGCCGACGGAACGAATCGCGTCACGTTTTTCTTCCCCGCCATGTTTTACCGCAATGCGGCGAATTACACCTCGGGAACTCTGGGCGGTAACTGCACCACCTCGACCAATGCGACGCCCGGCATGCTGGCGCTGCTGGGGCGTTACGGACAGAGCGCTCAGGACGTTTTCAGCTTCACGGCCGCGCCCACTCAGCCTCTACCCTGGCCGACCACGGGACTGAACGGCGTTCAGGTGATGGTGAACGGCGTGGCCGCTCCGGTCTTCGGCTTGGGGAGCACCGCGATCTATTTCCAGGTTCCATACGAGACGCCCAGTTCGGGCACGGCCGATTTCGTGGTTCAGAATCCGTCTACCGGGCAGATTTTAGCCGCGGCTAACTTCGGCTTGCAGGCGGCCGCCCCCGGGATTTTTACCGTCAACCAAGCCGGTACGGGTCAAGCCGCCGCGACTCTGAGCGATGGAAGTGTCAATAACGCCAGCAACCAGGTGGCGCGCGGCGATACCATCACGCTATGGCTGACAGGCTCGGGAGATATCTCGAATGTGCCCGACGGCGCCGCCCCCGGCGCGGCGATCTCCACTCCCACTATGCCGCAGGTTTTCTTCAACGCGATTCAAGCCACCAACATTCAGTATTCGGGCGTCTCGCCTCAGTACCCAGGACTGTGGCAGGTCAACGTGCAGGTGCCGTCTAACGTGCCTCCGGGGAACAATGTGCCCGTCCTTGTGCTGATGTCCCCCTACGATCTCGCGAGTAACTGCGTCGGCTCTAATGCCAACGTAGGTCCGGGGGCCGACCAGGTGTCGACTTCTCAGCCGACGATCGCGGTGAAGTAAAGTTGAGTTCGCCACGCCCGAAGCTGGAACTGTTCGCGGTCAGTGCGGTTTTTCTTTTTCTTGAGCTGGCTTTTATCCGCTGGTTCCCGGCGCACGTCCTGTTCCTGACCTTTTTCACCAACACGGTTCTGTTGGCTTCTTTTCTCGGGCTGTCTTTGGGGTGCCTGGCGGCTCGGGGGAAGCGGAATTATCTTCCGCTGGTGCCGCTGCTGCTCGCCATCGCGCTAGCCGCCGGAATCGGCATGGAATGGGCGCGGCTGGCGCTGCAAAATCTGATCGATGTCGGCAGCAACAAGGCGGCGCCGCAGATGGTTTATTTCGGAGCGGAAGCGGGCGCGCGTGATGTTTCGTCGTTCGTGATTCCGATCGAGTGGATCGCGGGCGCGTTTTTCGCCTTGATCGCCGCGACCATGGCCGGTCTCGGCCAATTCCTGGGCCGCCGCTTCGCCGCGATTCCCAACGCCGTTGAAGCCTACATGATCAACATCAGCGGCAGCCTGGCTGGCATCGTTTTGTTCCAGTGCTTCTCGTGGTGGCTTTCGCCTGTATGGTGGTTTGGGCTGGTCGCGGCGGGCGTCGTTTGGTTTTTGTGGCAAGAGCACAGCCAATGCGTTGTGCGCGTTAAACAAGACGCCCGGCGCCCTTGGTGGGCCATGGGATTCGCGGCTGCCGCGCCGCTTTTGGCGCTGGCTTCCAGCCATTCTTCTCTCGGAGTCATCCGTAAGCAATTTCCGGTCGAGTCCTGGTCTCCTTATTACCGGATCAACTACGCTCCCGACATTCGCGCCATCGCTGTGAATCTCTTGGGCCACCAGAACATGGTGAGCCGCCGAGACCCGTTCCCCGCGTACGCCATTCCCTATCTCCTGAACCGCGATTCGTCGCAACCGCCGTTCCATAGCGTGCTCATTATCGGCGCAGGATCGGGCAACGATGTCAGCCGCGCGCTGGAATGGGCCGCGCCCGATGCCCATATCGACGCCGTCGAGATCGACCCGGTGATTAAAAATCTAGGAATCGCGAATCACCCCGACCATCCTTATCAGGATCCTCGCGTCACGCTCCATCTCAACGACGGCCGGAATTTCCTTCGCTCGGCCAATCGGCAGTACGATCTGATCGTCTTCGCTCTGATCGATTCGCTGGTGCTGCATTCCAGCCTTAGCAATCTCCGTTTGGAAAGCTATCTGTTCACGGAAGAAGCCTTAACCGACGTGCGCCGCGCGCTGGCTCCCGATGGCCTGTTCGTGATGTACAACTATTTCCGGCAGGGTTGGATCGTATCGCGTCTGGCGAAAACTGCGGAGACGGCTTTCGGGCTACCTCCCTTGGTTTTGACATTGCCCGAACGCGGCTCTATCTCGGCGAATGAAAAAGTGGAAGGATTCACCCTGCTCTTCGACGGCCCACGCTCCGCCGCTTTGCGGCGCGCCTTCGACCCCGGCGGGGCGTATCGCATCGGCGAGATTCGCCTGAGTCCGGCGAAAGTCGAAATTCCGCCGGATCTTCGCAACGCCACCGACGCCTGGCCGTTTCTCTATTTACGCAGCCCCATGATCCCGTCCCAGGTGTGGCGGGGCATGGCTGTTCTGGGAGTAATCTCGCTGGTGATGTTGTGGAGGGCGGGCTTCAGCCGCCCTATTGATGAAAGACAGGCTTTAGCCTCGCTTCCTCCCAGCGGGACTCAAGTCCCGCGCGGACTAAAGTCCGCCCTCCAGAAGCGTCTTCGACCGAGCGGGACTATGCTCCTGCTCGGCGCGGGATTCATGCTGATGGAAACCAAGGCCGTGGTTCACATGGCTCTGATTTTCGGCAGCACGTGGATTGTAAACTCGGTGGTGTTCGCCGCCGTGTTGATGATGATTCTGATCGCCAATCTCACGGTGATGCGCCGTAAGTCCATCTCCCTTCTCCGCTACTACGTGGGCCTGCTCGCCGCCCTGGCGCTCAACCTGGCCATCCCGCTCGACAGCTTCCTCGGGTGGCCGTTCGCCGTGCGCGCAGTTCTGTCCGGCGCGCTGGTGTTGGGCCCGGTTTTCTTCGCCGGCGTCGTTTTCGCCGCGCTCATCCGCCAATCCGATAAGCCCGAACAGGCGCTGGCCTGGAACACGGCCGGAGCGATCCTCGGGGGATTCGCCGAGAACGCCTCGCTGTGGATCGGCTTTCAATATCTCACTGCCGTCGCGGGCTTGATTTATCTGGCATCATGGTGGGCGTCTCGAGAAACGAATCGGGCATGGGCCGCTTCCGCTCAATCTTCCGCCTCACGTTAGGCAACGCGCTGGAGATGTACGATTTCCAGATCTTCGGCTACTACGCCGCGGCCATCGGCACGACATTCTTTTCCAGCGGTAGCGAATTCTCTTCCCTCATGCTGGCGTTCGCGACATTTGGAGCGGGATTCCTCATGCGCCCTCTCGGCGCCATCGTTCTCGGAACCTACATCGATCATCGCGGCCGCCGGAAGGGCTTATTGCTCACTCTTGCGCTGATGGGCGCGGGCACTTTATCGATCGCGATTCTGCCGGGCTATCGGAAGCTTGGGCTCGCTGCGCCGTTGCTGGTTCTCTGTGGCCGGCTCGTACAAGGCTTTTCCGCCGGTGCGGAGCTCGGCGGCGTCTCCGTCTATTTGTCTGAAATCGCCACGCGCGATCGCAAAGGCTTTTATGTGAGCTGGCAATCGGCCAGCCAACAAGTAGCGGTGATGTTCGCGGCGCTGCTGGGCATCGTGCTCACCACCTCGCTCTCTTCGGCGCAAATGGCGGATTGGGGATGGCGCGTTCCGCTTCTGGCCGGCTGCGCGATTCTCCCGCTCCTCCTGCTGCTGCGCCGGTCCCTCAAAGAAACGCCCGAATTTCTGAATCGCCGCGTTCGACCCCCCACCTCGCAAATCGTGCGGATGCTCGCGCAGAATTGGAGAATCGTCGGCCTGGGCGTGATGCTTTCCACGATGACCACGGTCTGCTTTTATCTGGTCACCGCCTACACGCCGACCTTCGGTAGCTCGGTTCTGCATCTGGCCCCGCGAGGCAATTTGACAGTGACGCTGTGCGTGGGCCTTTGCAATCTCATCGTGCTGCCGCTCTCGGGCGCGCTTAGCGACCGGATTGGCCGGCGCCCTATCTTGATCGCCTGCACCTTACTGGCCCTGGCCACAGCCTATCCCGCGCTGTTGTGGCTGGTGGCCGCGCCTTCGTTCGCCCGGCTGATGGCGGTGGAATTATGGCTTGCGTTTCTCTATGCCGCCTACAACGGAGGGATGGCCGTCTTTCTCACCGAGATCATGCCCGCGGAAATGCGCATCTCCGGATTTTCGCTCGCCTACAGCCTGGCGACGGCCTTCTTCGGCGGCTTCACGCCGGCGATTGTCACCTGGTTGATTCATCTGACCGGCAATCGCGCCGTGCCCGGCTTGTGGCTCTCCTTCGCAGCGGTCTGCGGTCTCTCCGGCGCGCTCACGGCCCGGGGGCCGGTCCCCTCGGCCGTTTTCGACATAGGTTCATCCGGCGGCTCGGACATCGCGCGCAACAAGGATGCCATGATTGGCGAGGCATTAGCCGGCCGGAGTAAGGAAACGTGGGGGCGCTGACGCGCGATTTTGCCGAGTGAGCCTCCCTGTCGATGCCTCGATGTGGTATGCGGCCGCCGATTCCTCGGACAAGCTTCGCGGTCATGAAAAGGCTGGGCATCTAACGAGCCGCCTCCTTCGACGACGATTTCGCGATCTTCCGCTTCGGGCCGAGCCGCCGGTCCGCTTTCGTTATCGTTCGCTGAGCGGTAATCGCCGCATAAGCAAGCCCCGGCGCTATTGCGTGAACTTCACCGTCACATCGTAGATCTGATTGAACGGAACTACCGTCAATCGGATCGAGGCCGATTTACCGGCGGCCGCCTGCCCCGAGCGCGGATCATAGCTTATCTGAAGCGCCGCGTTGTCTCCTGCATTTAAGTCGGTTTTATCGAGCCGCGCGGTGAGACCGGGGATGGGCGCAGGGGAAAGCTCCAGCCGAATCGCACCCAGCGGGCCATTGTGAAACACCACTTTATCCGAGGACGCCTGGCTTGCGGAAAGCGTGATCTCGCGTTTGTCGATGCTGCCGATGCTGCTCGGGTCCAAGATCTTTTGCTTGGCCGCGTTCAAGGCCTCGTCGGTGATTTTCGGGGGCAGGCCGGTAACGGTTCCGTCCCGCTGACGCTGAATCAACTCAACGTTCGAAGGACCCATGGGCGTCACCGACTGATCCGGGCGCGGCTCATTCGACCAGACCCATTTGCCCTTTTCCAGCTTCCAGATGGTGACCATGGCGACGTCGGCGATGACCGGCGCGGCTCGCACCGTGAACTGCCATTCGCGCTTCACGTCCAGCGTAACCGTGGCCTTCGTGAAGCCAGGGTCGTATTTCACCTCGCGGATTTTGAACTCCTTCAGCGGTTTCTTTTCGGAGTTGAAGTAGAAGGCTTTGGTGTTTTCGGCGACAAAATCGAAGGCCTCGACGAACTTGCTGTCCACCAAGTCCTGGAAGAACTCCGTCACACGGGACCGCAGGGCGCTATCGACTTCCGGCGCAGGCGTGGCGGGTGTTTGCGCGAAGGCCGTCAAACCGATCGATAAAACCAAAGCGGCGCGAAAACGCATGGGAATTCCTTTTCAGTGTATCAACTTCACTATGGCTGGTAGACGCCAACTCCTGCAAAAGGTTAGCTCGCATGCCGCTTGTGATACTTTTCTTTCATGCGCCGGACTCCGCTCTATGAAATGCATCGCCGGATGGGAGCGCGCATGATCGATTTCGGCGGCTGGGAAATGCCGCTCCAGTACTCCGGTATCGTCGAGGAGCATGGGGCTGTAAGGCGGCGCGTGGGGCTGTTCGACGTCAGTCACATGGGGAAAATCGAAATCGACGGTTCAGAAGCCGCCGCGCTTGTCAACCACGCGACCACCAACGACGTCTCACGTTTGAACGCCGGCCAGGCGCAATACTCCGCGATGCTCTATGCGCACGGAGGTTTGGTGGACGACATCCTGGTGCATAAACTGGCGGACGATCGCTTTTTTCTTTGCGTGAACGCAGCGAACCAAGGCAAAGATTACGCGCATCTCTTGGAGGGCGGACTGGGCGCGCACAACCGGTTCAAAGCACGGATCGAAAACGCGGGCGCGCGGTACGCGCAGCTTGCGATTCAGGGCCCCCGCGCGCTCGACACGCTGCAAAAGCTGGCGTCGGTGCCTCTGGCGCAAATCCGCTACTATTGGTTCGTGGATGGCGAGGTGAGCGGCGCGCGGGCGCGTATCGCGCGCACAGGCTATACCGGCGAAGACGGCTTCGAGATTTACATCGCGCCCGAAGAAGCTCCCCGCGTGTGGGAGGAGATCCTCGCGGCGGGGGCGGAATTCGGTATCGGGCCTTGCGGATTGGGCGCGCGCAACACCTTGCGCCTGGAGGCGAAGATGGCGCTCTACGGCCACGAGATTCACGCGAGCGTCACGCCCTGGGAGGCGGATCTGGGCTGGATTGTAAAGCTCGACAAAGGCGACTTTATAGGAAAAGACGCGCTGATCAGGCAAAGGCAGCGGGGCGTTACGCGCAAATTAACCGGTTTCGAGATGCGCGGCCGCGGCATCGCTCGCGACGGCTATGAGGTTTATGTGGATGGTCTTCCCGCCGGTTGGGTGACGAGCGGAAGTCCTTCGCCCACTCTAAACAAAAACATCGGATTATGTTACCTTCCCGCCGCGCAGGCGCGAATCGGCCAAGCGATTTCGATTCTGGTGCGCGGCCAACTGGTGGACGCGGTTACCGTTCCCACCCCTTTCTACAAACGAGTCTCATAGACATGTACCCCGAAAATTATCGCTATACCAAGGAGCACGAGTGGGTGCAGTTGGAAGGCGACATTGGAACCGTGGGCATCACGTTTCACGCGCAGAAGGAATTGGGAGACATTGTGTACGCGGATTTGCCCAAGCCCGGAACCCTGGTCGAGCGGGGCAAAGCTATGGGATCGGTGGAATCGGTAAAGGCGGTCAGCGAGATTTATTCGCCTGTGTCGGGCCAGGTGGTGGAGGTGAATGAGACGCTTGCCGCCGCGCCCGAAAAGCTCAATCAAGATCCACATGGCGAGGCGTGGCTTGTTAAGATCAAGGTGTCGGCGCCTTCGGAAATCGATGGGCTGCTGTCCGCCGCCGATTATCAGAGCTACGTGGGCGCCGAATAATCCCTCTTGCGCTATCTGCCGAAATCGGATCTGGAGCGCCGCCAGATGCTGGAGACGCTTGGCCTGGCGCGGATGGAAGATCTCTACGGCCATCTGCCCCCAGACGTTCTCTTGAACCGGGCGCTGGACCTTCCGGCGGGCAAAAGCGAATACGAGATTCTGGATTATTTTCGGGCGCGCGGCCGCGAGAACGCCGTGGGCTTCGCCAGTTTTCTGGGCGCGGGAGTTTATTGCCATTATCGTCCGGTCCTGGTGGACGCGGTCGTTTCGCGAGGCGAATTTCTCACTTCCTACACGCCCTATCAGGCTGAAATTTCTCAAGGCACGCTCACCGCGATCTTCGAATTTCAGACGATGATGTGCCAGTTGACCGGCATGGACGTGGCCAACGCGTCCATGTATGACGGCTCGTCGGCCTTAGCGGAAGCCGCGCTGATGGCCATGCGAATCACAGGCCGAAACCGCGTGGTAGCCGCGCGCACGGTTCACCCCGAATATCGCGAGACGCTCCGTACTTACGGGCGCTTCAGCGGAATGGAAATCGAAGAGGCCGGATACGATTCCGAATCCGGCCAGGCCGATCTGACGGATCTGGAGCGGCGGCTGAGCGGCGACACCGCCGCGGTCATCTTACAATCGCCGAATTTCTTCGGCATTGTCGAAAGCGTGAAACCGGCGGCGGAACTGGCGCACCGCGCCGGCGCGCTACTGGTAGTGGCGTTCACCGAAGCGGTTTCGTTGGGACTGCTCGCGCCTCCTCGCGAAGCGGATATCGTCGCTGGAGAATTGCAGAGCTTCGCGATCGCGCCGAGCTATGGAGGGCCGTTCGCGGGAATTCTTGCGTGCAGAGAAAAGTTCCTGCGGCAAATCCCAGGACGTCTGGCGGGCGAAACCAGGGATTCGAACGGAAACCGCGCGTTTTGTTTGACCCTCGCAACGCGCGAGCAGCACATCCGTCGCGAAAGGGCGACCTCGAATATTTGCACCAATCAGGAGCTGATCGCGCTGATGGCCACGGTGTTCATGACCGTTTACGGCAAGCGAGGCTTGCGCGAGCTCGCGGAGCAAAATCTCGCCAAGGCGCATTACCTTGGCACAAAGCTGAAGCGGCGATTTACCGGACCCTACTTCAATGAATTCGTGGCCGTATCCAGCGACCCCGAAGGCGTCAACCGCTCGCTAAAAGGCCGGCGCATCATCGGTGGCTTGCCTTTGCGCCGGCATTATCCCGAGGTCGAAGGGGCGCTGCTCGTGTGTTGCACGGAAACGGCCAAGCGCGCCGATATGGATGCGGTCGCCGCCGAGATGAATTCGCGATGATCAAGAAAGTCCGTTCGCACCCCACGCAAAACGAACTGCTGTTATTTGAGTTGAGCTCGCCGGGAAAAAAGGCTTACCAACTGCCCCCGCTCGACGTACCTGCCGTCGACCCGGCGGAAGCGCTCGGGGAAGGAAACGTGCGCGCGGAAATCGAGGGTTTCCCGGAGGTAAGTGAAGTGGAAGCGATTCGCCACTTCACCCGGCTGTCCACTTGGAATTACGCGATCGATCTGGGCTTGTATCCGCTCGGCTCCTGCACCATGAAATACAATCCGCGCGTGAACGAAGTCGCGGCGCGCACCGAGGGACTCGAATGGATTCATCCGTATCAACCCGATTCGTTGTCGCAAGGCGCAATGGAGATCATGGCCGCGCTGGAGCGCGCCTTGGCGGAAATCACAGGAATGGACGCCGTGACGCTGCAGCCGGCCGCCGGAGCACATGGCGAGCTCACCGGGATCTTTCTGGTTCGGGCGCTGCTGGAATCGCGAGGCAATCCGCGCAGAAGAGTTCTGGTTCCCGATTCGGCGCACGGAACGAATCCAGCGACGGTGCGGATGGCGGGATACGAAGTGGAGCACGTCGCGTCCAACGATCGCGGCATGGTGGACATGGCCGCCCTGGAGCGCATGGTGGATGACGACGTCGCGGCGATGATGGTCACCAATCCCAACACGCTCGGCATTTTCGAGGATGAGATCGCCGGCATCGCGCGGATTTTGCACGCCAAGGGCGCGTTGCTATATATGGACGGCGCGAATATGAACGCGCTGGCGGGGATTGCGCGGCCAGGAGACGCCGGCGCCGATGCGATGCATTTGAACCTGCATAAGACGTTTTCCACTCCTCACGGCGGAGGCGGTCCGGGCGCGGGTCCGGTGGCCGTGAAAGCATTTCTGGAGCCGTTTCTGCCCTTGCCGCGCCTGCTTAGAGTCGACGAGGGCTGGCGTTGGGACTACGACCGCCTGAAGTCCATTGGGCGTGTGCGCGCGTTCCATGGAAACTTTGGCGTGCTGGTTCGCGCGTTGGCGTACATCCTGGCCCATGGCGGCGAGGGACTGAAGCGCGCCACGCTGGACGCTTTGCTCAATGCCTGTTATCTGCGCAAACTTCTGGAGCCCTACTACGAAATCGCGTATTCTTCGCCGAGCATGCACGAATGCGTCTTCAGCGACCGCCGTCAGGCCGCGCTTGGCGTGCCCACGGGAGCAATCGCTAAACGGCTGATCGACTACGGCTTCCATCCTTATACCGTAAGCTTCCCGCTGATCGTGCATGGAGCGCTCATGATCGAGCCGACCGAAACCGAAAGCAAGCGCGAGCTGGACCTGTTCGCGGACGCGATGATCTCGATCGCCAGGGAAGCGGAAGAAAATCCGGAGTTGGTGACCAGTGCGCCCCATTCCACCCGCACGTCCAGGGTTGACGAAGTCGCGGCCGCTCGGAAACCGGTCCTCAAATGGTCGCCGCGCGGATAACTTTACAACCGCTCCCAGAAGACGTTTCCGATAGAGCAAGCTGCAGCTTGCAACCTGAGCTTCAGCCCGGCTTTACCCCAGGTCTGGACGGTGGGTGAAGCCGGAAGAAGCCAGGATGAACCAGAATGAACCAGAATGAATCCTCCGTTGCGGGCCCACCTGAGCCTCCCCTGATTTATCAGTGGGTTACAGGGGGCGCTTCCGGCGGTGGCCTTCGCTAACTTGACTTAACTTAACTGGGCAAGGGCTTAGCGCTTGATATGAGTCAGAATGGCGGTGCTGTAGGCATTGAGGAGCCTCACGCTTCCCCTGGTATCCTGAACCCATAGTGGCTTCTTCCCCGCTGAATTTCCATTTAGAACAATACGAAGGGCCGCTCGATCTCCTGTTGGATTTGGTCCGCAAGCAGGAAATCGACATCTACGACATCCCCATCGCCCGCATTACGCAACAGTATCTCGAATACATGCAGCAGGCCGCGGAGATGAACGTCGAACTCAGCGGCGAGTTCGTGTACATGGCCGCCACGCTGATCCATATCAAGTCGCGGATGCTGCTGCCGCGCGATCCCGAGTTGGAAAAGCTTGCGCCTGAAGAAGACCCCCGCTCCGAACTGGTCGAGCGGCTGCTGGAGCATGAACGCTTCAAAACAGCGGCCGAAATGCTTCATCAGAAGCGCGTAGTGGAGGAGGCCGTTTGGTCAAATCCGCAGATCGCCCTGTTCCGCGCCGAAGCCGGAGATCCAGGCTTGGCGGTCACGCTGTTCGATCTGGTGAAAACATTTCAGGCTGTTCTGGAGCGCGCCAAGAAGCGTCCTCTTTACGAGGTCGATCGCGAAGACGTCACTGTGCCGGACATGATTCGGTATCTGCGAGAGCTGTTCGAGCGCGAGACCGGAGCAGTCTCGGCGCGCGAGCTGTTCGAGAGCCAACGCAGCCGCCAGGCCATGATCTGCCTGTTCCTGGCGATTCTGGAAATGGTGAAACTTCAGGCCTTGGGTCTGACGCAGACGGACGCGTTCGGCGAAATCGGCTTGAAGCGGCTGAAAGGTTTCGAAGCCGCGTTCGATGCTCGCGCGGAGATGAATGCGATCGAGGAAGGATACCGCTGACGGTGGAAGACCTGTTCGCGGAGCAGACGTCCGTCACGGCGGAAGAATCCCCACTGGAAACGGTCATAGAAGACGCCCATGAAGATGCCGACCTCAGGGCCATTCTCGAAGCTATTGTGTACATCACCGACGAGCCGCTTTCCGCTCAGCAGATCGCTTCCGCCCTGGGCCGCCCCTTGGACAGAGTAAAACGCCTGCTGGACGAGCTCGCGGTGGAATATGCGCGGGCCGAGCACGGACTTAGCGTGCGGGAGGTGGCCGGCGGATACAAGATGGCCACCAAGCCGGAACATCACGAAGCCGTCCGGGCGTTTGTGAAGAAACTGACGCCTCCTTTGAAGCTTTCGCTCCCGGCGCTGGAAACGCTGGCGGTGGTGGCTTATAAACAGCCCGTGACAGCCCCGGAAATTATGGAAATCCGCGGCGTGCAGGGCGCAGGCGTGCTGAAGACGCTTCTCGATCGCAAACTGATCGCCGAAGCGGGACGCAAAAAGGTGGTCGGCCAGCCGATCCTTTACAAGACCACCAAAGACTTCCTAGTGCAGTTCGGACTCAAGGACCTGAGCGAACTGCCTACGCTGAAGGAATTCGAAGAATTGGGCCGGATGGAATTGCTGGAAGAAACGGCGGCCGCCGAAAGCCCCGCGTCCGTAAATGCTGCGCCCGAAAATGCCGCGCCCGAAAATGCCGCGCCCGAAAATGCCCCGTCCGAGAATGGCTAGGCCGCACAGGGCCGGCGCGCAACTCGTTGCGTCCGGAAACTCACCCGGTCCACCCGCGTCAGGTTCCGTTGCGCCGCGAGCCGGCGGAGAGCGGTTGCAGAAAATTCTAGCGCAGGCGGGCGTCGCCAGCCGGCGCAAAGCCGAGGAGCTGATCGTCCAGGGTCGCGTCAGCGTGAATGGCGCAACTGTAACCGAACTGGGTTCGAAGGCAGACTTGGAGCGCGACCACATCAAAGTGGATGGCCATTTGGTGCACTCACCGCGGCGCCACGTTTACCTGGCGCTTCACAAGCCGAAAGAGTGCGTGACGACGGTCTCCGATCCCGAAGGACGCCAGACCGTGATGCATCTGCTGCGCGGAGTTCGCGAGCGCGTCTTTCCCGTGGGCCGCCTGGATTATCACAGCGAAGGCTTGTTGCTGCTCACCAACGACGGGGAATTCGCGCATCGCATTACCGCGCCCGCCAGCCACGTCAAGAAGACTTACGTCGTAAAGGTGAACGGAGCTTTGAGCGAAGAACAGGAGCGCCAATTCCGCGAGGGCGTACCTCTGCATGGCCAGAGGACGTCGCCGGCCGAGTTGAAACAAATCAAATCCGGCGCTAATCCCTGGTATGAAGTGCGCATCGCCGAGGGCCGGCAGAACCAGATCCGGCTCATGTTCAAGCATTTCGGAAGGCTGGTGGAGAAACTACGGCGCGTTAAGATCGGTTTCCTGGAATTGGATCTGCCGCCGGGGCGCTACCGGCTCCTGACACCCGTGGAAGTGGAGCGGTTTCGAAAACTCCTCAAAATGACCAATGGCCAATATTCCTGAAATCCTCAAATCCAGCCGCACGATTGCCGTAGTGGGGCTTTCCTCGAATCCGATGCGGCCTTCCAACGGCGTGGCCGCATACCTACAACGCGCGGGATACCGGGTGATTCCAGTGAATCCGAACGAATCGGAGGTGCTGGGCGAAAAATGCTATGCGCGTCTGGAGGACGTGCCGGAAAAGATCGATGTCGTAGATATTTTCCGGCGGTCGGAATGCGTGCCGGAGATCGTGGAATCGGCCATTCGAGTGGGAGCGAAGACCGTGTGGATGCAAGAGGGAGTCGTGAATCAGCAAGCCGCCGAGCGGGCGCGCGCCGCCGGGCTTGAAGTGGTGATGGATCGCTGCACGCTGAAGGAACACCGCAAACTAACTTAGGTCGCGGCTCGGAACCGGGTGTTTGCGGAAAGGCACTCACACCGAGCCCCGACCGCAAGGGAACGGAGTTTAGCGCCTCCTACCGAAACATCCGCACGTCGAACTCGAACTGTTCGGGACTCTTGAACTGGATCTGTGAGAATTCCGGGTGTGCCGGATTGAACAGGACATTCCATTCACCGTGAATCGCTGCCGACCGGACCAAGAGGGCGACGGTTTCGCCGCTGCGAATCCAGTCGTCTCCGAATCTCCGCAGGGACTCGTCTCTCGATGCATACCAACCTGCGGGAAGGATGCTCGGATCAAGCTTTCGAATCGCGAGCGAATCCGGAAGTTCACCTTCGATCGACACGAGATCCGCCGGTACCAGGTTTACGAAGGTCTCAACAGCAGCGAGCGCCAACGAGGTCGAGGCATAGACCACGCGGACTCCGCGGCTGTTCCAGCGTCCGCCGTACAGCCGGGCACCGTCGCCACTCGCGGCTCCAGCGGCGTACCGGAGCCGGCAGATTCGCCCAAACCGGGGTCCCCACCAAGCCCGCTGTTGGCTTGGTGGGGTGGAGATGTTGGCTAAAGCCCTTGATTCCAGCCGTTATCGTCGGCACGCCTGAGGTCGTGCCCTGATACGGATCCGATCCAATGCAGTCCCAAAATGTGCGCGTAGCGGAAATTCCACGCCTTGATAGGATAGAGGAACGACGCAATAGAAGAACTCGCTCCGCATGGCTCTGCGCTTTTACAACACTCTGACCCAGCAGTTGGAACCGTTCGTTCCGCTGGAGGCCAACGTGGCGAAAATGTACACCTGCGGGCCGACGGTCTATAACTACGTCCACATCGGCAATCTGCGCGCCTTCACGTTTCAGGATATTCTGCGGCGCGTGCTGCGGGCACGGGGCTACACGCTCCGGCACGTGATGAACATCACGGACATCGAGGACAAAATCATTCGCGACGCCGCGGCGGCGCACAAAAGCATCTCCGACTTCACGGCCGCCTACACGGCCGCCTTCCTCGAAGACACTGCCGCGCTGCGTTTCGAAAAACCCGAGCGCCTGGTGAAAGCCACCGATCATATCCCCGACATGGTTGCCGCGATCCAGAAGCTGGGCGAGCGCGGCTATACGTATTCGAGCGAAGGCTCGGTGTACTTCCGGATCGCCAGTTTCCCCTCTTACGGCGGGCTTTCGCACAACAATTTCAGCGGTATTCGCGCGGGCGCGCGGGTAGATGTTGACGAATACGATAAAGACGACGCTCGCGATTTCGTGCTGTGGAAAGCGCAAAAAGACGACGAGCCTGCATGGGACGAAGGGCTCGGCCCCGGACGCCCCGGCTGGCACATCGAATGTTCCGTGATGGCGATGAAGTATCTCGGCGAAACGTTAGATATCCATACCGGGGGCGTGGATTTGGTTTTCCCGCATCATGAGAACGAAATCGCGCAATCGGAAGCGCTTACGGGCAAGCCTTTCGTGCGCTATTGGCTGCATTCCGAGCATTTGAGCGTGGACGGCCAGAAGATGTCGAAGTCGCTGGGGAATTTCTACACGCTCCGCGATCTCACCGCGAAAGGCTATACGCCGGAGGCGCTGCGGTACTTGCTCGCGTCTGTGCCGTATCGCAAAAAATTGAATTTCACATTCGACGTTCTGAAGGCCGCGGCAACGGCCATCGATCGCCTGCGAAACTTCAAGCTGCGGCTGGAGACGGAGAAGTTTCCAGAAGGCGTGAACGCCACGCTCGCCGATCGCGCCCACGCCGCCGCCCAGGCGTTCGACGCAGCCCTCGACGAGGATCTTAACACCGCCGAGGCTTTGGCCGCGGCCTTCGAGTACGTGCGCGACGCCAACACCGCCATGGATTCGGGGGAATTCCAACAAGGCAACGCGGCTGGCGCGCTTTCCTTCCTCGCCCGTTTCGACTGCATCTTTGACGTGCTGAATCCCTCCTCGCGCGGTGGAGGACTGCCGGACGCCGAAATCGAGGCATTGATCGCGCAACGCGCCGAAGCCAAGCGGGCGCGCGATTTCAGGCGCGCCGACGAGATCCGCGCCCAACTCGCCGGAGAGGGCGTCGTGCTCGAAGATACCAAAGAAGGAGTGCGCTGGAAGCGTCAATAAATGAAGATCGAGACCAAAGCCGTGCATTGGGGCGATCGCCCCCGCAAAGCGCCCGGGTTCACCCCTACCGCCACGCCGATCTACGCGTCGTCTTCGTTCATCTACAGTTCGATGGACAAGCTGGATAAGGTTTTGGGCCGAGAGGAGGAAGGCGCTTCCTACGCGCGGTACGACAATCCCACTCGCGCGGCGCTCGAGGAACTTGTTCGCGAGTTAGAAAACGGGGCCGGAGCGGTGGCGTGCTCTTCCGGCATGGCGGCGCTGCATCTGGCCACGCTCGGCGCGCTGATGGACCGTCGCCGCCGCGTGCTCGCCGCCGACGCACTGTACGGATCGACCGCCCACATGCTGATGAACATTTTCGGACCAATCGGCGTCGAGACGAAATTCGTGAATATCTGTGATCTGGCCGCGGTGGAAGCGGCCTTGGACGAATGGAAGCCGGGCGCGGTGATCATGGAGACCGTTTCCAATCCGCTTCTCCGCGTGGGAGAAATGGATAAAATCGCGGAGGCGGCCCGCCGTCAGGGAGCGGCGCTGATCGTGGATAACACGTTCGCCACGCCGTTGCTGATGCGCCCATTGGAGCTTGGCGCCTGCGCCACGGTCCACAGCGCCACCAAATATCTCGCGGGGCATGGCGACGTGCTAGGAGGCGTGGTCGTCGCCGACAAAGAAAATTTTGATCAGGTTGCGGCGCTGGCCCGCACGCTGGGCCCCGCGATGAGTCCCTTCGAGAGTTATTTGACCATGCGGGGCATCAAAACTCTGGCGCTGCGCGTGGAGCGCCAATGCGCCAATGCCTGCAAGGTTGCAAGCTGGCTCGCTTCGCACCCTCGCGTGGAGCGGGTGTATTTCACCGGCGATCCCGCTCATCCCGACGCGGCCACAATCCGGCGGCTGTTTCCTAAAAATCTGTATGGCGCAATGGTATCGTTCGAGCTGAAAGACGGCGGACGCCAGGAAGTGTTCAGCTTCATGGACCGGCTGAAGTTGATCGTGTGCGCCACATCCCTGGGCGATGTTCACACGATGACGGCGCACCCAGCCATCGCCTCCCATCGAGAGCTCTCCCCCAAACGCCGCCAGCAGCTCGGTATTCGCGACAATCTGATCCGCCTTTCCATTGGGATCGAAGCCGCCGAAGATATCGTGGCCGACCTCGAGCAAGCTTTGGATTGATCCCAAGTGCCGGACGCCGAGATCATTGCCATCGGCTCCGAGCTGCTGACCTCGCAGCGCATCGACACCAACTCCCTATTCCTTACCGACGGGCTCAATGCGCTGGGCGTGGAGGTGCGGCGGAAGTCGATCGTGGGCGACGACCGGCCGCTGCTGAACGCGGCGGTGCGGGAGGCATTAATCCGCGTTGAGATCGTGATTCTCTCTGGTGGACTCGGCCCCACGGAAGACGATCTTACGCGCGATGGCGTGGCGCAAGCCTTGGAGCGCTCGCTCGTTTTCCGTCAAGACCTCTGCGACGCCATCGAGGAAAGATTTCGCCGCCGTGGGCGAGTCATGGCCGCGAACAACAAGCGCCAGGCCTACCTGATCGAGGGAGCGGAAATCCTTCCGAACCCCAACGGGACGGCCGTGGGCCAGTGGATCGAGAAGGGAGATCGCGTGATCATTTTGCTCCCCGGGCCCCCGGGCGAGTTGAAGCCCATGTTCACCAACGAATGCGTGCCGCGCCTGGCCCGCCGCCTGCCGGCGCAGACGATTCGCGCGCGCCTGTATCGCGTCACGGGCATGACGGAATCGGACCTCGATCACCTGATCGCGCCGGTGTACACCAAATTCACCAATCCCGCCACTACCATTCTGGCCTCGCCGGGGGACATTCAGGTGCATCTGCGCGCGCGTTCGAGTACCGAAGAAGCCGCCGAACGGCTCCTTGCCGAGGTGGGCGATCCGATTGAACAGTTGCTCGGCGACCGGATTTTTTCCCGCAATGGCGATTCGCTGGAAGCGGTGGTGGGCAGCCTCCTCCGCGCGCGCGGCGCGACGGTGGCCCTGGCGGAAAGCTGCACGGGAGGAATGGTGGCGGAGCGGATCACTTCGATTCCCGGGAGCTCCGATTATTTTGTAGGCGGATTTCTGGTTTATTCAAATCGAATGAAGAAAGGACTGTTGGGGGTGGACCCTGGGATCATCGCTCTTCATACGGCGGTCAGCGGGGAAGTCGCGCAAGCGATGGCCGAGCAGACGCGATCGCGCACCGGCGCGAGCTATGCGATTTCCACCACGGGAGAAGCCGGTCCGGAATCGGCTTCCGGAGCGCCGGTGGGCACGGTCTATATCGGCGTCGCCGGTCCGGATGGCGCAGTAGAAAAGCGCAAATTGAATTTGCCGGGAGATCGCTTGCGCATTCGGATGTTCGCCACCCAGGCCGCTCTGGACGCGCTCCGGCTGCGACTGATGAGGGACTAACCCAAGTTCGCCAGTGACCGTTCCCTACCCGGCATAGCCGGAACCAAACACGCGAAGACGTCTTCAGCTCTCGCGAAGAGCTCGGATGGATGAGATCAGAGCTTTGCGATCTTTGCGTCTTTGCGAGAAAGAAAAAAGAATTTCACGCAAAGGCGCAAAGTCCGCAAAGGCCCAGCGGCCACCCCACACATTGACTATTCCCGACCCATGCCGCGCGCGCCTGTCACAAAGTGAGCACGATTGGTTCAGGCGACGTGCGCTCTTTTTGAATAACCACTCGCAATTGGGATCCCAAAGCCTCCCATTGCACCGCAATTTCGTCGCCGTTTTCGACGCTCGCGCATCTCCCACCGAGCTTGGCGCCAAAAAAGTGCACATGGGCATCGCCGGGCGTTCGATGTCCCGCCCGGCGGAAGTGCTCACCTTCTACCGCTTCCAGTGCCCCTGCCATCCCGTCCCACTGTGCCGTGCCGCTCCATGCCTCGCAGCCGGCTCGCATTAATCGAGCCGATCCGTTCAAGCGCGCCAGATCCGGCTCCAAAACCAACTCCGGCCCAAGCGCGCTAAATCGCGCGCTTCCGATTCCCGCGTCTCCAATTCCAGACGCGAGGCCGACCCTCCGCGCGATTCCATCGCCGCCGATCACATAGACACTCGCCAATTCCGGCGCGCGGACCGCGGCGTGATCCAAAACGGGCAGCGCCTCGCCATGCGCGGTCAGGCTCTCGCCGGAACCCCGGTATTCCCATCCGGACTCCCCCGAACGCGAAACCAGACAGCATCCCGGCGAGCGAGGATGATCGAACGCCGGGAGAAAGCGCCACGCCGTGCGAAGCGCGTGCACTTCGCCATAATCGAGCGCGATTCCGGATAGGTCCGTGCTCAGCAGATCGCGCAGCGCGAGGCGCGTCTCCATGGCCGCCCACGCGAACTGGTAGAGGGAGCGGTAGGTCGCCAGCAAATGCAGTTGGTTGCCGTAAACCAGCGCGGCCCGGCGGCCATCCTCCGGATGCGCCAATTGCACCAACCGGGTTGGTATGGCGATAAGACATTACCTCCTTATTTATGGTAAGATCCCAAGATATCGCTTTCAAAATCGGGAGGAACTCGCCGTGATTGTGGAGAACAAAACTCGAAACTTTTCCAACTATGAGGTCGCCTCGCAAACCGGGCGAACTCTGCTGAACTTACGGGAGATGCTGCTTCGCGGCGACTTCCGCGCCGGAGACCGCATCAGCGAACTGCCGCTGGTCGCGCGACTCGGCGTATCGCGCACCCCCATCCGTCTGGCGCTGGACCGGCTGGCGCATGAAGGGCTGCTCGAGGCGGCGCCCGGCGGAGGATTCGTCGTGCGCGGCTTCACGGTCGCCGATATTTGGGACGCGCTGGATCTGCGAGGCGTTTTAGAAGGAACCGCAGCCAGACTCGCGGCTGAGCGCTTCGTCCACGCGAGCGACCTCGACACACTCCGCAAGTATCTTGACTCGATGGACGTCCGCCTCCCCGCGAGTCCCAACATCGACGGCTTCGCTCAATACATGGAGTACAACGAAGCGTTTCACGCCGAGATTGTCGCGCTCGCTCAAAGCCCGCTGTTGCGCAAAGCTTTGGACCGTGTCATCGCGATTCCCTTTGTCGCGCCCAGCGCCGTCGTGGTCGCGAATCTGCGCGTCCCCAATGCCATGGGGAATTTCGCCGTCGGGCAGGAGCATCATCACGCCATCGTCGAATCTATCGAACGGCGGCAGGGTACCCGCGCGGAGGCGCTGGCGCAAGAACACGCCCGCCTTTCGCGCCGGAATCTGGAAGCGATCCTGGGCGATCCCAGCCTGGTGAGCCAGGTCCCCGGAGCGTCGCTGATCAAGATGACGGCTGCCGTCTAACGTGGGAGCTTTCAGCTTTCAGCGATCAGCCTTCAGCTTCTGAAGCAGTGCGGTCAGCATTCGCTTCAGCTCGATCGCATGCTGCGACAGTTCAGCGTGATCCTTGGGCTTGATCATCTTCAGATCTTGAGCCAGCAGCAGGTGGTACTCCAGTTCGCTCGCGGATCCCATGGCGATGGAGCAGAAGCGGCAAATTCGACGTCGCCGCTCCTTCCGCGAGGTTGGCTGGTATGGGAGAACTACATCGCCGCAGTTGACCAGAGCTAGATTCTAGCCCAACTTTCGCAGGTCGGATGAGATTCAAGGCGAAATCGGCGCTGCGCGAGGCATAACTGCCGTCGAATCAGTAAAACATTTTCGACCTCACGTGTAGTGCAGACCTACCCTCTTTTCAGCCGGAGGAAGTTCTGGCATTCTGCTGGAGACGATGTTTCTGCGAAGTCACCGGCGGGTCAAGGATGGCAAGGAGCATCGCTACTACAGCATCGAGGAGAGCCGCCGTTTGCAGTCCGGGCGGGTGGCGCAACGCCGGGTGCTGTATCTGGGTGAGATCAACGACAGCCAACAAGCCTCTTGGCGCAAGACGCTAGAGGTGTTCGACGAGCAGCGGCAAAGCTACAGCACGCTGAGCCTGTTTCCGGAAGACCGGCCGATTCCGGCGGAAGCCGTGGATAGCATCCAGGTCAAGCTCAGCCAGATGAAGCTGCGGCGCGCGCGGCCGTACGGCAACTGCTGGTTGGGATGCGAGCTGTGGCGGCAGTTGGAGCTGGACCGGTTCTGGGAGCAGAAGCTAGGACGCGGAAAAGAAGAAGTGGGCTGGACCCAGGTGCTGGAGCTGCTGGCGGTCAATCGGCTGATCGATCCGGGCAGCGAGTTTCGACTGCATCGGCAATGGTTCGATCAGAGCGCCATGGACATACTGCTGGGCGTAGATTTCGCAGTGGCCGAAAAGGATCGCCTGTACCGCTGCCTGGACCGGATCCTCACGCACAAGCGCGATCTGTTCGTGCACTTACAGCAGCGGTGGAACAGTCTGTTCGACGCGTCCTTCGACGTACTGCTATACGATCTGACCAGCACCTACGTGGAAGGAGAAGCGGAGAAGAACCCCAAGGCCAAACGGGGCTACAGTCGGGATGGGCGGCCGGACTGCAAGCAGGTGATCGTGGCGCTGGTGATCACGCCGGAAGGCTTCCCGCTGGCGTACGAAGTGATGGACGGCAACACTTCGGACAAGACCACGCTGCGCGGCTTCCTCACGAAGATCGAGGAGCTCTACGGGAAAGCGCGGCGGGTGTGGCTCATGGATCGTGGCATTCCCACCGAAGCGGTGTTGCAGGAAATGCGTGCAGCGGACCGACAGATGTTTTACCTGGTGGGCACGCCCAAAGCGCGCGTGACCAAGTATGAGAAGCAATGGCTGGAATTGCCTTGGCAGAAAGTGCGTGACTCGGTGGCAGTGAAACTGTTCAGCCAGGACGGCGAGTTGTATGTGCTAGCCAAGAGCGAAGGCCGGCAGCAAAAAGAGATCGCCATCCGGCGCAAGAAACTGGTGCGGCTATTGCGCAAGCTGCGGCGGATGCGTAAGAGTTTGCCCAAACGCGATCAACTACTGTTGCGCATCGGAGCCGCCAAGAAAGAGGCCGGCCGTGCGTTCGGGTTCGTGAAGATTCGCGTGCCCGGAAAAGACGAAGAGGTCACGCCGAAGACGTTTACGTTTCACACCGACAAGAGCAAGCTCCACGAGGCCCAACTGCGAGACGGGCACTATTTGCTGCGCACCAACCTGGTCGCCGAAGATCCCGCGGTGCTATGGGATCGCTATATGCAACTGACGCAGATCGAAGCCGCGTTCAAATGTTTGAAGAGCGAGTTGGGCATCCGGCCCATCTATCACCAGCTCGAGCATCGCGTGGAAGCGCACATTTTGGTGGCCTTCCTGGCGTACTGTTTGAGCGTGACCCTGAAGCATCGCCTGCAGGCCCACGCTCCCGGCTTGACGCCACGGGCGGTGCTGGAGAAGCTCGCCAGTATTCAGATGCTCGACGTTTCTTTCCCCACCACCGACGGCCGCTGCCTGACAATGCCGCGCTACACCGAGCCAGCCGAGGATGTCGCGCTGCTGCTGCACCAACTCAATCTCAACCTGCCGAACCAGCCTCCTCCGCGCATCGCGGCGGTGATCGAAGAGCCCCGCCACCATTGAAAATGTAGTGCAGACCTTTGGAAGGCCCGTATTGAAAATAAAGCCCTTTCACCCTCCCAACCCGCCTAACTGCGAAAGTTGGGCTAAAACCCGCCCCGCGGCCGGTAACCCGGCCGGCACTGCACGCGATATTTTTTAGCCGCGTCCGAAACAACCTCTACGGAGATCTTGCGAAAGCCTTCGTTGGGATTGGGCTGCGGATAGTAGGTCACCGTGTAGGAGTTGCCGAGATCCTCGCGGATGGCTTCGAACGCCTCCACCTGTTTCTGCCACGTTCGCGCGAAATAGGATTTCCCTCCCGTGCGGCTAGAGATGCGCTTGAATACGTTGGAAGAAATTGGATCCTTGTTCACCTCGTTGGTGGAGATGACGTAAATCGGTATACCCTCGTCCTCGGCCACCGCGCGGACGTCGTCGGGCGCTACCATACTGGCATTGTCGGGGCCGTTGGAGAACACGATCACCACCTTGCGGCCGGGCACTTTGGCGGCGTCGCGCAAGGTGAGCAGCAGGCCGTTGTAAAGCGCGGAATCGTCTCCCGCCACGGCTTTGCGCAGTCCGGTAATCGCTTCGGTTCGTTCTTTGGATAGTGGAGCGGCACGCGAGAGATTGCGGCTGTAGGTGTAGACGGCCACCGAATCGGCGCGGTCCAGCCCGCGGATGAAGTCGGCGATGGCGTCGGAGGCGTAGACAAAGCCGCGATACATGTAGTTGCTGGTGTCGAAGAGCACGAAAACATTGGTGCCAACGAAGGCGTCGGAATGCGCCTCGGACCCATCTACGGCCACGACCGGTTTCACCGCGCCATCGCTCGCTAACTGCACCGGCGTCTTATCGCCTTCGCCGAAGGTGTTTAACTTCTGGGGGATGCCGTCTTCCAGAATGCGAAAATCCTTCGGCTTGAGACCATTGATGTAATGGCCTTTGCTATCGGTGACCTGAAAACTCAGTACCACCATGTCCACCTTTACGCGGAACGTGGGCCGTTCTTGCGCCAGGGCTATCGCGCCGAGGAAAACAACGACGCCGAAAAGAATCAACGCGGGAAAGAGAAAGAAACCAAATCTAAGCTTCGGAATCGACATTGATTTACCCTAAACTATAATGCTTCAATTCGCTGCCTGAGGGGCCGGCTTGTGGGCCTCGACCCGCACCTGATCCCCGACGATTCTTAAGGAGCGCAGCAGCGCCGGCCAATCCTCCAAATTAGTGGCGAAAATCTGTTCCACGGTCTGCTGGGTCCACTGCGGGACCAAGACGTTCAACTGAGCGGGCGCGGCATGAATCTCATCGGCGAGCGCGGCGTAATACAGCAGATTGGACTCCCAACTCTCGGCCAGGATGCGGCTGGAATAGCCCATCAGCGTGGGGAAGGTGCGCAGATTCAGCAGCTCCGGCTGGAACGAATTGGCGAGCGTGGGCTTGGGCGTTCCGAAAGCGCGCGAAATGGCGCGCGGGCTTAGTTCCTCGGGATTTTCCGGCTGCATTCGCCGCAGGCTGGCGGCGAGAGGCGATTCTTTATCGTTGGGAGCGAGCTGACTCGCCAGCAGATACATTTCCGCGGGGACGATGTTTTCCAATGCCGAGCGCACGTCGCCGCGCGCCAGCAGAGCATCGATTTTATGCAGCCGCGCCGGCGGCGCATAGTTCGCCAGCACGGTTTCGACCTCGGTCCGGCGCGCCGGGCTCAAGGCGCTTTCGGCCACCGCCGCTTCGGCATAGGCCATGTGCACTCCCACCCAATGGATTTGCAGGGGAGACACATTCCACCATCGAGGGACGACTCCCGTCAAAAGAATCTGCGGAACCAGATCGCCCCAAATCAGCGCCTGCTCCTTGCTCGGAATCAGAAAGTTCTGTTCCGCCTCGCCGAGCGCGTAAGGCAACGAGGCGAGCGATCCGACCAGCCGTCCGCCGGCATTGGCCGGCCATCCGCTGCCAAACACTTCGGTGTGCTTCCAGGTCTGTTCGGACCCCGCGATGCCGATGAAATCGTGGCTCCGAACGAAGAGAGCGTTGGTGTGCAGCACTTGCGCGCCAGGCGGAGCGTAGTGCATGTAGTTCAAGCCTACCAGCGTGTCGCGTAGGAACGGCGCGAGCTCGCCGCGCAAATCTTTCAGTTTTTGCGGATCGTTGGCGGCTTTATCGATAACCCCGCGCAGATTGATCTTGCGCTGAAAATCGATATGCCGCTCGGTCCAATAGCCGAACGCCAGCGCGCTCTTCTCCTCGCCGGTGATCGAGCTGCGCGGCAACTGAACTTCGGAAATGCGGCTGGCCAAGCGTCCGGCCAACGCCACATTCAGCTTCTCGCCTCGCGCGACGCTGTCCAGGTTATCCGCCAGATCGAACAGCGTGCTCAAGGAAACCAAGCGCTGCGCTTCGAAAATGCGGATCATTTCCTCGATCATCTGTTGATGCGTGTCCGAGGAATCTTCCGCCGCGGTGCCGGCCAATAAATCGATCATGCGATCTTGAGCCGAACCTCCGGCCGGCGAACCGGTCGCCTTCAACAGCAGCCGCACGCCCGACACTCCCGCGTCGAACACTTCGCGCTCGTTTTGGATCTTGGCGAACGGATTCAAAAGTCCCGCGAGCGTCGCGCTTGCCTCCCGCGCCCCGATGGAATTCTGCCGGAGAAAAATCTGCCACAGTCCGGCCAAAGACTGCATGGTTCCCGCTGCGTCGGAGCGCAGCAGCGGATCCCGGATTCCGGAGATCGAGTGAGCCGCATCCAGAAACTGGAGGATGGTCTGATCGCTTAAAGTAGGCGCTTCGGCAAATAGCGTATATTGTGCGCTCATGTCTCGGTATTCGCGAGCCAGGCGGTCCACGGTAGGCTGCTCCAGCGGCTTCTCGCGGCCCCGGTCCACGTCGCTCAGAGCCATGAATATCTTCAAAGGCTCGTTTTCCGCCAGTTTGCGAGCCAGCCCGAACAGCGCCTCCAAAACGTCGTCGCCGTCCTTCCACATGGGCGCGGCGCGAGTCAGTTTCGCGTCATATTTGCCGCGCGGATGATTCGCGAACAAATTCTTCCAGACCTCCAAGCCTCCCGGCAGATGCGGCTTGCCGTCCGGATCAAGCCGCAGCCGTGTGGTCAGCAGCAGCATGTCCGTATTCGACCGGAACACGGGGCGCGCCGGGCCGGGACTCGTCACGCGCCCGCGAATCGCGGCGTAGAAGCGCTTCAGCCGCTCCGGGTCCGTCAAGTAGTCCTTCACCGGGCCATTGATGCGCGCCAACGCGTCGAAATAACTGGCCAACCATCCGTCGTCTTTGGAGATCAGCTTTTCAAAGAACTCGGCGCCCTTGCCGGGGTCGGCCGTCGCCAACTCGCCCCATGCCTTTTCCGTGCGCGCGCCGCCCGGAACTACCGCTTTCCCGTCGCGAATCTCGAACATGCCTCCGAAGAAATCCAGAACGTGGGCGTACACCTTTAAGCGCGGCGCCAGGATCTGCTTGCGAATCTCATCGGCGGTGTTGGGATCCAGCTTGGAAAGCGCCAAATACAGGCGGCAAAGCGCCGGATCGGCCAGGAAGTAGTCGATGAACTCGCCCTGCGTGCGGTCCTTGGCAGATTGCCAGTAGTCGAGATCGTAGAGCAAGGGAATCCGCGACGGGTGGTAATCGAGAACAAAGGGCCGGTTGGTACGCAACGCTTCTTCGAGCTGCTCGAGCGGAAATCCGGAATCGATCGTCAGAAACGCGCGCGAGGCGTTCACGGTTTCCAGTACCAGGTCGGATCCACATCCGCCGCGGACCCGGTAACCGATCACCCGTAGCAAATCGCCCGTGGCCGCAGAATCGCATGTTTCGATGCGAAGAACTTTATCGTCGCCGCTCAATTTCGCGAGTTCTCGCGCCTGCGACAAATAGCGGATGGTCAATTTCAAGTATTCGGTTTGATCCAGTCCTTCGGCGGAGCTGACAGCTTGATACCCGTTGGTGATCACATTCCGCGCGAGGGCGGGCAGAATCTCTTCCGGCTTCAGATCCTGCGCGAGCGCGGCCATGCGCGAAAACGATGTCAGCGGGCCGGGAATTTCCATATACGCCTGCGGGGCCGCGGCCAGCGTCACGGGCGCGAGCGTCAATCCGCTTCCTCCCGCCGCCGTGTAACTCGCCAGGTCCCGGGCGGCTGCATCACGATTTCCAGCGAGCAGATCGAGAGCGGTCAATCGCCGGTAGACAGCGGTCTTTTCCGCGGAAGGCGCGCGGTCGCGCTCCAGCATCTGCGCCAGCCGCGCATAGGCGGCGCGCGCGCCGGGATCGCGGTAGCGATCCAGAAATTCGGCCAAGGCGCGTACAGCGGCGGCGCTGGCTTGCGGAGCCGCGGCGGCTTGCTGAAGCCGCGCCTGCGACTGCGCCGCTTCCCCGCGCAACTCGAGCCCCCAGACGTCAGGCGCCCCTTGCGCCGCGCCGATCGCCGCCGATACACTCAAACCAGCGAGAATCCAGGCTAGCCGCATAACTCCACTACCTCCGGGTCTCCGCGCGATTTAGACGGGGACGCGCTCTGCCGGCGCGGGTCCGCTCCGCAGCCGGGTCATGGGTATCCACTTTATCATTGCCGCGCGCCCAACGTAAAGGGACGGCCGCCTACATCAAACGAGAGCAATTATAGATTGGACCTGTTACAGCTTTTCGTAGAACACTTTAGAGGTCTCTATAATTTGGTATCGTCAAAAGTAGGCGTCTTTATGATTGTACGGGTCCTGCTGCATAAGGGCCCGCCGGTGAAGCGTAAGCGAGGCAAGAATCGCCATCTCGCGCTAGCCGGCGGCGCGCTGCTGATCCCCGCGTCCTTGATGGCCTACGCGCTCGGCGCTTGGGGTTTGGCGTCGGACATGGGAGCGGCCGGCGAGTCCGGCGTACAGGGAATTTTCTCCCACTGGCAAGTTTGGATCGCTGTAGGCATCCTGATGAACGTAGCGACCTCGATTCTGAATCGCTATGGCCGCGGCGGAGACCTGGAGGCGCCTGAGGTGCTGACGCCTCGCTTCCTTCCCTTACGCCGATCAGGAAGCGGACGCCGCTGATTTCGATATCGCATTCGAGGCACCGCCCTATGCTGGGATGCTTGCCCAGGGGATCTTGATCGGCGAAATTTTTCTTCGCGAGCACTTTTTTGACCACCGCTACTTTTGGTAAATCGGACCGGTGGAAGAATCGATGGGGCGGCCGCGCAGAGCCGGAATCTACATCGCCGCAAAGAAGTCCGGTCCTACGCTCAGGAGTTCATTCATGGCGTAGAGCCGCCATCGGATCGATGCGCGATGCTCTTCGCGCTGGACCATAACCGGCGAGAGTGGCCGCGCTCAGCAAAATTGTTCCGGCGACGATCAGAGCGCGCGGATCGTTGGGCTTCATCCCATACAGAAACGAACCGACCAATTTCGAAGTGGCGAGCGCCGTGAGAATGCCGATCGCGAATCCCGCGAAAATCAGCAATAGTACTTCCCTCAGAACCATCCACACCACGCGCCTCCGCTGCGCGCCCAAAGCCATCCGAATGCCGATCTCGTTCGTACGGCGGGCGACGTTATAACTCACGGTCCCGTATAGCCCCACGCAAGTAATCGCGAGAGCGAGAAACGCAAACGCGGCGGAAAGACGCGCGAAGGTGTTCTCTTGGCCCATCTGCTCGCGGATTTCCGCTGCTTGCGTCTTAACATCGGATACCGGCACGCCCGGATCGTCTCTGCGGACGATTTCGCGCACCGCGTTGACGTACGTCAAAGCATTCCCAGTGGTGCGCAACTCAAACGTCATATCTACGATGGGCGGGAAACTGGCCCGGTTGTATAGGTAATAAACGACCGGAGAAGAGCCGGGCCTCGGCCTTACATTGCCGTAGGACGCGTTGGCGCTTACGCCCACGATCTCCATGTTTCCCTCGGGAACCCGCACCCACGACGGGAGAGACGCACCGGAAAACAGGTTCAAATGCTGCCCGATGGGATTCTCATTAGGGAAATAAGTTTTGGCGAATTCCTCATCCACCACCGCGACGGCACGTCCGCGATCCTCGATATCGTGGCCCACAAGAATCGGAATCTGCATGGTCTTAAGGAACGATGGGCCAACGGCCAAGAGCCCGATTACGGGCGTCTGCTTGCCGCGGATCTCCATCGTCCACCCCATCCGCCCGCCAATCATCATCGGGAGATTGGACAGGCTTGCGCTTCGCACTCCGGGAATGGATTGAAATTGCCGGTGGAGATTCTCATAGAATTCCACGATTTCGGGATCGCTATGTCCGGCCAGCCTCGCGTTCACGTTGAATATGAGCAAATTCTCCCGATTAAATCCAACCTGAATCGATTGCAGATTGGAGAGCGTCCTCACAAACAGGCCCGCGGCAACCAGCACCAGCAGTGAAATCGCGATTTGCGCGGTGACCAACAATCGCGGCAATCCACGGCTCCGCCCGGGCTTGGAGATGGTTCCATCCTTCAAGGCAGGCATCGCGTCCACGCGCGTGGATTGGACCGCTGGGGCGAGGCCGAACAAAATCCCGGTGAGCATGGAAAGCCCTGCCGCGGCCGCAAGGACGTGCCAGTTCAATTCCGCGCGGAGGATGAAACCTTCCTGGCCGTTCGCCAAGAGCAGAGTGAGAAATCGAATGCCCCAAATCGCGATCAGAATTCCGAGAAGTCCGCCTACCGAGGCGAGCAGAACGCTCTCTGTTAAAAGCTGGCGGATCACGCGGAGCCGGGTCGCGCCCACGCTCAGCCGCACCGCCATCTCGCGCATTCGTGCTGCCGCGCGTGCCAGCAGAAGGTTTGCGATATTCGCGCAAGAAATCGCCAGAATCAAGCCAACCAATGCGAGCAGAAGGAAAAGCGGCTCCGAGAATTGCCGGCGAAGGCTATCGACGCCCTTGCGTCCCGGCTGGAGCAGAAGCTCGGGAAGATCGGCCCGCTCCTTGTCGTTCGCGGCGGTGCTTGCCACCCATTCGTGAAACACGGGCGCGAGCGCGGCCCGAGCCTGCGCGAGGGTCACGCCCGGCCGCAAGCGAGCGACGGCGTGCAACCAATAGTAGTTTTTATCCAGATACTGCGCCGGAAGGCTGATGGGCGCCCCTTTCGGCTCGAGCAAAAGACTGGAGTGGAGCGGGACGAACAAATCGGGCGACCCCGCCGGATCCACGCCGAAAAATTCCGGCGGAGCTACGCCGATTACCGTCGCTGGGACATTGTTAATCGAAATCTCAGTCCCGACAGCTTTCAGAGGATCGCCGAAACGTTTGCGGCCATAAGCGAAGCCGAGCACCGCGGCCAGGGGCGCTCCCACGCGGTCGTCGTCGTTGAGCAGCGGCCGCCCGGCGACGGGAACTACACCGAGGCCGCGGAAATAATCGCCGGAAACGAAATCGGCGCGCGCCATTTCCGCTTGTCCGCGAACTTTCACATTGAATGCGCCGAATTCGCGGAAGTAGCCGAACAGGGAGGAAAAAGGGGCATCGTTTCTCTGGAGGGTCTCGAAGGCGGCGTACGGGAAAATGCCGCTAACGACTCCACCGCGCGGGTCCGGATCGATGGAGCCTGACATGCCGTGAACCACGGACGTGTCAACCTCACCCGATCCGCTGGCTCCAGAGCCCTGCGCTAGATGCCAATTCAGCACAACGAGCGATTCGGGATCCTGTACCGGCAGCGCCCGCAGCAGAATCGCGTCCATGAAGCTGAAGATCGCAGTATTCGCGCCGATGCCCAGGGCGAGCGACAGCGCCGCCAGCGCAGTGAAGGCGCGATTGTTGTTCATCGCTCGCACCGCGTACCGCAGATCTTGAATCAACTGCTCGAAAAACGCCCATCCCCACATGGCCCGGCTCTTCTCCTTCCAGCGCGTGATGTTTCCGAACTGTTTCCTCCCGGCAAGTTCGGCATGATGGCGCATCTCCTCGTCGAGTTCTTCTTCAAATCGCCGACGCCGGAAGTAGTAGGCGAGCTTTCTGAACAGTTCATTCATGACGTAGAGCCGCCATCGGATCGATCCGCGATGCCCGCCGAGCGGGCGCGTAACCGGCCGCCAGCGCCGCCGCCAACAGAGCCGCTACCGCCGCCGTTAGCGCGAGCGGATCGTTGGGCTTCATTCCATACAAAAATGAGCCGAGGAATTTCGAAGTGGCCAACGCGCCGGGCAGTCCGATCGCCAGGCCGATCAGAACCATCGACAGCACGTCCCGCAGAATCATCCCGATCACACCTCCCCGCTGGGCGCCCAGGGCCATGCGAATCCCAATTTCGTTGGTCCGGCGAGCCACGTTGTAACTGAGCGTTCCGTAAAGACCGATGCAAGCGATGGCGAGCGAAAGAATCGCGAACGCGGTGCACAATTTCGCGAAGGCGATCTCCTGGCTAATCGTGTCGTCGATCTGCGCAGTCTGGGTTTTAATGCTGGTGACCGGCACACGGGCGTCCGCCCGGTGAACGATTTGGCGCACCGTGTTTGCGTAGGCCAGCGGATCGCCGGCTGTACGCAGATAATAAGTCACTCCAGCCACAATCCTCTGCGCGCCCTGGTTGTACGGCATGTAAACGACCGGCGGAACTTCCCGCCTCAGGCCGCCATAGCGCGCCTCCTTGGCTACGCCGACAATCTCCATATCGCGAGGAGTGCGCCCCGCCATAACCAGCCGGCGTCCGATGGGATTCTCATCGCCGAAATTTTTCTTGGCGAATTTCTCGCTGACGACGGCGACTTCCGGCGAGTTTGGACCGTCGCGCTCTTCGATTTCGCGGCCCAATAGCATGGGAATTTGCATCGTTGAAAAGAACGCGGGGCCTATATACAAAAGATGCGTTGAGAGATCCGGCGGCGCGCCCGGCACGTTGATGACCTGCGAACTACCCGCGGCGATGAATGCCTCATGCGATAGACTCACGCCGCGCACTCCGGGAACGGCGCTGAATTGTTTCTGTAGATCCGTGTAGAACGACGCGATGTCCGCATCGCCGTGCCCTGCCTGGCGGGCGTTTAGCCGGAACAACAGCAGGTTCTCGCGATTGAATCCCAGTTCGACCGACTGAAGATTCGAAAGCGTCCGCACGAAAAGCCCCGCTGCCACCAGAATCAGAAACGACAGCGCGACTTGAAGCGCGATAAGCGGAGCGCGCCACCGCCTTTTGTGGCCTGCCTCCCGCGCCTCTTTGAGAGCAGGCATCACATCCAGGCGCGTCGATTGAAGCGCCGGAGCGAGCCCGAACAGTGCGCCGGTCGCGAGCGTCAGCCCCGCCGCCACGCTCATCACGCGCCAGTCCAGGCTCACATTCAGAGAGTCGATCTCCAAAAGCAGCGTCAGGAATGGGATGCTCCATTTCGCCACAAACACTCCGAGAATGCCTCCCAGGGACGCAAGCAAAACGCTCTCGGTGAGCAGTTGCCGGATCACGCGCGAGCGCGCCGAACCCATGCTCAGCCGCACCGCTATTTCCCGTCTTCGCGCGGTAGCGCGCGCGAGCAGGAGATTCGCGACGTTGGCGCACGCGATGGCAAGGATGAATCCCACCAGCGCCATCAGGACGTATAGCGGCCTCGAAAACTGCCGGCGCAGCGCATCCAGCCCGCCAGCGCCTTCTACGAGCCTCAGCTCGGGCAGGTCCGCCCGCTGGTGCTCGGTTTTGGCCGTGGACTCCACCCATTGATGGAATGGTCCGGCCAGCGCGGCTTGCGCTTGCACGCGACTAGAGCCAGGCTGCAGACGTCCCATCATCTCCAGCCAATAGAAGTTCTGGTCGAGATACATCGCGGCCGGGCCTCCGAAGGGATAATCCTCCAACAGCAAGTTGGCGTGCATCGGCAAATAGACATCCGGAGCCTCGCCAGGCAAAGTGCCGAAAAACTCTGGCGGCGTCACGCCTGCCACACTAAATGGAACATTGTTGATCAGAATCGAGGCTCCCGCGGCATTCGCGATGCCTCCGAAACGCGCCTGGGCGAATGCGAAGCTCACCACGGCGACAGCGGTCGCACCGGGGCGATCGTCATCCCCAATGAGCAGCCTTCCCGCGGCCGGTGGGATTCCGAGGCCGCGAAAATAGTCGCCCGAGACGTACTCGCCGCCGGCGACGTCCGCTTGTCCTTTGATCGAAACATTAAGCCGGCCGGTTTTTCGAAAGGCGAAGACGCTCGAGAAAACGGAAGAACTGCTCTTCCGAAGAACTTCGAACGCCGGGTAGGGGAGAATTGCGGCCGTCGAGCTGGCTTCACCCTCTTCGTAGATGCTGCCGCTCATGCCGTAGACAACGGTGTTCGGCTCCGCTCTGCCTCGGGTATATGGCGTTCCGCGGATGTGCCAGTTCACCATGACCAGTGACTCAGGATCGTTGACCGGCAGGGAGCGCAGCAGAATCGCGTCCATGAAGCTGAAGATCGCGGTGTTCGCGCCGATGCCGAGCGCGAGCGACAGAGCCGCCAGCGCGGTGAAAGCGCGGTTGTTTTTCATCGCCCGCACGGCATAGCGCAGATCTTGCATCAACTGCTCTACAAACGTCCATCCCCACATGGTCCGGCTTTCCTCCTTCCATCGCGTGATGTTTCCGAATTGCGGGCGTCCCGCGAGCTCGGCATGATGGCGCATCTCCTCGTCCAGGTCTTCTTCGAACTGGCGGCGACGGAAATAATAGGCAAGCCGTCTCAAAACTTCGAGAATCATGCCGGCTGAATCACCTTTCCGATCGCGCCCATGACGCGATCGAACTCCGCCAATTCCGCGACGAGCTGCTTACGTCCCGCAGGCGTCAGCCGGTAGAATCGCGCGCGCCGGTTGTTCTCCGATTGTTTCCAGTCCGCCACGAGCCAACCCTTAATCAGCATCCGTTGCAAAGCCGGATAGAGCGATCCTTCCTCTACCCGCAGCACGTCCTCGGAGATTTGCTGGATATATTGCGCGATGCCATAGCCGTGCATCGGCCCGATGCGCGCCACGGTCTTTAAAATCAGCATGTACAGGGTTCCGGGAGGAATTTCCGTTCGCTCTTCCATAGTTAGACTATACAATAGTTTACCGAGGGAAGCAAGAACTTCTCTGCACGCTCTTCCCTGCCCGCGCGTCGTGCTATTTTGGGGATAAATCCGCGATGTCTGAATGGTCGCTGAAATACGCGGACGCCCGCGGCGAAATGCATCAGCAGGTCGCCGAGGCTGAATCCGAGCGCGAGCTGCGCGACCGCCTCACCCAGCAAGGCTTTCTGATCTATTCCATCAAGCCGCGCTCGGAAGCGGCGGCATTGCGGGCGCGCGGCGGCAAACTGAATCTTGAAAAATTCCTTATCTTTAATCAGCAATTTGTGACGCTGATTCGCGCCGGGCTGCCGATTCTGAAGTCGCTCGATTTGCTGGCGGAAAGGCTCACCGACTCCAAACTTTCGCGCCATATCAAGCGCGTGCGAGAGGAAGTCCGGAATGGCGCGCTGCTCTCCGATGCCTTCGCGCGGCAAGGCGTGTTTCCGCCGATTTATGTCACCAGCGTACTGGCCGGGGAGCGCAGCGGCGCTTTATCCGAAGTGCTGGAGCGGTTCATCGCCTATCAAAAACTTTCGCTATCGGTACGCAAGAAGCTGATCGTTTCCATGCTGTATCCGGCAGTGCTGGTCTTTCTCGCTTTCGGGCTGGTGACCTTCCTGGTCACCTACGTCGTGCCGAATTTCGCGCAGCTTTACAGCAGCATGGGGTCGCGGCTCCCCGCGCCCACCCAGATCCTTATCTCCATCGGCACCACCGCGCGCGGCTACGTCGTCTTCGGATTCATTTGCCTGATTCTGGCGCTGCTTCTATTCCGCTACTGGGCGCGGACGCCTTCGGGAAAAGAAGCGCTGGATCGCCTCCTGCTCAAAACGCCTTTTGCCGGCGAGGTGTGGCTGAAGTTTCAAGTGGCGCAGTTTTCGCGGGTGCTGGGAACGCTGCTGATGGGCGGCATTCCGCTGATGGCCGCGCTGGACACGGCGGCGGATTCGCTCGGTACGCGGGTGTTGAAGAAGGCGCTCGACCAATCCACGAAGCTGGTTCGCGAGGGGCAGGCGCTGTCGCAGGCGCTGCGCACCACGAAATTGTTTCCGGCGCTCTCCATGGACATGATCGAAGTAGGCGAATCCACCGGCGCTCTTCCCGCCATGCTTTCGAGCGTCGCCGAATTCTATGAGGACGACGTTTCCACGCGCGTCACCGCCGCCCTCAGCCTGATCGAGCCGGCCATCCTGATCTGCATGGGCTGCTTTGTTGGTTTCGTACTGGTGTCGCTGTACCTGCCGATTTTCTCTTTGGCGGATTCGATGAAGTAGATCCCCCCTTGGGCCGATGCAGGGAGTTGCGCGGCCCACGCCGTTCGCGATCAATCGGCACATTCAAGCTGTGATTCCACTGTCACCAAGCTCTCACACTGAGGTTGTATAAACGTGGGTGTGACTGCTCCCGCAAAAAACTCTCCCGCCGCATGTTCGTGCCATCTTTGCAAACCGCCAGAGGCCAAACGAGGAACAGCGACCGCGCCCGTGCGGTTGGTGCCGCGAGTTTTTGTTGCCTCTAAGTAGCTGCCCCAAGACGGAGCCCGCTGGCGGGGGTGCCGCTTCTGATCTGCATGAGAGAATGCTTTGTTAGCCCCTAGGAAACGTGTTCATCGAAGGAGGATGCTTAACATGAGGGGTTTTCTGAGGGTCGGAGCGTCCTGCGCCCTTCTGGCGCTCCCTGTCATCGCGCAATCCCCCACGGACATCGCCGTCCTGAAAGGTCTCGCCCCAATAACCGCCTTGCCGAACACCGAGGCAGGCCAAGCCGCCCTCGGTGCCAACTATACAATGACTGGGGGAATTCAGACAGGTGCGATTGCACAGCCGACACTGCTGCCCTTCGCAGGGCAGCAGCAACAAGCGCTTCGCGATGCGTTCATCGCAAATATCGATCTCGCCGATCTGTGTGACGGGCTTGGGACGACGCTAGGCGCCGCGTATCTCTCCCGCGCCCACTACATTGACCGGGAGCATTCGACCAGTGTGTCTCCGGCGGTCGCCAATGTCATCGAGCGCGCTTATAACACGACCAGTGCGAATGCGACTTCCGCTAAGTATTTCTTTGCCAACGCCACGACCGATGGAGCGGCCCCCGTCTCGGCCGAGGCGATGGCGATTCTGAAGACGGTTGGTGGCACCACGGACGTCTATGGCAAGAGCTATGGACTTCCAGCGGGCTCCCCCGGCGCCGACACCTACGGCAATTCACGCCCCTTTCAAACCGAGCCAAACGTTACTCGCTTTTTCGGTTTCGATTATTTCAATAGTCCCGCGGACAACTTCGTCTACAACCGTGGACCGATCATGAATCTGATCAACAGCCCTTCGTTTCCTAGCGGTCATACGACTTATGGCTACACGGGGGCGTTGCTCCTGGCGGTTCTGGTGCCGGAGCGCTATCCGCAGATGGTGGCGAGGGGCGCGGAGTACGGGAATGATCGCATCCTCATGGGCGCACATTACTCAATGGACATTATTGGTGGACGAACGCTCGCGCTCTACGATATGGCCCATCTTCTCGCAAACGATCGCGCCTACGTCGGCCAGGACGACTTCCAGGCTGCCGTGAAAAAGGCCCGCGCAGAGCTGGTTTCGTTCTTGCGGACGGCGTGCGGCAACACGATTGAAGTCTGCGCAAAAGAGGACACAGGGCGTCTGAGCAATCCGGCAGCGAATGAAGCCTTCTACGCCGCGACACAGACCTATGACCTACCAGTCATGTACCCAAAGAATGCCGGCGTGCTGGAGGACGTCGGTAAGCTCGCGCCGGAGGCCGGATATCTACTTACGCTCGCTTTTCCGTCGTTGACACTAGAACAGGTGGACAGGATCCTGACCGAAACGGAAGGACCGGGCGGCGGTTTTCTTGACGACGGATTGCCGTTCGGTGTGTACTCGCGTCTGAACCTTTACGCTGCTGCGCGGCGTGCTTCCCAGGTCGTCGCGGGCAAATGATTCGATACACTTTCGTTTCTTGGACAGCCCGAGTTCGGCTAGCATAAGGGCATGAAACCCCTCGCCCTCGCCTCCAGTTGTGCGATTCTGTTCGCCTCCGTGCTCCTCGCGGCCACTCCGCCTTCGACCGATAAAAGGCCGGTCACCGACGAGTACCACGGCGTAAAGGTCACGGATGATTACCGCTGGCTCGAGAACTGGTCTGATCCCGCCGTCCAGGCTTGGAGCGCGGCACAGAACACCTACGCCAGAGCATATCTGGACGCGTTGCCGCTCCGAAAGGCTGTGGCGGCGGAACTGGAGCGCATCTACACGCAACGGTCCCGGCGCTTCAGCGCGCTGTCGTATTACGGCGGTCATCTGTTCGCGATGGTCGAAACGCCACCCAAGGAGCAGCCGGCGCTGGATGAGATCTCCGTAGACGACGCCGCATCCGCTCGGGTGATAGTCGATCCGACACAGATCGACCCCACCGGTCACACGGCCATCGATTTCTACGTTCCTTCAGTGGACGGCAAGTACGTCGCCGTATCGATGTCCCAGGGCGGAAGCGAAAGCGGGGACGTCCACATCTTCGACGCGGCAACAGGGCGAGCACTGCCGGACCTGATCCGGCGCGTCAACGGAGGTACCGCGGGCGGCAGCTTGGCGTGGAATCAGGATGGTTCGGGCTTTTTCTATACGCGCTATCCGCGCGCGGGCGAGCGCCCTCCGGCAGACCTGGATTTCTACCAGCAGATCTGGTTTCATCGCCTGGGCACCGATAGCTCTAAAGACACTTATTCGCTGGGAAAGGATTTCCCGCGCATTGCCGAAATCGAGCTCCACACGTCGACCGACGGCCGCTCCATTCTGGCACGGATGGCGTACGGCGACGGGGGCCAATTCGAGCATTATCTGCTCGCGCCAGGCAAGGCATGGGTCAAGCTCGCAGGGCTGGCGGACGATGTCTCCATGTCGGCTTTCGGTGATGATAGATTCGTCTATTTGCTTTCGCATCACAACGCGCCCATGGGCAAAATCCTCAAGGTTTCGCTCGATCGGCCGCAAGTGGCGCAATCGCAGACTGTAGTTGCCGAAAGCGGCGTCGCCATCTCACAGTTCCTGGCCGAGGGGCACCATTTGTACGTGGCCGATCTGGTAGGCGGCCCCAGCCAGGTTCGCATCTTTGATACCAGCGGGGATACCGGCGGGCATAGTCAAGGCATCATCCCGCTGCCTCCGGTTTCGTCTGTTCTGCAACTGCTGAGCTACAAGAACGACCAAGTCCTCTTTCAGAATGTGACCTACGTTCAGCCGGCGGCTTGGTTCCGCTTCGACCCGGCGTCAAGCCGCGTCGAAAACACCGCTCTTCGCGAGACAGCGCCCGCTGATTTCAGCGATATTGAGGTGCTTCGCGAGACAGCGGTATCAAAGGACGGAACGAAAGTTCCCATGACCATCCTGCGACGCAAGGGCGCCAAGCTGGACGGCAACAACCCGGCGCTTCTATACGGCTATGGAGGATACGCGATCAATCTGACCCCCGCGTTTGATCCCAGCCTGCGGCCTCTATTCGACCGCGGGGTGGTTTATGCTATCGCCAATCTGCGCGGTGGCGGCGAATTTGGAGAAGCATGGCACAAGGCTGGCATGCTCACGCGGAAGCAAAATGTGTTCGACGATTTTGCCGCGTGCGCGCAACATCTCATCGACCAGCATTACACCTCGCCCGCGCACCTGGCCATCGAAGGCGGCAGCAACGGTGGCCTGCTCATGGGCGCGGAGCTAACCCAGCACCCCGAATTATTCCACGCTGTCGTATCGCACGTTGGCATTTACGACATGCTGCGGGTGGAATTGTCACCCAATGGCGCATTCAACGTGACGGAGTTTGGAACCGTGAAGGAAGCGGACCAATTCCGCGCGTTGTACGCGTATTCGCCCTATCACCACGTGAAGGCCGGCACGCAATATCCGGCCGTGCTGTTTCTGACCGGGGCCAACGATCCGCGTGTGGACCCGATGAACTCGCGGAAGATGACGGCTGCGCTACAGGCCACAGGCACGAAACAGCCGGTTTTGTTGCGCACCAGCAGCACCTCCGGGCACGGGATCGGAACGGCCCTGAGCGAGCGCATCGCCCAGCGGGCGGATGTACTGGCGTTTTTATTTCAGGAGTGGGGAATCCGGTAAGACGCCCGGCGTCAACTCACCCGGCGTCACTCACTTCACTTCCCCGGATGCAGAATCAATTTCTGCACGCGCCAATTGAGAATCTCGGCGGCGTAAATCTCGTTTTCAGACGGGCAGGCCAGTTCGTGAATCCAGCCGAACTGCTTCAACTGCCGCCCCGATTTTCCCAGCACGCCGAGCACTTGCCCATCCAGCGAAAGCTTGTAGATACGTCCGGGGAAAGCGTCGGAGCTATAAAGATATTGCGTACCCGGCCCGGGCGTGATGCAAATGGCCCATGGAGCGCCGCTTTGCGCAACGCCCGCTTGTTGGGTGGGCTGAGCGCCGTACCACGGATGTGCGTCCGCGGGGACGGGGACATCGATGGTGATGATTTTTAGAAAATTTCCGTCCTTGTCGAAGACCTGAATGCGGCGATTCCCGCGATCGGCGACGTAGACGTTGCCCTTGGCGTCGGCTGCGATGCTGTGAGGCGTGTTGAACTCGAGCGGTTTGGGATTGGCGCGATCCGCCTCCGGAACCGGACCACCCCATTGCTTCACCCAATCGCCGTTTTTGTCGTACTTGGCTACGCGCGAATTGATATATCCGTCGCTGATGAAGGCGTCGCCCTCGGGATCCCAAGTGACATCGGTGGGCTGTCGGAACTGGCCATCGACGGCCGGGCGCGGCGGATTCACGCGCGTCCACGGCCCGCCTTCGTCGGAGGCTTCCTTCTTGCGTCCGAACACCATCGTGACGCGGCCTTCCGGGTTGAACTTGATCACCATGTCCGAGCCTTTATCGACGGCCCAGAGATTATCGTCCTTGTCCACGCGAACCGTGTGGGCGAACGACCACGCGTAGAGATTGTGACCAATCTCCCGGACAAACTTGCCGTTCTGATCGAATTCCAGAATCTGCGCGGCGGTAGCGCCGTAAGCGGGTCCGGTGGTGTTGCCGCGGCTGAAAATAAAGATGTGTTTTTTGGAATTGACGGCCACTCCCGATGCTTCGCCCAAGTGCAGATCGTTGGGGAACTTGAAGAAGTCCGTCACCGAGTCGAATTTGATCTCGGGAACCGGTCCTCCCAAATCGGCGGCTGACACGTGCCAGGCGGCCCCACCGAGGCAGGCGAGTATGAGAAACAGGCTGGGTTTCATAGAAACTCCTTTACTATCCCAGTACAATATCAGAATTGCCGGCGGGGAGGGTAATGTTCTTATGCTCCCGTACAATTAAAGGCATGTCTCCCGCCCCGGCCGCGCTCGAACGTGTCGGCCGCCAGGCCCCCACAGCGCGCGCCGTTTGGCATCCCTTGCGAGTCCTATTCTGGGCCGTGCTGGCGATCTTCTTTTGCGTCTTTCACGCCGCCGTCCCTCGCGCGCATTTCGGGTCCGACGAGATGATGAATCTCTACCGCCACTGGAGTCCTCCGCTGTGGAGAACCATCGGCGCCGATTTTGTTTTCTGGAGCAAAACCATCCGGCCGATGGGTGCGCTCTACTACCTGCCCCTCTATGGGCTCTTCGGTTTGAATCCTCTTCCGTTCAGCATCGCGCGGTCGCTGATTCTATTGCTGAACACCTTTGTCTTTTTTCAATTGGCGAAAATGATCGCTCGATCGTGGAAGATCGCCGCGCTGGCTTCGCTTCCCATGGCCTACCACGCAGGGATCAGCAACCTCCACTACGATGGCGCGTTCATTTACGACGTTCTCTGCGGCGGCTTTTTCTTTGCCGCATTTCTTTATTACATTCGCCACAGGAAAACACGAGCCGCGACGCGGTTCGGCCTGACGCTTTCGCAGACTTGCGTCTTTCTCGGGCTTTACATCTGCGCCCTGGATGCCAAGGAAATGGCCGTCTCACTGCCGGTGTTGATCCTCGCATGGGAGATATTGTTTCGGGGCCGAAGGGCGAAACTTGGGCCGGCGCTCGTGGGCGGCGCTCTGACCTTGATCTTCATCCTGGGCAAAACGACAGGGCCCGGCGCGCTCACCGAATTCGATGCGTACCGGCCCGTTTACACCTGGCAGCGCTTTTCCTCCTCCAATACGCTTTTTCTGAACACCATCTTTTACACGGACGTCTTCACCATGGGCCGCGTTCTGGCGCTGTGGGGCGTGCTGCTGTACTTGGGCCTCCGCAATTGGGGTCTGCGAAAGTTCGATCCGCGATGGCTGTTCTTGTGGGTGTGGGTAGTGGTGACGCCGCTTCCGCTCGCCTTCTTGCCGGATCGAGGACAAGCTACTCTGTACATCGTTGTGGCGGGATGGGCCATGCTTGCAGCGCTCGCCATTCAAACGATCCTCCGCCATTTCGCCCGCCTGCCGTTCGCCGGTCTGCCGAGAAGAGCCATCGTCGCGGCGGGTCTCGCGGGCTGTATTGCCGCTTATTGGCACGAAACCGTTCGCCAGGATCGCAAGCTTGTCTGGATCTGGCTTAAAGTCGGCGAAGAGACCGCGAAGGCCATCCGGCAGATTCGCGAGTTGGGCGTACACCCGGTCTCTTCTAGCAAGGTTGTCTTCCTGAACGATCCCTTCCCCAGCCGATGGGATACATATTTCATCGCGGCATTAGTCTGGAGGGATTCGAACATCGAAATTCACCTCCAGAGACACGACGCCTGGCCGGAAACCGTAATCGCCAAAGCCCAATATGTCTTCGACTACACCGACGGCCGCTTTGTAGAAGTAAAACCGGCGGAAAACCGCTAGCGCCGTTTCACCGGATTGCGATCAGCAGTCCCCAACTTACGCCGATGGACTTCTCATGCCCATGGCCGAAAGTGTAATCGTAAGATGGCTCGACGAACCAGCCGAATTTGTGTTTCCCGCCGGGCCAGTACATAAAATCCAGCGCGAATTCCGCGGCAATCGCATTCGTTTTTATGCCGGATTGGCTCGTGTGGACCCATTCCGGGCCAATCCCAACCATGAACTCCGCCTTTTTAGAAAGCGTCCAGGGCTTTTTGAACAGCAGATCGGTATCCCATTCCGTCGAGTGGCGGGTGAACAGCGGCGTGGTTCCCACTTCCATCTCCAGCCAGTTTTCTATGGGCGTAAATTCGATGGCGGCGTCGGCGCCCGCGCTCGCTCCGCCGCTGTTGACGTTCCAGCTCGCGGCTCCGCCAAGCTCGACAATCGCGGAAGGCTCGCTATCGCGATCAACCGCCTGCGCCCATGTGTGGCAAGCAAAAAGGAGCAACACCGGCAGAGGATACTTGAGCATTAACCGGTAAGTCTACCAGCTTCGAGCAAAACTTGGTCCGCCGTCTACGGGCCGATCTGCCGCATGGTGTGCCGCCGCAGATACCAGCACGGGGTGTATCCGAAATGGGGCATAAGCGCGTCGAGGCACGTCTCCACAACCGGAGTGCCGACCGAGTACTCCACGTAATTCCAGTGGGTCAAATCCGCGTAGATGCGGTCCACCTTCACTTGCTCGGTCGGCCGGCCCTGATGGAGCGCCCAGAAATCGTCCGCGGCATAGAGAAACGCGGCGAAGATGGCGAGCGCAACGCATGCCCGCAAGATGGCTCTCAGGAAAGACCGCACGCCATTCTCAACTGTAGCAAGGGGCTTCCACTGCCATGATTAGCGGATGGACGCGCCCGCAACAGGCGCTTCAAACGCGCATCACCAATATGAGGGAGGGCCAACATGATCCGCAAGCTGAAATCCGGCGAATACCGTCTGTATTCGCGAAAAAATGACTCGCGCACCGGCAAGCCGCGCAACCTGGGGACATTCCCGACGCGCGAGGGCGGCCGAGCGCCACGAGCGGCAAGTGCAGTTCTTTAAGCGCCAAGGGCGGTGATCCCGCGGCGCCGCTAATCTTTGGCGACCTTCAGATCACTCTTTGGCTACCTTCAGGTCTACCGTCCCGCGCAGATCGGCGAGGAACTGCTCCACGGGTCTGGCTCCCATGTCGCCGTGCTTACGATGCCGCACGGACACCGCGCCCGATTCCGCTTCGCGGTCGCCCACCACCAGCATGTAGGGAATCTTCTGCAATTGGGCCTCGCGGATTTTGAGGTTCACTTTTTCCTTGCGATCGTCGAGCTGCGCGCGAAAGCCGGCCGCTTCCAATTGCGCGTGAACTTTTTTCGCGTAGTCGAGCTGCCGGTCGGTGATGGGCATCACCACGGCCTGCACCGGCGCGAGCCACACAGGAAACGCGCCCCCATAGTGCTCTACCAGCGTGCCAAAGAAACGCTCCACGCTGCCGTAGAGTGCGCGATGCACCATCAGCGGCTGATGGCGCTTGCCGTCCTCGGCCACGTACTCCAGCCCGAAGCGCTGCGGCAGGTTGAAATCGAATTGAACCGTGGAAAGCTGCCACTTGCGCCCGAGCGCATCCAGCAGCTTCACATCGATCTTCGGCCCGTAGAACGCGGCCTCGCCCGTGACCAACGGAGCCTTAATATTCAGCCGATTCACCGCGCCCTTGAGAGCGTTTTCCGCCAACTCCCATTGGTCCGCGGATCCGAGATATTGCCCGCTCGCGCCCCCATCCCAAGTGGAGACTTCCGCTTCATACTCGTCGAAGCCGAAGGTTTTGAGAACGTCCATGGCAAATTCCAGACAACTCACCACTTCGTCTTCGATCTGCTCCGCCGTGCAGAAGATGTGGGCGTCGTCTTGCGTGAAGCCGCGCACGCGCAACAGGCCGTGCATCGTGCCGCTGCGCTCATAGCGATACACAGTGCCGAGCTCGCCCAGCCGCACCGGCAGCTCGCGATAGCTGCGGAGCTTGTCCCGATAAATCAGAATGTGGCCGGGGCAGTTCATCGGCTTCAGCCGGTATTCGGCGTCGTCGAGCTCCATGCCCGCGAACATATTTTCCGCGAAATGGCTCAGATGACCCGAGGTGCGGAATACATCGGCGCGCATCACGTGCGGCGTGAAGACCAGCGAATAGCCGCGTTTCAAGTATTGATCGCGCATCCAATCCTCGATCAGCTTGCGCACGATCCCGCCCTTCGGATGGAAGAAGATCAAGCCCGGCCCGGCGAGGTCCTGAATGCTGAAGAGGTCGAGCTCCTGGCCGAGCCTGCGATGATCCCGCTTTTTCGCCTCTTCGAGCTTGTTGAGGTATTCTTCCAGATCTTTCTTGTTGAAGAAGGCCGTTCCGTAGATTCTCTGGAGGCGCTGATTGTGCTCGTCGCCCTTCCAATATGCGCCGGCGATGGAAAGCAACTTGAACGCTTTGATTTTTTTGGTCGATGTGATGTGCGGGCCGCGGCAGAAATCGATGAACCCTGGTCCCAGGGTGTATTCCGAAAAAACGTCGCCCGCGCGCTCAGTGATGAGCTCGCATTTCATGGGCTGATCGGCGTAGAGTTTCAGACCATTTTCTTTGGGCGTGTACTTCCGCTCGTAGGGCAAATCGCGCGCTTGAATCTCCCACATCCGTTTTTCGATTTTTTCGAGATCCTCCGGCGTGAACGGCATCTCGCGCTGGAAATCGTAGTAGAAACCGGTTTCGATGGGGGGTCCGATCCCGAGCTTGGTTTCGGGAAACAACTCCAGCACCGCCGCGGCAAGCAAGTGGGCCGTCGAGTGACGATAGACTTCGAGCGCCTCCGGGTTGCGCGGCGTCAGAATCTCGAGCTTCGAGTCGGCTTCCAGGGGACGGTTCAAATCCCACAGATCCCCGTTGACGCGCGCGACGATCGCGTCGTCGGCCAGCCGCGAGCTGATGGATCTGGCCACATCGATCGGCCGGGTTCCTTGCGCAACGGTTTGAGCGCTGCCATCCGGAAGGGTGACCTGAAGACTCATGAGATTTCCAGCGTAACAGAGCCGCTTTGCGCCGCTCTGCGCGGCCCAACATGATCGTTTGGCGGTCCCCCGGCGCGAGCGACTACCAGATCGCCTTGGAATAATTCTCGCGAATCTTGCTATCCGAAGTGATCAATGGCGCGGAGTCGGCGCGCGCATGAGCGACGATGATCCTGTCAAACGGGTCGCAAGTCCAGGTTTCTGAGATGGCGGTTCAAATTATGGCGGCGAACCCGGCGTCTTTGATTTCGAGGCCGATCTGATTCCACAGTTGTTGCGCCAGCGCGAGCGGTGGTCTGACGATACGGTGGATCTCATACAAATACTCGAGCTCCAGCAGAACCATAGGCGAGATCGCCAATTCGCCATCCTCGAGCGCGGCTTGGGCCAGGGGAGTTAGCCGGTCGAGCCGCGCCTCACCGAGCCAGACCACGAGCTGCGTATCCAGGTAGTTGGTCATAATTCAGCCCAGTCTTTCTCCCACTCCGCCTGCATTTCCTTGAAAAGCTGTTTTTGGGCCCGGGCCATCCCCCCTGGACAGAGACTCCAGACACCGTCAGTTTCACGGCGCGGACCTAGCGCAATGTGTTATGCTGTCGTTTAATGTTCGTCGCGCGCCATAGGTATCATTGCCACCATCGCCATTGCGGGCGAGTCATGCCGCGACGGGCTCATCAATAGTCGCAAGTTGGATTTCAAGGAATCGAAGAGCCCGCCGGGGCGACTGCTAGTCCCGGTGGGTTTTTTATTGCACGGATATCGATATGGAACTCGACTTCAGCAAACTCGGCGGACTGATTCCCGCGGTGATTCAGGATGCCGCCACGGGGAGGGTCCTGATGGTGGGCTTCATGAACGAAGAGGCGTACCGCAAGACGCTTGAAACCGGCTGCGCGGTGTTCTTCAGCCGCTCACGCAACAAGCTTTGGCTCAAGGGCGAAACCTCCGGGCATCGCCTGATGGTGAAGGAAATCTCCACCGATTGCGATCGCGACGCGCTGCTGGTGAAAGTGGAAGCGATGGGGCCGGGCGTCTGCCACGAAGGTTATGAAAGCTGCTTTTTCCGGAGATTCGAAGACGGCGAATGGGTTATTCGCGAGCCTCGCGCCTACGATCCCTCAACAGTCTATGGGAGCTGACGCGGAATGAAACTCAAGCTCGGCATCCCCAAAGGGAGTTTGGAAAACGCCACGGTGGATCTTTTTCGCCGCGCGGGATTTCAAATCACCGTCTCCAGCCGCTCCTATTTCCCCGGCATCGACGATCCCGAAATCGAGTGCATGCTGATCCGCGCGCAAGAAATGGCGCGCTATGTGGAAGACGGGGTGTTGGACGCGGGCCTCACCGGGCGCGATTGGGTGGAGGAAAGCGAAGCCAAAGTCCATACCGTCGCCGATCTCATTTACGCCAAGCAAAGCTTCGGCAAAGTGCGCTGGGTGCTGGCCGTGCCGGAATCTTCGCCGTTTCAATCGGTGAAGGATCTGGAGGGTAAAGTGATCGCCACGGAATTGGTGGCCGCCACCCGCCGTTATCTCCAACGCCACGGCGTCAATGCCAAGGTCGAGTTCAGTTGGGGCGCCACCGAAGTGAAGCCGCCAGTTCTGGCGGACGCGATCGTCGAAGTAACGGAGACGGGCTCGTCGCTGCGCGCCAATAAGCTCCGCATCCTGGAAACGGTGCTGGAATCGAACACGCAGTTGATCGCCAACTCAGAAGCCTGGGGCAGCGCTTGGAAGCATCGCAAGCTTTGCGACATCAAAATGCTGCTGGAAGGCGCGATCAACGCTCTGGGCAAAGTGGGGCTGATGCTCAACGTGGAGAGGGCGCACCTGGAGGCCGTTCTGGACGTTTTGCCGGCCCTGAAAAAGCCGACCATCTCGCCGTTGAGCGACAGCGATTGGCTGGCCTTGAACACGATTCTCGACGAATCCACCGTGCGGACGATACTTCCGCGATTGAAGGAAGCGGGCGCGCAGGGGATTGTGGAATACCCGTTGAACAAGATCGTAATGTGATGATTCGGGTTCTGGATGACGGCATCGGAGCGCTGGCTCGGCGCGCGCAACGCTTGGAGGAAGCCGAGCGCGTGGTGCGGCCGATCTTAGAAGACGTGCGCCGGCGGGGCGATGCCGCGTTGCTCGAATACGCGCGAAAATTCGACGGCTTCGAAGGCGAGAGCGTGCGCGAAGAGTCCGGCGGTTCAGTTGAGTCGAACATGGAACCCGAATTCGAGCACGCCGTCTCCATCGCCGCCGCAAATATCCGGGAATACGCCCGGTGTCAGCTTCCCCAAGCGCGATTCGTCGACTATCCGGACGGGCGCCGCCTGGGCCAAATCGTGCGGCCGCTGGATTCGATGGGCGCGTACACGCCCGCCGGACGTTATCCGCTTCCCTCCACGCTCTTGATGAACGTCATTCCGGCGCAGGTGGCGGGAGTGAAGACGATCTGCGTGGCTTGTCCTCGTCCCAGCCGGGAAATTTCGGCGCTGGTCGCCTGGCTCGGCGTGACTCACTTCTTTCGCATGGGCGGAGCGCAAGCTATCGCGGCGTTGGCGTACGGAACGGAAACCGTGCCGCGCGTGGATCGCATCGTGGGGCCAGGCAATATTTACGTGGCGGCGGCGAAGAAACTGGTAGCGGGCGAAACAGGAATCGATTTTGTCGCCGGTCCCACGGAAATCGTCATCGTCGCGGCCGAAGGCAATCCGCGCTGGATCGCCGCCGATATGCTGGCGCAGGCCGAGCACGACGTGGATGCATCCGCGATCCTGCTTACCACTTCGCGAACTTTGGCGGAGCAGGTGGCTCAGGAAATCGAACGCCAACTCGAGACGCTTCCCACCGCCTCCGTCGCTCGACCGTCGATCGAAGCGAACGGCGCGATCGTGATTCTCGATTCGCTGGAGCGCGCGATGGAATTTTCCAATATGCTCGCGCCGGAGCATCTGGCGCTGCACGATCCGGCGCTGCTGGAATTGGTCCAGAACGCCGGCTCGGTTTTCCTTGGCTCCATGAGCCCGGAGGCCGCGGGCGACTACGTCTCCGGTCCGAACCATGTGTTGCCGACCTCCGGCGCGGCGCGATTCCGAGGAGGGTTGTCGGCGGCCGATTTCGTCAAGGTGATCTCGGTGCAGGAACTCAGCCCGCGTGCGCTGGAGCGCCTGAGTCCGGTCATCACGACTCTGGCGCGTGCGGAGGGTCTGGAGGCTCATGCGCGCTCCGTGGAGGTGCGCGGTGAGTAGTCTGGAGCCTCGCGCGGCCATTCGCAGGATGGCGCCTTATTCGCCGCCCAGCGCCGGGCGCGAAGGCAAACTGCGCCTGGATTTCAACGAAAACACGGTCGGCTGCTCTCCTCAAGTGCTCGAATTCCTGCGCGAGAAACTCACGGCCGACCGTCTTTCGATCTATCCCGAGTATGTCGAGGCAGTCGAAGAGTTGGCGGCGTTTTTCGGCGCCGCGAAGAACGAATTCACTCTCACTAACGGCACCGACGAAGCGATCCAGCTTCTGATCAACTGCTACGTGGACGATGGCGCCGAGGTTCTGACGCTGAAACCCTCGTACGCGATGTATCGCTTCTATGCGGAAGCAGCGGCGGCTTGTGTGCGCGAAATCGAATTCCGCCGCGAGACGCTGGAATTCCCGCTGGAAGAACTCCTGGATGCGATCCAGCCATCCACGCGCGCGATTCTCATCGCCAACCCGAACAATCCCACGGGCAGCGGCGTCGACCTCGACGGCGTGCGGAAGATCCTGGAGGCCGCTCCGGGCGCGGCGGTTTTGATCGACGAGGCGTATTTCGAATTTTCGGGGGTCACCGCACTGGGCTCGATCCGCGAATACTCCAACCTGTTCATCAGCCGCACGTTTTCGAAAGTTTACGGGATGGCGGCGATGCGCTGCGGGTGCCTGTTTTCCTCGGCCGGCAACGTGGCATGGCTCAAGAAAGCGCAGTCGCCGTATAGCGTGAATTCGCTGGCGGCGCTGGCGGCGCGCGCGGCCGTTCGCGACCAGGAATACATCAAACAATATGTGGCGGAAGTGTTGGAGTCGCGCGAGATCGTGTACCGCGCCTTCGACCGCATGGGCATCCGCTACTTTCCCAGCCGCGCCAATTTCGTTTTGTTCCACGCGGGCGACCGCGCCGTTGCCATCCGCGACGCGTTGCGCGAGCGCGGCGTCCTGGTGCGGGATCGAAGCTACGAGATCCCTGGCTGCGTGCGCGTCACTTTGGGCACGCGATTTGCCACCGAACGGTTCCTCGCGGAGTTGGATATTTTATGGACGGCACCGCGATAATCGTCTTCGACATGGACGGCGTGCTGGCCGAGGTCACCGAATCCTATCGCGAGGCGGTGGTGGAGACCGTCGAACATTTCACTGGCCGGCGGGTGACTCGCGAGCTGGTGCAGCAATACAAGAACGCTGGCGGATGGAATAACGATTGGGCTTTATCGCAGCGGATCTGCGCCGATTTCGGAATTGCGGTGGACTATGAAACCGTGGTCCAATATTTCAACGACATCTTTCTGGGGCGGGATGGAAACGGCTTGATCCTCCGCGAGCGGTGGTTTCCCGAGCCGGGTTTCTTAGAACGCCTTTCGGCGGTCTATGGTCTTGCGATCTTCACCGGCCGGCTGCAATATGAGCTGGACGTCACGCTCGAACGCTTCGCCCGCGATCTGCGGTTCGATCCCATCGTTTGCGCCGATCACGTAGCTCGCGGCAAGCCCGCGCCGGACGGGCTCCTGGCGATCCAACGCAGCAAGCCGGGCGCAAAGCTGTGGTACGTGGGCGATACCGTGGACGACGCTCGATCCGCTCGCGCGGCCGGCGTGCCTTTCATCGGCGTACTGGCGGAATCGCATTTGCGGCGGGAGGAGTTGAAGCGGCTCTTCGAGGAAGAGAAGGCCGTAGCGATCGTCGAAAACGTGAATCAGATTGAGAGCGTGCTGTGAGGAGGTCGGCGCTGGAGCGCAACACGAACGAAACCCAAATTCGTGGCGCGCTGAAAATCGAAGGCCGCGGGCGGTACGAAATCTCTACCGGAATTCGATTCCTCGATCACATGCTCGAGTTGTTCGCCAAGCACGGAGCGTTCGACTTGAGGCTTCGCGCCGCGGGCGATCTGGACGTGGACCAACACCATACCGTGGAAGACACCGGCATCGTGCTGGGCCAGCTTTTCTCGAAGGCTTTGGGGGACAGGCGCGGCATTAATCGCGCCGGCTATTTCGTGCTGCCGATGGATGAGACGCTGGCGGTGGTCGCGGTGGATTTGGGCGGCCGGCCCGCGCTGGTCTACAAGGACCTGGTGAAGACCCGGCTGGTGGGCGATCTGCAAACGGAACTGGTGGAGGATTTCTTCGGCGGATTCGTAAATCATGCGGGCGCGAATCTGCACGCCAAGGTTTTGTACGGCCGCTCCAATCATCACAAGATCGAGGCGATTTTCAAATGCTTCGCGCGGGCGATGCGGTACGCCTGTTCGCGGGACGCGCGATTGAAGGAGCAGCTTCCTTCCACCAAAGGTTTGCTATAACGACGCTTTGCTATGATCTCGATCTTCGATTACGGCGCCGGCAACCTGCAATCGGTGAAGAATACTTTGGCGGCCCTGGGCGCGCCTTATGAATTGGTGCGCGACGCGGAGGGGCTTCGGACGGCCTCGAAAATCATCCTTCCCGGCGTGGGACATTTCGGCCAGATGATGCGCGCCCTTGATGGGCTTCAGGTTCGCGAAGCGCTGATCGAACGGATTCGGGCCGACGTGCCGTTTTTGGGAATTTGTCTTGGCCTTCAAGCGCTGTTCGCTTCGAGCGAGGAAGCGCCCGAGGAGCGCGGCTTGGGAATTTATGGGGGACAAGTCCGGCGATTTAGGGGCGAACTGAGGATTCCGCATATGGGTTGGAATGAAGTAAGGCCGTGCCGGGATTCGCGGCTGCTCCCTACGCCGACCTATTTGTATTTCGCTCACAGCTACTATTGCCCGATTGTTCCGGCGACCGCGGCGGTCTGCGACTACATCGTCCCTTATACGGCGGTTCTGGAGCGAGACAACGTTTACGGAGTTCAGTTCCATCCCGAAAAATCGGGACCCGCGGGATTGGCCGTCGTGAAGAGCTTTATCGAACGATGTTAGCCAAGCGCATCATTCCTTGTCTCGACGTCACAGCCGGGCGCGTCGTGAAGGGCGTGAATTTCGTCAATCTCCGCGATGCCGGCGATCCGGCGGAGTTGGCCGCGCGCTACAACGAACAGGGCGCGGATGAATTGGTCTTTCTCGATATCACCGCCTCCAGCGACGATCGCGACACACTCGTGGACGTGGTGGCGCGGACCGCACGCGAGGTGTTTATCCCGCTGACCGTGGGCGGCGGCATCCGCTCGGTGGAGGACGCGCGACGCATTTTGCACGCCGGTGCCGACAAAGTCAGCGTAAACACCGCGGCCGTCCGGAGGCCCGAGCTGATCTGCGAACTGAGCGCGGAATTCGGCGCGCAGGCCGTGGTCTTGGCCATCGACGCTCGGCGGCGGGATGGCGGCTGGAATGTTTATACGCGCGGCGGCCGTCAGGATGAAGGAATCGACGCGGTCGAGTGGGCGCGCAAAGGCGAACAATGGGGAGCGGGCGAAATCCTGCTCACCTCGATGGATACCGATGGCGTGCAAGGCGGGTTCGACGTTTCGCTGACGCGCGCGATTCGAGAGGCGACGACGATTCCGGTGATCGCCTCCGGCGGCGCGGGCAAGCCGGAAGATTTCGCCGCCGTCCTGGAACACGCCGACGCCGCGCTGGCCGCTTCCATTTTTCACTACGGCACGTACACGGTCGGCGATCTGAAACGCTACCTCGCCGGGCGAAATGTAGCCGTCCGCTTATGATCATCCCCTGCATCGATCTGATGGGAGGCAAAGTGGTGCAGCTTGTGCAAGGGCGCGAGAAGGCTCTGGAAGGCGACGAGCCTCTGGAGATGCTGCGGCGTTTCGCGGCCTTTCCCGAGATCCAGGTGATCGATCTGAATGCCGCCATAGGCGATGGCGAAAATTCGGAGATTGTCGAGACGCTGGCGGCGCGCGCGCGTTGCCGCGTGGGCGGAGGGGTTCGCACGGCGGACCGCGCGCGGAGGTTGATTGGGCAGGGCGCTCATCGCGTGATCGTGGGCACGGCCGCGTTCACGCCCGCATTAGAAGAGATCGCAAGCGCGATCGGGTCGCAACGAGTGATCGTCGCTCTGGATTCGAAAGACGGGAAGGTCGTGGTCAAGGGCTGGAGGGAGGCGACGGATTTTACCGCGGAAGAAACGATCGGGCGGTTAGAGCCGTTTTGCGGCGGGTTCCTGTGCACCTACGTCGATCGGGAAGGCATGATGGAGGGCACGGACCTCGACTGGTTTCGACGCCTCCGCGCGGCGACGAATCGCGAAATCACCGCCGCCGGCGGCATCGCGACCATGGAAGAAATTCGAGAGCTTCAGAAAATGGGCGTGCACGCGGCGCTGGGCATGGCGATTTATACGGGGCGGTTGGATCTCGAGGAACTGGCGGAACTCGGCAAATCGCCAGTTTAAATCATGCTGCGCGGTTGTACGCCATGCTCTTCGTAGCGCCGTCGCCAGCCCCGCATAGCGCGGTCCGTTACCCCTACAATCTCTGCGGCGTTCCACCACTTCAGCTTGCCGGCCACCGCCCCCAAGATCACTTCTTGCACTTCCATCATCCGCTCCATTTCCGCGGCGGAGATCGCGGGGTTGCCTGCTTCCACCTCCCAGAGTCACCCGCTGCTGATCTTCAAGCGGACAGATCACGCGCCAATTGGACCCCATGCTAGCAACATTTTTATCAAATTGCATTGACGCCGCGCCGGTTCGGCGCCATGATCTTTTAGCCGGAGGTTCCAAATGATCAATTCGCGTTATGGCGTGTCTTTTCTCGGGCTCTTTACTTGCACCGCGTGGGCCTCGAGCGTAGTGATAGGGCTGCCCGCTATCGTGGACAGCGGAAACTGCATTCCGTTCGGCTGCGACGCCCTTTTCGGAACGACCACGTATCAACAGGTTTACACTGCTTCCGCATTCTCGGGCCCCTTTGACATCGACGGCATCGACTTCTTCAATACCCAATTTCTCAACGGTGGTCTGCCGGGCGGCGGGGTATATACCTTTACTCTCTCCTATACCTCAGAATCCCCCGGCGCTCTGAATCTGACAAACCCGCTGAACAATATAGGTTCAGGGAGTCAGGAATTTTTCAGTGGCGCTTTGCCCGCTATTTCGGGCGATCTGATGTCTTTCGCCGGGACCCCCTTTCTATATAACCCCGCCCTTGGCAATCTCCTCCTCACTGTAACCATAACTGGAGGAACGAATGGTTCCACGATACTTTACCTTGATCAGTCGCAATCGGCCGCCCAGACCAGCCGTGCTTATTTCGGCACGGACACCGGCGGGAACGACCCCGGCCTCGTCACTCAGTTCGACTCCGCGGTTCCCGAGCCGAGCTTCCTGATTCCGACACTGACCTCGCTGGGTATTCTGGGCTATATCCGAAAGCGAAAGAGATCAATCTAACTTACAGGACTGTAAGGAATCTCGGGCCCTAGTTGTTAAATCATGCCGCGCGTATCGGGGAATCCTCGTCGCGCAGACGGGCGTAGGCGCGCACGCCGTCGCGCAATTCCGGGTTGCGGTCGGTGAGCTGCCACAATCCCTGCCAATCGCGCTTCAAATCGAGATGCGATCTCCGTGTCCAGCCCCGCGTGGCAGTTCTTGCTCCTCAGGCCCGAAGCCCGTACCAGCAAACGTCTCCGTGGCTCTCCGCCAACTCTCTTTCGTTGGTTTACAGCGCGCCGGGTATGGGCGCTCGTTGCACATTATCCGGTACCCGCGTGACGCCGTGGCGCGGTTGTGATAGCGTTCGCTCCAGGAGGTATCGCCATGCTGAACTGGCCTGCTGGATTGTGGCGCAAGATCGACGGATGGCTGCACCGCAGCACCGTAGCCTCGAATACCTATCGCCGCTCGAACCTTCACGGTCGCCATCGCTAACAGGTGGTACCATATAGGGTAAATGGTAAAGACCACAGTGTACCTGGAGAACGACCTTGCGCTCGCGCTCCGGCAACTCGCGGCGTTCGAGGGGAGGAGCCAGGCCGAGTTGATCCGCCATGCGCTGTCCGCTTACGCGCGGCATGGGAAACGTCCTCCCATTCCGGGGTCGGGCGAATTCGACAGCGGAGAGACGGGGATATCGGAACGCGCCGAAGAGATTCTTAGAAAAGCGTCGGGCAAGAAATGGCGGCGGACGAGGTCGCGTGGCGCTCATCGCTGATTCCGGCGGGCTGTACGCGCTTTACGACCGGCGCGATAAGAACCATGCAGCCGTGAGAGTAGCTGTGGAGAAGGAAAGCGGCCCGATAGTGCTCCCTGCGGCGATTCTGGCCGAGCTCGACTACCTGCTCCGCACCAAGCTGGGCGCCCCCGCGGGGGCGCGCTTGCTCGAAGGCATCGTGAACGGTTCGTTATCGGTTGAGCCGTTCACCGTCGCTGACGCTGCACGATGCCGGGAACTGCTGGCGAAGTACGAGGATCTGGATCTGGGCCTTGCGGACGCTTCGGTGGTCGCGACCGCGGAGCGGCTGGGGGTGCTACGGATATTGACGGTGGACGAACGCGACTTTCGTCCGATCCGGACAACCGGGGGCAAAGCTTTTACGTTGGTTCCCGCGGATGAGCGCGGGACGGGCGGGCGGAAGCCCAGCTACCCGGCATAGCCAGGCCGTTTGGCTTTGACGGGTGCCTATCGTGTACTAAATCATGCCGCGCGTGTCGGGGGAATCCTCGTCGCGCAGACGGGCGTAGGCGCGCAGGCCGTCGCGCAATTCCGGGTTGCGGTCGGTGAGCTGCCACAATCCCTGCCAGTCGCGCTTCAAATCGAGATCCGGATCGAATCCCGTGCGTCCAAGAAGCTTCCAGCGCTTGCCGTAGGCGCGATTCACCGTCGATCCGTGGAAGTGGTGCAAAATCGTTCCCGGCATGTATCCAACGCCGCCGGACGGATTGCGCAGCACGTAACGCACGGCGCGTTGTTCCCACTGCTCGCACAATTGGCGATAGCGCGGCGGGAAATACGGATTCAGCGATATTCCTACGTTTCCAACGAGCGCCGCGGCCATGTGGTAATCGGCCGAGCCGATGATGGCCCAATCGATCAGTCCGCCGAGGTGATCGAAAGCCGATTTCCGGCACGCCCAGGCGAAGCCCGTATGATTCCACTTTCCTCCTCCGCCCGAGCCGCCGTAGTAATAGCAGCCCGATCCCGCGCTCGCCGGCCGCGGCCGGGCAAAGTCGCTGCAATGCGGCGCGGAGCGGTTTTCGACATAGTTCCACAGGAAACTGCCGCGGCTGGTGAGCGGCTCATATCGCGGCCCGATGTTCTGCACGTGCGAAAACATCTGTATGACGTCGTAGTGCTGCAAAAGGTGCAGCGTTTCCTGGGCCCAGTCGGGGCGACCGAACTGGACGTCGGCGTCGATCCAGGCCAGATACTTCGCATCGGCGGGCAGGCGCGCGGCCAGCAGATTCAACGCGTTTTCCTTGCGCCACAGCTCGCTCGAGGCGCGAAGCTGGAGATGCCGCGGATTTCCGGCGCGGGTGAGTTCGAACTCGCGCTCTCCAAAGGCGATCTCGCAGGTGTACAGGATCGCTCCGGATTGTTCGACGTGCCGTTCGAACATCCAGTAGTTGCGATAGCGCGCTCGCCAGCGGAGAGGATTTTCGAGCATGGTAAGAACGTGCAAACGGTCCGCCAACGGCTGGATGTCCGCTCGCGCGTGGGAAGGATGAAGGGTCGAAAGAGCTTGCATAGCTGCCTGATCTTAAGCGGGCCGGGCGGCGTAGCTTATGTCGCGGAAACGGGGATCTCGTTGAATCGGCGAGACAACTTTTGCGCTGTGTGCTGTGAATTCCCGGCCGTGGGGCGCAATCTTGCCCGCCCCACCAGTTGCACTAGCGCGTCAGGTTCAAGTCGAGGGACACCGTAGCGCCTTCTTCGATCCGGACGCTGGTTGCCCTCGGAATCATTCCTTGGAGATACGCAGCGCTGGTCATTTCGCGTGGATCGTGGCGCTCCACGGCTATGGCGTAATAGTCGCCGGGCGGGAGACCTCTGGTTTCGAAGGCCCCAGCCGCGCCGCAGGGAATCGACCTTCCGAAATCGCCTGGCATGGTTGTTTGCGGCCACAGGATCACCGCCGCTCCTTCGCCCTTATCCACCACCCCGCGAAGCGTCGCGGCCGGCCCGAGAATAATTCGAATGGGCGGCGAGGAGGGCGAAAGCTGCACCGGCTGCCCGGTTACGTCCGTATTGCCGAGCAGCACGCGGGCGGGGTAATACGCCCCGTCGTACATCATTCGCCCATCCGAAAGACGGTACGTTCCGGCTTGAAGATTTTCGACGCGATTTTGCCTGACCTCTCCTGACACAGGAATGCCGCCATCCACCGGGCCGAAGCTCAGCGGAAAACGGCCATTCTGCGAAGGCGCACGCGAACCATCGGCGAACTCGACGCTCAGACCAAGGTCGAAAACCGGGAGAAGCTGGATTCGCACATCGTCCACATCGGTACGGCCGAGCCGTATGTCCTCGTTTCCGTGAAACTGGATCTGGTGTTGCGCGCCTGGCACGTCCTCGGCGTCGGATTCGGCGCGCAACGTCCAATCGCCCACAGGAATGGATGGAAATTCGAATGAGCCGTCCGCTTTTGTCACCGCCGGCTCGATGAGAGCGTAAGACGCTCCACGCGTCGGACCCGCGATTGAGAATGGTCCGAAGGGAAAAGTTAAGAATGCCGGGGGATCTCCGGCGATTGTCTTAGACAAAACTTCCACGAGGGCATTTGCCTCCGGCTTTCCCTCCGGACCCAACAACACTCCCCGCACCCGGAAAACCGGCGCGGCCTGAAGCTGGATGTCGAAGCCGCCCTGATCGCTGCCCGGCCGGGCATCTATTTGCTGGGCTGCGTTTGAATCGAGCACGGAAGGGAAATACGTAGGGAGGATCTCCATCCGCGCGCCGTCTTGCATGAAAGCCGCACTCGCCGCCGGGGGCCGTGCCGTCAGCGTGTACGAGCGAGGCTCGACATTCTCAAATACGAATGAGCCATCTTCGTTTGCCGTAACAACGAGTCCCTCCCTGCCCAGATCAACTTTTGCGTGCGCGGCCGGTTTTCCGTCGATTCCAAAAACACGCCCTCGGAGCGTCGCGGGAGGCAAAAGCTCGAAACGCAGTCGTATCGGGTCTTTGCCTGATCCGACGTGTATCCTCGGAGGAGGAAAGCTTGTCGCCAAACCCGGCGTGAATAGGGACTTCTCAACATTGGCTTCATAATCTCCAGGCTTTATCCCGGAGAATTGGAACGTTCCGGCGCCGTCGGTGACAGTTTCATAATGCACGCTCGCATTAAGATGAACCGTGGCCCCGCCGATCCCTACTCCAGTGACGCTATTGATCACGGTCCCTTCCACTGAGCCGGTGTCTTGCGCCCACAGCGCCGCGGCGATCAGAAATGCGGGGATAAGCCTCATCGTCAAAAGCCGGCGTCCCGATGAACCGGACGCGTCCGAGCCATCCTACACTCACTATAATCGCGGCGCGATGGGCTGCGAGCGACCATAAGGGAAGCGGTGTACGGCAATTTATGCAACGAAGTGCTAGCGCGTCAAGTTCAAGTCGAGGGACACCGTGGCGCCTTCTTCAATCCGCACGCTGGTTGCCCTCGGAATCATTCCCCTGAGGTACGCAGCAGTGGTCATCTCGGGGGCCCCGTACCGCTCCACGGCTATGGCGTAATAGTCGCCGGGCGGGAGACCTCGCATTTCGAAGACCCCGCCCGCGCCGCAGGAGATCGACCTTCCGAAATCGCCGGGCATGGTTGTTTGCGGCCACAGGATGACCGCCGCTCCTTCACCCTTATCCACCACGCCGCGAAGTGTTGCGGCCGGTCCGAGAATAAGTCGAATGGGCGGCGATGAGGGCGAAAGCTGCACCGGCTGCCCGGTTACGTCCGTATCGCCGACCAGCACGCGGGCGGTGTAATGCACCCCGTCGAACATCATTCGGTCCGAAATGCGGTACATTCCAGCTTGAAGATTTTCGACGCGATTTTGCCTGGCCCCTCCTGACGGACGAATCCCGCCATCCACGGGATCGAAGGCGACCAGCGCGCGATTCTGGGGTGCGGGTGAGCCATCGGCGTATTCGACACCGAAGTCAAGGTCGAAGACCGGCAAAAGCTGGATTTGCACATCGTCTACATCGGTACGTCCGAGCCGTATGTCCTCGGTTCCGTGAAACTGGACCTGGTGTTGCGCGCCTGGCACGTCCACGGCGTCGGATTCGGCGCGCAATGTCCAATCGCCCGCAGGCATGGATGGAAATTCGAACGAACCGTCCGCTTTTGTCACCGCCGGCTCAATGAGAGCGTAAGATGCTGCGCGCGTCGAGCCCGCAATTGAGAACGGTCCGAAGGGAACAGAGAAGAATGGGGAGGGATCTCCGCCGATTGTCTTAGACAAAACTTCCACCACCGCTTTCGCCTCGGGCTTTCCCTCCGGGCCCAGCACCACACCCTGCACCCGGTACACGGGCGCCGCCTGAAGCTGGATGTCGAAGCCGCCCTGATCGCTGCCAGGCTGAACGCGGATCTGCTGGGCCGAGTTGGAATCGAGCACGGAAGGAAAATAGGTGGGAAGTATCTCCATCCGCACGCCTTCTTGCATGAAAGCCGTGCTCGCCGCCGGGGGCCGGGCCGTCAGCGTGTACGAGCGAGGCTCGACATTCTCGAATAGGAAAGAGCCATCTTCGTTTGCCGTAACAATGATTCCGCCGCCCAGATCGACCTTGGCGTGCGCGGCCGGTTTTCCGTCGATTCCAAAAACACGCCCTCGAAGCGTCGCGGGGGGCAAAAGCTCGAAACGCAGGCGGACCGGGTCTTTGCCTGGGCCGACGTGAATCCTCGGAGGGGGAAAGCTCGTCGCCGGAGCCGGCGTGAATAGGGACTTCTCAGCGTGGGCGACATAATCCCCGGGCTTTATCCCTGAGAATTGGAACGTACCCGCGCCGTCGGTGACAGTCTCGTAATGCGTTGCTGAAATCAGATAGACCGTGGCCCCGCTGATCCCTACTCCGGTGACGCTATTGACCACGGTCCCGTCCACTGAGCCGGTGTCTTGCGCCCACAGCGCCGTGGCGATCAGAAATGCAGGGATGAGCTTCATTGTCGAAAGCCCGCGTCCCGATGGAACGGACGCGCACGAACCATCCTGCGCGCCATTATCACTCCATCGAGTTATCCGCTAACAAAGCTCCCCAATGCCAGCCTGCGCCGAAGGCGGCGAATACGATCGGACCCAAAGGCGAAGCCGGCTGTTGGGCGCTCCATTCCGCAGCCGCGATCAGCATGGACGCCGAGGACGTGTTGCCGCGGCGCGCGATGTTGGAATAAATTCGCTCCGGAGCAACCCCCAGCGCTTTCGCTACGCGATCCAGCAGGTTCCGATTAGCTTGATGTAGAAGAAAACCGGCTACATCCGCCGGCGCGATGTTCGCGCGCCCCAGCACCTCCTGAATCGCGGAGGGAAGCTTGCGTGAGGCGTGCAGAATGACGCTCAGCCCGTCCATGCGCAGAGGCGAAATTCCAGCGTAGGCCAGATCTTCGCGGAATTGACCGTCGCTGTGCAGCGCGCAATCCACGATCCGCCAAGGCCCTGGGCGCTTGCTCACTAGCGCTGCGCCCGCTCCGTCGCCGAACAGAATCGCGGTGTTGCGATCGGGAGGGTGAGCTTCAAGAATGGCCGACATTTTCTCAGCGGCCACCACCAGAATGTCGCCGTAGCTTTCGGCCAGACGCGCAGCCAGCGCCAGGCCAAACAAACTTCCGGCGCTGGCCATGGGCAGATCGAACGCGGGGGTGGTTCCCAATCCCAAGGTGGCCGCCATAGCCGCAGCCGGACCGGGGAATCCCGGAGGGGCGCTGCCGGACGCCACGATCAGCAAGCCCACCTGCGCAGCCTCCACTCCCGCGCGCGCCAGGCACGCTCGCGCGGCTTCGGCGCCCATCTCGGCGACACTCGACCGTTCGGCGGCCCAGCGGCGCTCCAGAATTCCCGTGGATTTTTCAATCCACTCCGCCGAACAGGCCAGGCGCGCGGCAAGCTCGGCATTGGAAACAACGCGCTCCGGCAGATACGCGCCGAAGGCATGGAGATAGGCCATCAGCTTCTCGCGGCCAGATACTCCTCGATCCGCGCCAGAGACTCGAAATTGCGCGGGCGCAGATCGGCGTCGGACACGTGGATGGAGAACTCCTGTTCCAGCGCGCTCACCAGATCGGGAAGCTTGAACGAATCCAGCACGCCGCTTTCAAACAATGACTCCTCAGGGTCCTCGGGAACCGCTTTTTCCGCTACTTTTTCCACCAAGCCGCGGACGCGCGCGCGAGTATCGAGCATGCATACCATCCTGGCATATCGTTCGATTCCGAACAGCGGGATCTGGTAGCGCGACTACTCCCTTGCGGTCGGAGACCGCGCCGCGGTCTTCAGGATGGTACCCTTCTGTCCACTGGCAGCATCGAATGTCTCTGGAGACGCAGCGTGCGCTGAATATAGCTGCTGTAATGCTCTTGCGCGCTACGGCGCACGCCTTCATCGAGAAGGCCTGCCTGAACCAGATTCGGACCAACGGCCTCGATCACGTAGAGCCAAATCCTGGACGCGTACGCGTCGAAAAAATCGGAATCGCCGCGTCGAACGATCTCATCGGTCGGGTGACTCGCAATATCAACCAGTCCCGCCGACCGAAAGAGTTCAGTAAGATGTGAGGCCGTCCGGTTGTCCCAGTTATTGGCGGTCCGCCAATCCAGGAACGCTCGGTAGAACCGCCTAAAATCAGCGGGCGGCTCGGGCTCCCAACGTGTTGCCTCGAGGTTGTAGTCCAGGACGATCACATGACCTTCCGGTTTCGCCGCCCTCTTCATCTGGACAATCGCGTGCCCCGGCTCGCTGATCCATTGGATTGTCCGGGCGGCGGTAACGATGTCGAAGCTGCTGCCGAACCTGTTCCCCACGTCGAGCGTCAGAATATCCGCGCGTTCGAAGTGCAGGTTTCCGATTCCGTGATGTTCTTGAATAGCGACGGCCAGGTTGGCGTCGTCGCGATCAATACCCAGCACCATACCGCCCGGACCCACTGCCTTCGCGATATCGGCGGTGATCGCTCCTGTGCCGCAACCGACATCAAGGATCGTCATCCCGGCGGCCAGGACTCGTGGAAGATAGGAATGGTCCCGTTGCAGAGTGCGTCGATTCAGGATGCGTGGATCGGAGCGGTGCGACTGCTGGCTGATTCCGTTATTCTACCGGCTCAGCGTGAATGCGGCCGGGAGCGATTTGAGCTGAACCTTTCGAGCTTAGGAGGTATACTTTTACCACTGGAGTTAAATTCCGGAAACTTCAAGGAGAGACCCCATGGATTCCAAAAAAAACCATCGACGGGGATTTCTGAAAGGCGGAGCTGCGCTGGCCGGCTTGGCCGGAGGAGGCGCACGGCTTGCCCAGGCCCAGACGGAGGGGACGCCTCCCAAAAAAATCGATGAGTTGATCGCCTATGGCGACCGCTCCCGCTTCGTCACTTCCGTGCGCGTGCCCGTGGCCGAGCGTCATTCGCCCGATGAATTCGGACTCACTTTTCACGTATTGGCTCCGCTTCAGGATTCGGTTGGCATTATCACGCCGTCGTCGCTCTTCTATACGGCGACGCACCGCGGCGCCTTTGTTCCCGACATCAATCCTCGGGAGCATCGCTTCATGATCCACGGTATGGTCGACCGGTCGCTGATTTTCACCATGGAGGAACTGAAGCGCTTCCCCTACGTATCTCGCGTTCATTTCATCGAGTGCCTGGGAAACCGCGCCCGAGCGACGCACAAAACCGTTCAAGAAACCCATGGTTTGACGAGCTGCGCCGAATGGACCGGTGTGCCGCTGTCGTTGCTGCTGAAGGAAGCCGGAGTGCAAAACTCGGCCTCCTGGATTGTTGCCGAAGGCGCGGAAGAAGTGAAAGGCGCCTCCAGTATCCCGCTGGGGAAAGCGATGGACGACTGCCTGGTGTGCTACGCGATGAACGGCGAGGCGCTCCGTCCGCAGCAAGGCTTCCCCTTGCGGCTCATGGTTCCCGGCTTCGAAGGCATTTATCAGATCAAATATCTGCGGCGAATCAAAGTGGTGGACCGTTATTACATGACCTACGACGACTACGGGCACATCAATCCGGACCCGAAAGTAGCCGCGTTGACCCACATCATTGGACCGAAATCGGTCATCACGTTTCCTTCCGGGGGCCAACAGTTACCGGAAAAGGGATTTTACGAAGTCACTGGCTTGGCGTGGTCCGGCGCGGGCGCCATCCGCGGCGTAGAGATCTCCACCGACGGCGGCCGGACTTGGAACAAGGCCGACCTTCGCTCACCGGCGTTTCCGATGGCGCACACTCGATTCGGCTACAACTGGAAATGGAATGGACAAGAATCCGTGCTGATGTCCCGCTGCACGGACGAATTGGGCACGGTGCAACCCACGCGAGCCGACGTCGCGAAATACTGGAAGGTGCCGCTGGACGACAAACTCCGGATTCAAGGAGCCGACAATTCCGTTCAACCGTGGAAAGTGGCCGCCGATGGGAGCGTTCACAATGGACTTTCGTAGGATTCTCCTGATTGCCGCCGTTCTCGGAAGCGGCCGCGCCGCGTGGACGCAGTCGCCCACTTACGCGTTAGGAAGGGCCCCGACACCGCAAGAAATCAGCGCCTGGGATATCGCCATCAGCCCGACGGGAAAGGAACTTCCGCAAGGGCAGGGCACCGCCAAAGAAGGCGCGGCGCTCTATGTGAGCAAGGGATGCGGGGGATGCCACGGAGCAAACGGATCGGGTGGCCATGCTCCTACGCTCATCGTCCGAAAGGGCGCTCCAGCGTCTCCTTCCATGCCTTCCATGCCCTGTCTCGCCCCCTGCGTAAATGACGCAAACGCCATGGCGGTTCACTCTCCTTTCGCGACTACGATCTGGGATTACATCCATCGCGGGATGCCCCTGGGGAAGGAAGGGTCGCTCACGCCCAACGAGGTCTACTCGCTCACGGCGTTCATCTTGTATAAGAACGACGTGATCAAGGAAGACGAAGTCATGGACGCACAGAGTCTGCCGAAGGTCAAGATGCCGAACCACGATGGATTTGGTCTTCCTCCGCCGTGGAAACACGGGGAGCCAAGGCTTCAAGGTTACCCATAACCCAATACGGTGCAGTTTGGCCGCCGAGGGAGCGGGTCGCTACTCTTTGAAAGCCCATCGAAGCTGGAAGATTCACTTCTGCCGGCGCGAACAGAGATTCAGGACCGTTGCAGTTCGACCTTGCGGGGATGCAGTCCCAGGACCTCTGCCTCAACAAAAGCTACGGCCGGTTGGCGAGAACCGCATAGCCTGTGCCATCAATCAGATTCTCGTCGGAGGTGACCAGCGTCAGGCCGTAAACCATTGCCGTTGCCGCCAGAAATCTGTCCGCCGGGTCCGGGTGCACCAGGTGGACGGCCTCGGTGGCGAGTGCCACCTCGTTCGTAAGGGGTGCCTCGCGGAATGGCGCCTTTTCCATGGCGGCGGAAATCCAAGCCGACGGGCTGTTCAACACGATCCTTCGCTTTCTGCACAGGAGAAGCGTCTCCCAAAGGCTGATGGGCGAAAGCCACAAGTCATTACGGGAATCCGACAGAGCGCGGGCCACCCGCCTGGAAAGCCGCTTTGGCTCCAGATGACTCCACAGCCAAATGTGCGTATCCACCAAGAGATTCATGAGCGCAGCACGTCCCAATCTTCTTCGGCCGAGACAGGCGAGATGATGTCCCCGAGAATCTTTCCGGTACCCGCCATGCCGCCCAGCCAACTCGACGGGCGCGGCACCCGCGGGGGAGGAATTATTTCGGCAACAGGACTGCCAAAGCGTGTCACCAGTATGGGAGTTCGCGTCTTGCGGACACGCTCGAGTACCGCAAGGCAGGTCGACTTGAATTTCGAGATGGCGATCTCTTCCATGTTTCCCAGTTTAACCATGGTCAATGACTATGGTCAAACCCGGGGCGAGCCCGACATTCCAGCTCAGTTGAAGTCGCTACCTCAGGCCTCTGGCCGCCGGAGTCCTGTGGCTCGAGTCGGAACCCACAATGGCCGACGATGTGTACTTCGGCATCCAGGAGCACGCTGGATCACATCGTGGAGGGTTGCTGCGCCGGCCGCCCAATCCGGAGACCTGGACGGGCACGAACGCCATCCTGTCCTTTTTGACGGCTGCGTGTCCCCAGCAGGCAGAAGTCGGAGATGACTTCCGTCACCCTCGATTCGGGGTCCGGGCGCGTCGACGGGATCGGGAGCTTTGCGGTAACCTCGTATATCGTCCACAACCGGCGTCGGCTTAGTCGGGGGCAGCCCTTGAGGATCGCCATCAGTTCGGCGACGGCTTCTCAATGTTATCGATCACGAGAACTTCGACAGGCCCCTTGGCCGCCTGCAGTTGCGATCCGAGTTGCTCTTGCACAGCGGTGAATAGATCGGGACGACCTTTGAATGGATTGGGACGAGGATCGTCATCTGCTAGCTGTGGGAGCCGAGGATCTATGAACTCCAGGCTGAAATTGTAAGAACCTCTCAAGTTGGTCTTGTCAAGTACAGGCGCGTTCAGCACACTGGACAGAATGACGATCAATCCCGCTAGAGTTTGATTTTCCGTAAAGGTCACCGCCCCTGGTCCGGTCCAGTTGATAGAGTTTTTTTGTCCATCCTTTGCGTCTTGCAATTTCGGCCCGTTCTTACCCACAACCAGTAGACTTCATCAGGCTTTCTCCTTTCCAAAAAAGCCCCCGGCTTTAGCGGTGGGTCGCTTACCAAATCAACGTGCAGGTCTGGCCAAGCCCCGGGGCATCATGTGAGCGATCAACGCCCCGACGAAGGTTCCGATTGGAGCGACAATCGCTTCGTGCGGACGCGTCACCCAGAAAAAGGACCAGACCGATCTAGCTTTAGGCGCAACGTGGGGGTAATAAGAGAAGAGGATAAGAGGATTGAGAGGTTAATTATTCCCAGCGAGAAACTAGCGCAGCTGAGTGCGATTGTGACAGCCATGTCCCGCCCTTTACTCGCTCGCGCGACAATCCAACCGACGAGAATCGGCGGAAGAATGAGCTAGTCGTCGCACGCCGGGAATATACCGTGCCAGAGATTCCAGCTCCTCGTGGTACATCAAATAAGCCCGCCGCGCACCCACGCCGGGGAAGTCAAATACCGCGCTTTGCGAAAGAGCGGCGATGCTATGCCACTTGCCGTTATCGTAATAGCGGGCGAGCGCCATGACCTCGCGAATGTTGATCTCCGGATTGAAGTTGGTGGCAAATGGGCGGCCGTGATTGCCGTCGTTGCAGTCAATGATGTCGACCGAGTGAATGTCGTCCAGCAGATGCTTTTGAGCGTGCGCGCAATAGGCATTGGTCATCCGGGATCGAATCCGCAGCCGAGGATGGCCGTGATCCCGCGCTCCCGATACCGCGCATCGTGCGGCTAGGGATTGCCCGTTCGCTTCTTGAACTCGGGATCCATCGCCGCGATATCCACTCGATAACTCACGGTGTTCCCGGTGGGGAATGAGGCAGGGACGCTCTGCGTGACCTTTCCCGTTGCTGCCCACTCCGTGCCGCGTTGCAGCGTAGTGATGAAGCCGGCGCAACTCATCGCCGCGATATCGTGTCCCAAAGTGGTGTGGAAGACTCGTCCTTTTCCATAGCTCAAGACCATGAGCATCGGCTCGTCGCGACCGGTGCCGCTGTTATTCGGATCGGAATAGGCCGTCGCCAGCACGGTCATGTTCGCTCCCGGACCGCGGAGGTTGGCGTAAAGCTCGTCTCCGGCGTGCATCCAAACTCGAGGAAGTCCCTTAGTGATCGGGTGCCCGGTGTCACGAACCGTGACCGGAAACGGGAGCCGCGCGCCATGCGAGCCGGCCGCGCCCCGAGAATTGTCCGGCGTCAAGGCGCCATCGCGGAGGAACCAATGTGGGCCCGCTTTTTCATTCCGGCCGCGCCATCCTCCCACTCCGATCATTTCGTTGAAGGCCTGCCAACCGGGAAACGCGTTATCGGCGGCATGAACGGAAACCACCCCCCCGCCGTTTTTCACGTACTGCTCGAAGGAAGCCTCCAGATTCGCGGGCCAATCGGGCGCGTCGTAATTCAAGACCACAGCCTGGTATTTGGCGAAGTCCGGTTTGAAGGCAGTGAAATCTCCGCCGCTTTCGGGCGCCGTGACGACCTCGACTTGAAAAATGCCCGTCTCTTCCAATTCCTTCTTGAGCACGGGCGTGGTTAGCCGCCAGGCGTGATACGGTCCTCCGCTTTGGCCGTCGAGAATCATGACGCGGATCGGATTCGCCGCGAACGCACTCGGCGCAGTGATTCCTAATAGCGTGGCGCTACATATCGCCAGGAGCATTTTCCTCATGCAGCCACTATATCGCTGCCGCAGGCTGGAGTTTACGCATTTTGGGACCGCATTGGACGGACTGTATCAGGGGCACGACTTCAGTCGCCCCCAACGATAACGGCTGGAATCAGGGGCGTTAGCCTGTGAATCCGCGATCAATGCCCGCGGCTGCCGTCTGGGTCGGCATGCACGTAAACCACCGGATGGTTTGGTCCGCTTCGCCAAAACGTTCCCGTTTGCAAGATCAAGTATCGAAATGGGTGAAACCGTCCGATGTGGGTGTTCGAACGTATCAGGGCACGACTTCAGTCGTGCCGAAAGATAACGCGAGGCTTAACGCGGTGAAACGCAAAAATAACGCAAAAGTAACGCTAAATAACGCAAAAAATAACGCTAAATAACGCGGGCGCCTGCACGTGGAGAGCTGAATCGGGAGCGCTTACGTGCTGTATTTAAGGGAGTTACGCCTCGAGATCGGGCCAGGAGCGGGATTTTTAAAAAATACTTTTCTTTAGTTAACAACCGGGCCGGGCGGCCGATCCTGCTTCCAGCCGCCTTTTCAGGCGGCTTTTCACAGGCTGAAGCCCGTGCCGCCATCTTGCCCAACCCAAGTGCACAAATGTAAGAGCTCCAGTTCACAGGCTGAGGCTTGGCCGCGATTTTCTTCTTGACATCGCACCGCGTTAGTACTAATAATATAGTATGCCGTCTGGAAAGCCCGCCCTCACCGGCCAGGAACTGGAAATCATGAAGGTCGTCTGGAGCCTCGAATCCGCCACCGTCCGCCAGGTTTACGAAACCCTGCTCAAGAAGCGCCACATCGCCTATACCACCGTCATGACGATGATGAACATCCTGGAGCAGAAAGGTTTCCTCAGAAAAAGCCAGGAAGACCGCGCCTATGTTTACAGCCCCGCGCAGCCGCAGAAGCAGGTGGTCGGGTCCCTGGTGCGCGATTTCCTGAATCGCGTCTTCAACGGCTCGGCCGAGCCGCTCCTGTTGCATCTGGTGGAAGACCGCAAGCTCACCGAAAAGGATCTGGACGAAATCCGCGAGACGATCCGGAAACAGACGAGGAAGCAGAAATGACCGCGCAATTTCTCGCCGCCTGGAGCGCGCAAATCCTGCTGCTGGTCTGCGTAGGAGCCGTCGCCGCGTTGGCTCTTCGGCATCCTAAAGCCCGCTTGCTGTTCTGGCAGTCGCTGCTCCTGCTCGCGGTTCTCCTGCCCGTTTTGGAGCCCTGGAAGCCCGCGCCGGTGGAGGCCATCACTACCTCCGCTTCTCTGATCGTCCATGTTGCACTATCTGCCGCCCCGCCCGCCCCCTGGTACACACGCATCCATTGGCGGACGGAATACTTGTTCGCCTTCATCGCCGCAGGCGCGGCGCTCCGGCTGCTATGGATGGCGGCGGGTTTGTTGCGCCTGCGCCGCTATCGTCTGCAAGCCGAGCGCTGGAGCGACCCTCCGCTTTACTTCGCTCCCCGATCCGTTCGTTGGTATCGCAGCGACGCCGTCCCCGGCCCGGTCACCTACGGTTGGAGGCATCCCTCAATTCTCTTGCCGCGCCGCGTCGACGCCCTGCCTGTCGCTCTGCGCGAAGCCATCGCCTGTCACGAGTTGGTGCACATTCGTAGGCGCGACTGGCTCTTCGTTTTGGCCGAAGAGATCGTGCGAGCCGCGCTCTGGTTTCACCCCGCCATCTGGTACATCCTGAGCCAAATTCAGCTCGCGCGCGAGCAGGTGGTGGACCGCGAGGCCGTTGGTATCACCGAAAATCGCGAATGCTACCTCGACGCGCTCATCGCCGTCGCCGGCCATAAGCTTCAGCCCGATCTCGTCCCCGCGACTCTGTTCTTGAAAAAGCGCCATCTCGCCGTGCGAGTGGCGGAAATCGTGAAGGAGGTCTCCCCGAATATGAAAATGTCCCGTTCCCGTATCGCCGCAAATCTTGCGGGCGTGTTCTCCGCCGCTCTCTCCGCGGCAATCGCCGCCGTCTGGTTTTTCCCGATCACCAGCCCCGCCCAAACCATGGTTGACGATCCCGGCATCACTGTGGATGCCGGAGGAACTCTGGTGCATCGCAATCCTGTCCATTACCCGACGGGGGCGCCCCCCGCCGGCACAGTCACTGTCGAAGCTACGCTCGACACGAAGGGCGAGGTGAGCGACGCGCACGTGGTTTCCGGCCCCGACGAGTTGCGCAGGTCGGCTCTCTCCAGCGTGCTCGGCTGGCACTATCTGACGACTGCGGGCGCTCTGCCCACAGTGCGGATCTCGATCCGTTTCGATCCCCCGCAGGCGCCTGCCGTCGCGCCAGCGCGCGCAGCCTTCGTAACACCGCCGCCACCGCCGCCCCCACCCCTACAATCCGCCTCGAGCCGCATCAAGAGCATCGAGTTCTCCGGCATCAGCCCGGAAGCCGAGCAGGATTTGCGCAATCGCCTTCAGATCCATGAAGGCGATACGGTGGCACCCGCCGATATGCAGCGGATTAGCCGCGAAGTTCAGGAATACGATAGCCATCTCCGCGCCAGCTTCACCATGCAAGCCGCCAGCCCTGATCGTGAGATGGCCTTGCGCATCGCCGTGCTGCCGCAAGCCAATGGATCGGGGCCGCTGCCGGTCGCGTCAGGCGGGCGAAGCGGAGGCGCTGTTACGCTCCCGAATGGGCAAACGGCCCCGCAGGCCCAAGCCGCCTCGATCCCCCCCGGAACTATCCGTGTCGGCGGCGAAGTTCAGAGCACGAAGCTGGTGAACAAGACTACGCCGGCCTATCCGCCGCTCGCCAAAGCCTCGCGCATCCAGGGTACGGTGGAGCTCACGGTCACCATTGCGCCGGACGGGACGGTTCAGAATATCGAGCTCATCTCCGGCCATCCGCTGCTCGTCCAGGCGGCCACAGACGCCGTGAAGCAATGGGTATATCAGCCGACGCTGCTGAACGGCAATCCTGTAGCCGTGATCACGCAAGTGAACGTGAACTTCACTCTGTCTCAATAGCGATGACCAAAGCCGGGCTCGCCCTCGCCATTTCCCGGGACCTAAATTGCCTGCGCTGAGCGAGTGGCGGAAAGTGTGAAGGAGGTTTCCCCGAATATGAAAATTTCTCGTTCCCCTATCGTCGCAAATCTTGCGGGCGTGTTCTCCGCCGCTCTCCTCGCGGCGATTGCCGCCGTCTGGTTCTTTCCAATCACCAGCCCCGCGCAAACCGTGGTTGACGATCCGGGCATCACTGTGGATGCCGGAGGAACTCTGGTGCATCGGAATCCAGTCCATCGCCCGCTGGGGGCATCCGCCGCTGGCACGGTCACTATCGAGGTTACGCTCGACGCGAAGGGCGAGGTCAGCGACGCGCATGTCACCAGCGGCCCTGACGAGTTGCGCAGGTCCGCTCTCTCCAGCGTCCTCGATTGGCACTATTTGACCAGCGCCGGCGCCCTGCCCTCGGTGCGGATCTCGATCCGCTTTGATCCACCGCAGGCGTCCGCTTCCGCCCCGGCGCCGAAGGCAATTGCGGTGGTCCAGCCCGCGCCGCCGCCTTCACCCCTCCAATCCGGCTCGAGCCGCATCAAGAGCATCGAGTTCTCCGGCATCAGCCCGGAAGCCGAACAGGATTTGCGCACTCGCCTTCAGATCCATGAAGGCGATACGGTGACACCCGCCGATATGCAGCGCATCAACCAAACGGTTCGAGAGTACGACAGCCATCTCCGCGCCAGCTTCACGATGCGAGCCACGGATACCAATCCCGAGACCGCCCTGCGCATCGCCGTGCTGCCGCAGGCCAATGGATCGGGTCCGCTGCCGGTCGCGCCAGGCGGGCGCAGCGGAGGCCCTGTCACGCTCCCTAACGGGCAAACGGTCCCGCAGGCTCAAGCCGCCTCGATCGCTCCCGGGACCATCCGCGTCGGTGGCGAAGTTCAGAACGCGAAATTGGTGAACAAGACCACGCCGGCCTATCCGCCCCTTGCCAAAGCTGCGCGCATCCAGGGCACGGTGCAGCTCACGGTCACCATTGCGCCGGATGGCACGGTTCAGAATATCGAGCTCATCTCCGGCGATCCGCTGCTCGTCCAGGCAGCCACGGACGCCGTGAAGCAATGGGTGTATCAGCCGACGCTGCTGAACGGCAATCCTGTAGCCGTGATCACCCAAGTGAACGTCAACTTCACGCTTTCCCAATGAGGAGTGTGCTGCTGGCATTCACGCTAGGTCTCGTGGCCCAGGCGCAGCCCGCCTTCGAGGTGGCGACGGTGAAGCGGTCGCCCCCTCCCGAGGGCGACCGGATCAACATCAACTTGGGAAACGTGCGGAACGGCGCGCTTACTTTCGCCAATGCCTCGCTAAGCGATTGCCTCAAGTTCGCCTACGGCCTGGTCTCCGACGCGCAGCTCTCGGGGCCAGATTGGACCAAGTCCAAAGAGGTGCGCTTCGACATCGTCGCTCAGGTCCCGCCCGATACGCCTCGCGAGCGGCTCCTGGCCATGCTTCAATCGCTCTTGGCGGAGCGGCTGAACGTCGCGGTCCACCACCAATCGCGCGAGCTTTCGTATCTGGCGTTGAGGGTCGGTAAGGAAGGGCCGAAGCTCCGTGAAGTTCCGCGGATCGCGCGGGAAGCCAGGGGGCTTTCCATGGCCGGGCACATCGCCGGGTCCAGGATGTCGATGCAGACTGTGGCGCTATTGATCTCGCGGTTCGAGCGGCAAACCGTCCTCGATGAAACCGGGCTGAAGGGCCTGTACGAGATCAAGCTCGAATGGACTCCGGACTTCCCTCCGCTGGTCAACGGCGCGCCCGCCGAAACTGCGCCCGGTCCTTCTCTCTTCGCCGTACAAGAACAACTGGGATTGAAGCTCGAATCGCGCAAAGGACCCGTGGACGTGCTGGTGGTCGATCACGCCGATCAGATTCCCGCGGAGAATTAGGACATGTTGGACCTTGGGATCGTCGAGTCGCCCCCGGTATATTTCGAGAAGATGGCGGGTGAGCAGATCCCGAACGGCATGATTGCGGAGCTTGGCAGTGACGCAGTTCACCCCATGCTTCACCGGCGGATGCAAGCCGACGGTCTTGATGTTAGAGCCTTTTATGCCAGCTTCGCGCTGATGCCGTCCACCGCAGTGCGAATCCCGGCGCGGCCGTCGGGTGCAACCGACTCATCCGCTTTCCGCGCGAGCTCTCGAAGCGCACTCCGCGCCTCAGCGGGCTTTCCTGCTTCGGCCTGCCGGAACGCGCTGACATACTCATTCACCAGCGCCTCGCGCTGAGCTTTCGCTTCGCCCGCGTTCACAAACGACGAATCCGGCAGCTTCACGATCGCCGATTTAAGCGTGCCCCACCCCAGGTCGATCAGCATCGGCTTTACCAGCATGAACTCGCCCGCGAGCTGCGCCAGACCCGCCACCTGCTGCACGAAATAGTCTTTGTCGAATCCATGCAGCCCGGCCTCGGTGTCGAGCTGTGCATAGGTCTGTGTCCACCCGCCCGGCCAGTCGCCCGCCAGTCCGACGCCCGGGATCTGATACGCACGGCCTTTATTCATCGGGCTTTTCACCGTGCCCTGGAAGCCCCCGTTCACGCCCGGCCCCGTGTTGCCCGACTTCACGTCCACACGCGGCCACCGGTTATCCGTCGCCGCCCGCGCAATCGCCTCCACCAGCCAGACGTTGTTATTGTGGACATCCATCAGGCTTGTGATCACGCCGCCGTCCTCCGGAGGCTCTTTCGAGTATTCGTAACGGTTGCCGTCCGGTCCGGTCTCGATCGTCTGGCGGCCGCCCATGTGCTCGATGCCGATCGCCGCCAGGATGGACTTCAGCTTCTCTGGATGAATCTGGTAGTAGTCGAACTGCGGCCAGCTCCCCTCCCCGCCGGGCATGAAGTGCCGGCAGTCGAAGTAGAACACGAGCGTGCGCGGCCGCGAGACTTGGGGCAGCTTGTGGAAGTACGACAGGATGCCGATCATGCCCAGTCCGCCGTTTTCTTCGATCAGCGACATCGCGTCGGTATGCGTGGCAAGCAGCACCTGCTCGTCCTGCGGCGTGCCGTAGTTTTTTCCCGGCAGATACGCGAGGATCGCTCTCCCCGTGTCACGCTGGAAGCGCGCCGTCAGCGTGAGCGTTGCCTCTTTACCGGCCTTCGCGTCAGCCAGAACCTTTGCGCCGTTCACGCGATCGAGCGTGAGCATCGGGCAGTTCACGTACTTCGCGCCAAGCCCGGCACGACCGTCTGGCGTGTAGACGCTGCGCTGCGCAAGCCCGAAGGCCGCGCCGGGCGAAAGATCATAGACAACGATCACGCCTGCCGCTTTCCCGCGGATTGCCGTTGCTGCGAATCCATTCAACTGGCTCCAGACCCAGCGGCAGTGATACGAAGTGGTCACACTCGTCGACGGAGGGGTGAACAACGGATGCCATTTGCCCGGTGAGCGCCATTCGTAGTCGGTGAGCGTGTAGTTATCGAGAAACGAATTCGAATACGGCGGCGCGGGATAAGGCGCGGTTTCGCAGACTAGAATTTTCCCCGCGATCGCCTCGGCCGCGGGAGGCTTCGCCCGGTCGTGGTACAGCATCGGTGCCATCGCGCCTTCAGGTGACGTGAAACCCGACGTCATGCCGTATGACGCAACCACTGGCACCGGCGCTCCGCCGCTGACCAGCTTCTCGACCGCGACGCCCGAATCATGCATGTGCGTCCGCCGGTCTGGCCAGTCATCGACGATGTAGTGGTCGTAGGGAATCTCCACGGCGTCGAAATCCACCGCGCCGAACTCGTGCATCTTTGAAACCAGGAAGTCCGTGTAGCGCTTCCACTCTGCGCCACCGGCATATGTCGGACCGCCTTCGCTCTTGAACTTGTTCCAGTCCCACGCCTGCTCGGGCGTGACGCGCCGGTCAGGCCTTCGCGTTGGGATAGGGTCGGCTTGCGCGGCCTGTCGCCGTCCGTCCTCTTGCGTGCCATGTCGCGGGGTTCCTTTCCGGATTATAGATGCCACGGTCTCACTGGACTGCAATCTTTTTTCGTTTCCTCAAATCCATCGAACAAGCGCCCGGCATTGCTCCCCACGGCATCCGCACGTCAATGCGATCTGGCGTTTTCCGGATATGCAAGGCGCTGACCCGGTCTGTTAGCGCTCGCGCCCGTCTGACCCCACGGTGATGGTGTAGACCGGGAGCCGCCGCGCCGGCCGCCGGTGCCCGTGGCGCAAGAAATAGCGCACATCCTCAGCGAGCACCGGATCTTTGGCGATGGCGAAGATCCCGAATGTCCCCGCCAATAGGAATGCCCACACGATAATCAGGACAGCGTTGCGCATGCGAGCGACTGTATCACAGCCCGCGCGCGGGTGCCGCTGTTTACCAACAGAGAGAGTTGGTGGAGATCCCGGAGACATTTTCATCGTTGCAGCACGTGCGAGGATCACGAGGCGCGCCATCCGGCGATGTATACTGGGACCAAACCGGGAGGCCCAAATGGAAATCCCGGTTAAAACTTGACTCCCGTGTCCGCGGGAGTATTCCCTTGTTGAGTCAGCGCTCATTCCTGCTCCTGCTCTTTCCCGCCCTGGCGATTGCCGCCCCTGCACCGGAGCGAGTGCCCGCACATCGGACCACGGCTCCGATGCTCACCTACTCCACCTATCTGCCCGACGCGTTCACGCCGAACGCAATCGCGTCCGATTCGTCGGGCAACATCTACCTAGCTGGCATCGCGGCGAGCTACGTTACCAGCGAGGCTGGATTCGTCACGAAGTTGAACCCGCAAAACGGTCAGTACCTTTATCAGAGCTTTCTCAACGGGCAAGTGAACGCGATTGCCGTCGACGCGGCAGGCAACGCGTATGTCGCGGGTAACGCATATGCCGCGGGCGCCAACGCCAGCGACCAAACAACGGAGCAAGGCTTCGTCGCCAAGCTCGACCCGAACGGCAACGTCCTGTTCACCACCACGCTGGGAGGATCGGCGACCGGGACGGCTCTGGCGATCGCACTCAGCGCGCACGGCCAGATTATCGTCTCGGGCATCAGCACAAGTTCCGGCTTCCCATCTACACCGGGCGCGCCGTACTCGGCCTCCAATACAGCCAATCATCCGTATCTACTCGAACTCGACCCGACTGGCACGACGACAATTTTTTCCGCTACCGGGATCGGCGGAAACTCTATCGCGCTGGACTCAGCAGGAAGCATCTACGTCGCGGGAGTCACGACCCTGCTTGACTATCCGACTACTCGCGGAGTCTATGAGCCCACGTTTCCGATGGTCATTGGTTGCACGTCGCCGCTATGCCAGATCGAGGGCCAGATACCGGTTCAATACTTAACCAAAATCGATCCGTCGGGGTCCAAGCTGATTTATTCCACCGCTCTTCCCGGATCGACAAACACAGGCCTCGCCGTGGATGCGGAGGGCAACGCGTACATCACCGGCATCAGCGTAAGTTTTCCGTATTCAGTAACTCCTCCCGCCGTTCCGGTGTCTCAAACCTTCTCCTGGGAAGGCTTGCCGTTTCTCGCGAAGCTCGATCCTGCCGGCCGGAATCTGCTGTTCGCCGTGCCCGTGGGCGGCGCCGGCGTTCGGGTGGATTCGTCGGGAACCGTCTACGTGGCTGGAGGAATCGGAGAGATCGCGTACTCGAATTACAGCATTGACGCGAGTCTTCCGGCGCTGAGCAACGTCACCCCCTGTCGGCCAAACCAGTTGAACGTGGAAGAGTCGGGGTACGTTTCGCAGGTGGATGGCCTTTCCGGCGATGTGCTGGCGACGCAGTTCATTGGAGGGTCCAGTTTGAGCATCTTCGCGACAGCACTTTCGGGCCACACTTTGTGGGTCGCCGGGCCAACATATAACCCTCTTGTCCCCTTCACGCCCAACGCGCCCGCACCCGGAAACATCTCGACGAGCGCGGGGCGGGGCGAATACCTCGGCGCGGTCGATTTTTCGCAACCCGCGCCTGCGCCTGGATCGCCGCAAATCTTCTGCATCCTGAACGCCGACGGCACCGAGGTCGGGCCTGCCGCGCTGCTTCAGCTTGTGAGCATTTTCGGAACAGAGCTGGGACCGGACATAGGCGTGAGCGCGACAGATTACAAAACCACCACGCTCGCCGGAGTTGAGGTGACCGTGGGAGGCACGCCTGCGCCCCTCCTCTATGTTTCTTCCACGCAGATCAATTTCGCGATCCCGGCGCTTCCGTCCAATTCCACTTTTCCCGCCGTGCAAGTATCAGTAGCCAGCTTAAGCTCCGCGGTCAGGGCGTTCCCGATCACGTCCGCGGACCCGACGCTCTTCATGAACATCCAGCAGAGCGTGCCGGAGAGCGTAATGTTTATCCCCATTGCGCTGAACGCTGACGGATCGATCAACTCCTTTACGAACCCCGCCAAACCGGGGTCGATTATCTCGGTATTTGTGGACGGGCTCGCTCCAGATCCCAATCAAACCAGCGGGCCCATTCAACTCACCGCGCAGGGCGGATTTACCGTCGTGGCGGCAGCGCAGCCCAACCCGTTCCTGTGGCAGGTGAGTCTCCAGACGCCATCAACAGTCCCGCCGCCCAGCAGCACCGCGTTCGAATGTCCCGCCTCCGGTGGGGTGTGCAGCCTGGGGTTCACGCTCTCCTATGGTGGTCCAAATCCGGTCGGAATGGGTTTCGCGAATTCCGCCTTTGTATTCGTCATCAGCACCAGATAAGCGGCGCATAGCCCTGACAAACGAATCCTGGCTATTTCGGGCTTCCCTTGAGCCCCTGTGCCAGCACGGGGATGGTGTAGACCGTCATAGCCACGTTGCGGACGCCCTCCGGTGTCCGGAATTCCTGGCCGTTGGGCAGCGTTTCTCCCATCATGGCGACGTAGAGCGTCTTTCGATTCGGGCCGGAGAAGGCCACGCTGATGCAGGCGCGCGGGGTGCGAATGACGCCCAAAGTCTTCCCGTCCGGCGCAAGCACGGTAACGCCCGGGTCGGTGCCGCCCGTGGTCACATACAGGCGGCCGGCTGCATCGACTGTCATGCCGTCGCCACCGCCTTCGAGCTTTCCGAACATGCGCTGGTTCCGCAGGGAGCCGTCCGGTTGCACGTCAAAGGCAACGACCTCGGCGGCATTGGTGACATATAGCGTTTTCTGATTGGGGCTGAGGTTGATGCCGTTAGTGCGGAGGCCCTCGCCAACCCCGGTGACCTTGCCGTCCGGACTCATGTGAAAAAGGCCGCCGCTGGTGAAGTATACGTGGCCTTTCTTGCCGGAAACCAAATCGTTGACCCGTCCCAGTCCTTTCCCATCCACGCTGGAAGCAAGAACCTTTCGCTCGGGCGTAAGCACCGCCACGTCGGTAGCTTCTTTGCAATCGGCCGGCTTGATGCCCATATGGCCGCCGGGATCGGTACAGGTGCGTTCTACGACGAGGATACGGTCCTTCTGCCCTAATGTGATCGCGCCAGGGCCGTGAGGAGTGGTGAGGTAATCCGAGGCTTTGTTATTTGGGTCGAGCTTGACGATCTTGTTGGTTTGCTCCTGAGCGAAGAGCAGGCCGCCGTCGCGAGTGCCGACGATGCCATCTGCAGTGGCGTCGCCCTGCCAGACCTTGGTCCATTTCGCGCCGGCATCGATGACCCCGGTAATCGCGGTAATGGTTACCTCACGCGGGGGCGCGGGCTGTGCAAAGCCACGCCCGCCGACAGCAGGCTGGGCCTGCCCGGCAACTTGGCCGATCGGGAGAGCGCATAAAGCAAGGAGTTGAAGTTTCGAGGGCATGCTGATAGTTATATCAAGACCCTGGGGACTGGGGGCCCCACGTCATTGCTTCACGCTGACGGAGACGGCACCGTCCGTGTCAAGACGGTCCGTATTATCGGCATAACGAGCGCAGGGGGGAGCAAGGGATACGGAATCATGCTTCTTGAAGATCCTGCCGACGAGGCTACGGCGACGGCCCCCCTCCAGCGAGCTCTGGCCATCCAAAGAGCGCGTTGAATCATCAGGCTAGGCGCTGAACCGGCCGCCGCAGCGTTTAGCTCGTCTCCTCGTTCATCCACCGCACGGTTTTGAAGCCGCTGATACTCCGGGAATTCTTGATCCGGCGGTACTCGCGGAGACCAGATCCAGGGGCTGATCTGACAAGACTGTCAGCCCACGCCGAATCGCCGAAAGATCGCGATCTTGAGATAGTCCACCACGAATAAATACAGCACGACCGTCACAAGGAGGCCCGCCACGATCATCGCCGCAAGCGGCGCCATCAGAATACCGTGGATGGCTAGAAAGCTGACGACTGCCACATCAACTCCGGAGCTCAATAGCATCCAGCGACTCGGACGTGAGCCCCAAAAGTGGCGTCGTTCGCGAACCAGATATACCGTCCCTTGGCCGCCAAAAACTAAGGTGAGGAAAGCCAGTGTTTGGATCTGAGATGCGGACAGAGAAAGTATATTCCTTCCGGTCAGTAGCACCGACAGAGAGAACAATACCAGCAGTACGGCGAGCGGAGCGGCTGTTGTCACCAGCGCCCGGATTCGCCAGCGATCCGGACGTTTGGAGAACGAGACTCGATCTGTGGCAATCGACATCGTGACGAAATCATTTGTGAACAGCAGAAGCACGATCAGCAAGGGTGTCACCACCAAGGAACGCGTAAACACGAGACCCAAGGACAAGAAAACGGCTATCTCGATAGTCTTGATGATTTTGTTCAGCGTGTAGGTCAACATCCGCTGATAAATGCGCCGGCTGGTCTCCACTGCCGAGACAATGTCGCTAAGACCCGGGTTCGTGAGAACGAGGCTTGCCGCCGACTTCGCGACGTCGGTTGCGTTCGCGACCGCGACGCCGACTTCCGCTTGCTTGAGCGCCGGCGCGTCGTTGACTCCATCTCCTGTCATTCCGACAATGTGTCCGGCATGCTGTTGTGCCTGGACCAGCCGGAATTTGTCTTCCGGCAAAACACCGGCGAAGACATTGCAGTCTCTGGGGGCATCGGGATCAGAGCGCAAGCGCTCCGGTGCACACGCCGGGCCGGTTATTCCAACTTTTGACGCGATTGTTTGTGCCGTCTCGAGTGTGTCACCGGTGATCATCACAACGCGGACGCCGAGGCTTTGTAGGGTCCCAACGAACCGAGCCGAATCGTCCCGTGGCGGATCGAGCAGTCCGATGACACCCGCAAATTTCATAAACTGTGCCGAGCTCCCCTCTGAGCCGGCCGCGACCGCCAAGACGCGATATCCTTCGGCGGCGAGCTTCTCAGCCTCGGGAATCCGTCGCGTCCCCACAAGAGCCGCAATTTCCAGCGGCGCTCCCTTCACCACGCGAACCGACTGCGTGCCGTGCTGGAGCAACGCCTCAGAACGTTTCGTGGATGGTTCGAAGGGGATAAAATCTCGAATCTTAAAGTCTGCCGTGCTTACGCCACGGGCACGCGCCGCTGTGAGGATCGCGAGATCAATCGGGTCCTGGGTCGCCTCGTCCGATGCGAGCGCCGCAAACCGGATCACATCCGCCTCGGAATGCGGGGGCGTCGCTATTATGGCCGCAACGGATAATTCGTTCTTAGTGAGCGTGCCGGTCTTGTCGGTTGCCAACAAGTCCATGGCAGCAGCGTCTTCAATGGCGGACAAGCGGCTGACCAGCACACCTTGATGGATCAGCTCCCGTGTGCCCAACGCCGATGCCAGCGTGAAGGTGGCTGGCAGAGCGACTGGAATGGAAGCGACGAGAAGCATCAGACAGAAGGGCAGCACGTCGCCCAAAAGGATTCCGGTATTGAGCGCGTACACGAGGACTGCGGCAACGATAACCACATCCAACGCGACTAGATACTTCACCACCGTGAAGATCATTTCCTGAAGGTGACCTGCCGCCTTCGCTTGACGCACCAGCTCAGCAGTTTTGCCAAAATAAGTGTGGCTGCCGGTGGCGGTGACGACGGCTGTCGCCTCGCCGCGCTTGATGATGCCGCCGGTGTAGGCGGTATCGCCGCCCTTCAGATCAGCCGGCGTGGATTCGCCGGTGAGAGCAGATTGATCGACCAGCACGGTTCCACTGGTAAGGTGTGCGTCTGCCGGCACGATATCACCCATGCGCAAGTGGATCAGGTCACCAGGCACTAAGCCTTTGGCCGGGATGCGTTGCCAAGCGTCATCCCGTCGCACGCGGGCCTCAACCGACAGCCTCCCGCGCAAGAGGGCAAGTGCCTGCTGCGCGTGGCTTTCTTGGATGAAGCTGATACCTGCATTGAAAACCAGCAGAGCCGCAATCACGACCGCGTCGATGTTCTTGTGCAGCAGAAGTTCAAGAACAATCGCGGCTTCGAGCATCCACGGAACGGGAGCCCAGAACTTGCTCCCGAGCGCCCGAAGCCAAAGTTCCCTTTCCTCGCTTACAGTATTCGGGCCAAATTGCGACAAAAGCTGCGCCGCTTGCTGAGTAGTGAGACCGGAAGGAGCGGCCGAGGTCGCCGGTATCGGTTCCGCATCCATTCCTATGAATTATCGCCGACGCATCTTCACCGGAGACTTGGACGGCCGGCCGGACTTAGCTCTGTGGATTACTTCCGCTGCGCCCCAACCGGGGAGCTCAAAAAGGGCGACGAGCTCAGATTGGGGCCTTGCGCCGATGAACAACCGGTGGTCCCCGGCCCGCCGGCGCAACCGAAGTAATTCATGCTTGCATCGACCACGCCGGAGCCAAGATTATCCACGCCAATCCCACCGCCGAGCAGATTATTCAAATGCAATTCCATCGAACCGGGATTGTTCATCACAACATCAATCGCTTCGTTCGTGATCGTGTTTTCCAGGATTTCCGTGAGATAAACCGGCCCGACGCTGTACACATTGATCCCCGTCGGTCCAGGGGTGGCGGCGTCTTCGGTATCGGCGCCGTTGCCCGAAATAGTGTTGCCGACGATGACGTTCGCGTTCAGGTTGATGCCGGGCGCTCCGGGAACAGCGGCGTGATTATGCACGGCAACTCCCGGAAGGCCGTTACCTTCAATCGTGTTTCCGATCACTCTGTTGTCGTAGTTCAGGTTGCCCGGCCCCGGCGCGAAGATCCCGACGCCCGCGCCCTGGCCAATCAAACCATTCCGGGCCACCGTGTTGCCGACAATGTTATTGCCGAAGACTCCGTAGGGCAACTGTGAGGTGGCAAACGGAGCGGGCGAGTGCGAGGCCAAAGTGATCCCGCAATCGAGCGCGTTGTCGTGTACGGAATTTCCGACGATCACGTTGTTGTAGGTTGGCCCCGTTTCGTCGCTCAACAGGATTCCACCCGAATTGAGCTCGGACTCGTTGTCCGCCACCGTCACCGCGAACGCGCCAATCAGGTGAATTCCCTCCCCGCAGTCGAAGTCCTCGTTGGTTTCGAAAGCGGGCTCACCGGGGCAAGTAGCAGCGGCGAAGTTGAGACTTTGGTCGTTGTTGGCGACGTGATTGTTGGAAATCAGGGAATTGCTCACGTTAATGATGAGAATGCCCTCGAATTTCGCGTTCATCACGCTTAATCCCGTAACCAGAACGTTGGCCAGGCCCGGATTATCCAAGCCGTCGATGTAGATACCGTTGGCTAACCCTTGCGCGTTGATTATCGTGGACGCCGCGCCGGCGCCTATCAACGCGAGCGGCTTTCCGATTGTGACGGACTCCGGGTAGAGACCGGCGGCGACATTGATGTGATCGTTAGCCGCGGCGGCAGAAACCGCGGCCCCAATGGTGGTGTAGCAGCCGGACCCTCCGGCTGGATTCACGCACAATGTTTTGGCGGTTGCGTGGCTCATACCCAAGGCCAGCAACCCGAAAAATATGGCTCCATTTGTAACGGCGCATTTGTGCCCCGTGAACGACATGTATCCTCCTAATGAACTCCGAGTGAAATTGGAAAAGCCTGTCCAGTATACACGCAACCAGGCCGCCTGATGGCTGGCGTCCCCGCTGCGTTTCAGGGAAGCAGGGGCGTTTGAGTCCAACGTGACAGTTCCTTCGCGGTCGCGAACGGGCGATCAACCGCTGGCGGGTTGGTGGACGCGGAATCAGTAAAGAGTGTACAGCGCCAAGCGCCCGGCGCGGACGCGTGTCACAATGGAATGTCCGCAGGTTCCTCTCTCGCATGACGCATCCCAACCTCCCCCTTACCGAGGCCACGCCTGAATCCGAAACCGCGGGCGAAGCCTCTTTCGCCGAGATGCTTTCCGAATTCGAACAATCGCATCACGCGCGAGAAGGAACGGTCCAGGGAACCGTAGTTTCGGTGACGCCGGACGGCGCATTCGTGGATCTGGGCCGCAAGATGGATGGTGTTCTACCGCCGGAAGCCGCTCAGGAGCTGAAGCCCGGAATGAAGGTGCTGGTTTCGATTCGCGGCCGCGACGAGGAAGGCAACTATCTGCTGTCCACCATCAAAGTGGAGGTCCCAAAAGACTGGACAGGCCTGGAAGCCGCGTTCGCGCAAAAACGCACCATCGCCGGCACCGTGATCGAAGCGGTGAAGGGAGGGCTGCGTGTGGACGTGGGGGTGCGCGCCTTCATGCCGGCTTCGCGCAGCGGCGCCAAGGACGCGGCCGAACTGGAAAAGCTCATCGGCCAGGAGATCGAGTGCCGCGTCATCAAACTCGATGTGGCGGACGAGGACGTTGTAGTAGACCGGCGCGCCGTGCTGGAAGAGCGCGAACGGCAGGCGCGGCAAGAAGCTTTCGATCGTCTGGAAGAAGGCGCGGTGGTGCGCGGCTCCGTGCGCTCGCTGACAGATTTCGGAGCGTTCGTGGATTTGGGTGGCGTGGACGGACTGCTGCATGTGGCTGATATGTCCTACGCGCGCAACGTCAAGCCGGCGGATGTGGTCCAGCCGGGCGAGGAAATCGAAGTCAAGATTCTCAAAATCCATCGCGACACGCGCAAGATCGCGCTTGGATTGAAACAGCTCGCCCCCGACCCTTGGTCCGCCGCGCCGGAGAAATATCCGCAAGGAACGCGAGTGCGGGGCAAGGTCTCGCGCGTGCAGGATTTCGGAGCGTTTGTCGAGCTGGAGCCGGGCGTGGAGGGCTTGATCCACGTCTCCGAGATGTCGTGGTCGAAGAAGCAGGTTCGCGCTTCCGATATCGTGAAACCGGGAGACGCCGTGGAGGTCGTGGTCCTGGGCGTGAATCCCGCGGAGAAGCGCATCGCGCTCGGCCTGAAACAGACTCTCGGGGATCCGTGGGAGGATGCCGTCAAAAAGTATTCGGTGGGCAGCGTCGCGGAAGGAACCGTCTCTACGCTCGCCAAGTTCGGCGCCTTTGTCGATTTGGGCGATGGCGTCGAGGGCATGATCCACATCGGCGACATCAGCCGCGAGAAACGTTTGAATCATCCCAATGAAGCCCTGAAGTTGGGCGAGAGAATCAAGGCGCAAGTGCTGGAGATCGACCGCGAACGGCGCCGCTTCAAGCTCGGCATCAAGCAACTGGAGCCCACCAGCATCGATGAATATTTGGCGGAGCGCAAGACTGGAGAAACCGTCACGGGCCGTATTCTGGACGTGAGCGGAAGCCGCATCAAGGTGGAGTTGGGCCAGGGCGTCACCGCGTTCGCCAAAGCGCCGGAGCGCGCGGCGGAAGCGCCCTCGGGCCGCGCCGCCGATCTTTCCGCCATGACCGCCATGCTTTCGCGGCAGTGGAAGTCCGGAGGCTCGGCCGCGACCTCCGAGCCTCCGCGCGCCGGACAGGTCCGCGAATTCAAAATCGCCGCCCTGGACCGGGAAGCCAAGCGGATCGAGCTGGAATTGCAATCCTGAGCCGCAAGGCTTTGGCAAACCGCTCCGCTGAAGCCGCTTCTGGTGAAGCAAGCTTCAGCTTGCAACCTGGGCTTCAGCCCAGGTCCGGAAGGACGCTGGCGCCCAGATGAAGTCAGAATGAATCAGATGAAATGGTCTGAAGCCTCCGTTGCAGGCTAACTTAACTGTTGCAGGCTAACTTAACTAAAGCCCGCTCCACCAGGCGTCTTCATAACCTTGGGCGGGGTTGCAGGGCCATGGCGGACTCCCTTGCGGCCGCGGCACAGCGGGGATGCGTTGCCGCAAAGGCTGGTGACAGTCTACATCCTAAGGGAGTAGACTATCTACAGCCATGAAGGAGGACGACCGCTATCGAAACCGCATCGAGCTGCTGCAGGGCACGCTCGACATGCTCCTCTTGCAAACCCTCCGTTGGGGATCGCGGCATGGCTACGCCATCAGCCAGGCGATCCGCAACGGTTCGGGCGACGTGCTGCAAGTGGAAACCGGATCGCTCTATCCGGCTCTGCATCGTCTGGAAAAGCGAGGGTGGCTCAAATCCGAATGGAAACAATCGGAAAACAAACAGCGCGCGAAGTTCTATAGCTTGACCGCGAAGGGAAAGAAGCAACTCGCGGCCGAGCACAACCGCTGGAGCCAGATGAGCGCGGCGATCGCCAGCTTGATGAAGGAGCCGGCATGAGGTTTTTCTCATCCCGCAATAAAGAAATCGCCGAAGAGATCGAAGCGCATCTCCGCATGGCGGAGCAAGACGGGATCGCCCAGCGTGAGTTCGGCAGCACGCTGCTGGTCCGCGAAACCACGCGAGACGTGTGGGGTTGGACGCGCATTGAGAAATTCGTGCGCGATTTGCGGTACGCAGTGCGGCAGATGCGGCGCACCCCCGGTTTCGCGGTCATCGCGATTCTGACGTTGGCTCTCGGCCTCGGCGCGACCACGGCGATGTTTTCCATCGTCAACAGCGTTCTGCTCGAGCCGCTGAAATATCGTGACCCCGGACGGCTTTACGCGGCGGTGAATCTGCCTTCCCCAAAAGCTCCCACGCTGGGGCTATGGCTGGTCAACGCGCGGCATTTTCATGAATGGAGAACCCATTGCCAATCCTGCGAAGACGTGGCTCTGGCGACCAGCGCGGCGGGCGCCAGCGCCGGCGTGACGCTTACCGGCTTGGGCGAGCCGTACGTTTTTCCCGCGCTGTACGTCTCCTCCAACTTCTTTCGGACGCTCGGCGTTCAACCAGCGATGGGCCGCGATTTCCGGCCCGAAGAAGAACTGCCTGGAAAGAATGACGAGCTGATCTTGAGCGATTCGATCTGGCGTTCGCAATTTGGCCGCGACGCTAATGTCATCGGCCGCGCGGTGCGCGTCAACGGTAAGCCGGTCACCATCGTGGGCGTGATGCCGCCGGATTTCCGGCTCCCTGTAGGCAATCAGTGGGGCCCGGATATATTGAACGCCACAAATGCCGCTCAAGCCACAATGTTCGTCCCGCTGGGGACGGACGTTTCGAAAGCCAAAGGCGACGGCGGCTATAACTATGTTTCCGTGGTCCGGCTCAAGCCGGGCGCCACGCCCGCGCAAGCCGCGGCTGAATTCTATTCCTCTATTGCGGAGTTCGTCCGCGAATTCCACATCGGATTGAAGCCGGCGCTTTTTCCGTTGCAAGAGACAATCACCCGCCGCGCGCGTGCCGGATTGTGGCTGCTGCTCGGAACCGTCGGAGCCGTCTTGCTGATCGTGTGCGTGAATATCGGCAATCTGATGCTGGTGCGCACGGCCAGCCGCGATCGCGAAGCGGGCATTCGCATGGCTCTGGGGTCCAGCCGCGCCGAGCTGTTCCGGCTCGTGTTGAGCGAAGCTCTGATGCTCGTTGCCATCGGATCGCTCCTGGGAGTGGCGCTCGCTTATGGGGCTTTGAAACTGTTTGTCGCCGCCGCCCCGGTGGAATTGCCGCGCATCGGCGAGGTTCACATGGATGCGCGGGCGCTCGGCTTCGCGCTTGCTGCGGCGTTTCTGTCCACGTTGATCTGCGGGCTATTCCCCGCCTGGAAACTCGCGCGCACCGATCCCCAGCAATCGATCAAGCAAGGAATCAGAAGTCAGAAGCCAGGAGGCAGAATGGGGACGCGTGAGGTCTTAGTGGGCGCGGAGGCCGCACTGAGCACGTTGCTGCTCGTGATCGGGGGTCTGTTAGGTGCAAGCTTCTACCGTGTGATGAGCGCGCCCAAGGGCTTCGAAGCGGCGCACGTCATCGCGCAGGATGTCACTTTGGCTGGCGCCAAATATACAGACAAAGACCGGCTGCGATTTGTGGATGAAGCGCTGGGGCGTCTGGAGCGGATTCCCGGCGTTCAAGCCGTGGGCATGACGAATTGGCTTCCGATCCGCGGCGAAACTTGGATTTGTACGCTTTGGGACGCCACTTTGCCCGACAAACGCGGCATCGCGCCGGCGAATTTTCGTTTCGTCAGTCCCGGCTACTGGACGGCAATGGGCATTCCGTTGAAAAAGGGCCGCCTCATCGCAGCGAGCGATCGGGGCCGCGCCGTCGGTTTGCTGAGCGAGCGCGCCGCGCAAATGCTCTGGCCGGGTCAGAATCCCATCGGCAAACACGTGGGCGGCTGCGGCGACAGCGACGCCCCAAATAGTTTGGAGGTGATCGGGGTGGTCGCCGACGTTCGCGCCGGATTGGAGAAAGAACCTCCCGTCACCGTTTATCAGGGGTATTGGGACTCGACGTTCGGCAGCCGTTCCTTCGCCATTCGCACCCAAGCAGACCCGGCTGCCGTCATCAGCGCGGTTCGCAAAACGCTGCGTTCGATCGATTCCGAAGCGTCGCTTTCAACGACGACCACGATGGAGCAGATCATCGACGATTCGGCCGCTGCCCGGCGCTTCGAGACGACGCTTGCGGTCGCGTTCGCCACAGCGGCGCTGGCGCTGGCGTCGCTCGGAGTCTACGGCGTCATCTCCTTCAGTGTCGCCCGGCGCACGCCCGAAATCGGCATCCGCATCGCTCTGGGCGCTCGCGCGCCGCAGCTCGCCGCGATGGTGCTGCGACAGGGAATGACTCCGGTGCTGATCGGTCTCGCCGCCGGCCTCGGATGCGCGCTGCTCGCCGGCCGCTTCATCGCCAGCCAGCTTTACGACGTCGCGCCTCACGATCCGGCGACCATTTGCGCCGCCTGCGCCGTTCTCCTGATCGTGGCTGCCGCCGCCTGCTGGATTCCCGCCCGCCGCGCCGTGCGAATCGATCCAACCACCGCGCTGAGATTCGAGTGAGCCCATGAAATTCTGGAGACGCAAACGGGAAATCGCGGAAGAGATCGAGAGCCATCTCCGCATGGCGGAGCAAGACGGCGTTCTTCGCCGGGAATTCGGCAATGAACTGCTGATCCGCGAGACCACGCGCGATGTGTGGGGCTGGATCTGGCTCGAAGCGCTCACACGCGATCTGCGTTATGCGTTCCGTCAACTCAGGCGCGCGCCCGGATTTGCGGCCGTCGCGATTCTCACGCTCGCCCTCGGCTTGGGCGCCACCACAGCGATGTTTTCCATCGTCGATGGTGTTTTGCTGGAACCGCTCCGCTTCCCCAATCCTGGCCGGTTGTATCTGGTCCGCAACATCGCTCTGCCAGGGGCCAACGTCAAAGGCGATTTTCCAGTTAATGCGCGACATTTCCACGAATGGCGCTCGCGTTGCCAATCCTGCGAGCAGATCTCGCTGATGCATCCCATGGATATCACGCTCACCGGCGCGGGGGACCCGCAAAAGGTACTCGGACTGGAAGTATCTTTCAATTTCTTTCGAACGCTTGGAGTGCAACCAGCGCTTGGCCGCGATTTTCTCCCGGAGGAGGATCACAACAGCGCTCGCGCCGTTCTTTCTAACGCGCTGTGGCGATCGGCATTCGCGAGCGATCCCGGCCTAATCGGCCGAAGCGTTCAGCTCAACGGCGAATCCTACACAGTGGTCGGCGTGATGCCGCCCGACCTGCGTTTACCGAAAGGCGAGCAGTGGGGCGCATTCTCCGGTCCTAGCGTTGCCCCAGAGATTTTCCGGCCGCTACTTGGCGATCCCGCTCGCGCGAGTTCGCGCGGCAGCCTCAACTACACTTCCGTGGTCCGCGTCAAACCCGGCGTCGATCTACGCCGCGCTCAGGACGAATTAGCGGCCCTAATCGCCGATTCTCTGCGGAGCGAGTACAACTCGATCATGCGGCCGATTCTGATTCCGCTCCGCGACAAAATGACCGCTGGCGCGCGGTCCACGCTCTGGCTGTTGCTGGGCGCGGTGGGTGCGGTGCTGCTGATCGTCTGCGTCAATATTGGAAATCTGATGCTGGTCCGAACCGCCAGCCGCTATCGCGAGGCGGGAGTCCGCATGGCTCTGGGCGCAAGCCGCGCACAATTGTTCCGTCTGGTTCTGGGCGAGGCCCTGGCGCTGGTCGCTATGGGCGGAGTTCTCGGGCTAATGGTCGCGTTGGGCGGTTTGAAGGCGTTCATCGCCTCGGCGCCGATCAACCTTCCGCGCATGGAGGAAGTCGGCATCGATTGGCGAGTGCTCGCCTTCGCCGGAGCGGCGAGTCTGATTTCCGCCGTCCTCTGCGGCGTCTTTCCCGCATGGCGGCTCTCGCGCCAACCCGCAACAATCTCTTAAGACTGGGTCGGCGAACACCACCGAAACCCGCCGCAAACTGAGTTTTCGCGAGCTTATGGTGGGCCTGGAAGTCGCTCTCAGCGCCATCCTCTTGATCACGGGCGGACTTTTGCTGCTCAGCTTCTTCCGCCTGATGCGCTCAGACAAAGGCTTCGAAACCGCGCACGTAATTACGCAGGACATCTCTTTCCTGAATCCGAAATACGCCGGGGGAGGCCGCAATCGATTCGTACCATTGATCCTGGAACAACTGCGACAAATTCCCGGCGCGCGCGCCGTGGGCCTGACCAGCACGCTTCCCCTGCGCGGCGAAGACTGGACTTCCGGCCTTCGCGATCCGGCGGCGCCGCCAGATTCATCCAAAATCCCGGCGCTTGCCAATTTCCGCTTTGTCACGCCGGGTTATTTCGCCGCCATGGGCATTCCTCTGAAACAGGGACGGTTCATCCGTGAATCGGAGAAGGATGCACACGTGGCGGTTATCAGCGAAAACGCCGCCCAGTTCTTGTGGCCCGGCCGCGACCCCATCGGCCGCCGCGTGAACGAATGGGGCAACGATCCATCGCCTCTCGAAGTGGTCGGCGTGGTTGCGAACGTTCGGGCCAACGCGGAACAAGATCCCACCATGATGGTCTACGAGCCCTACAATCTCGTCAGCCCCATCGGCGTATCGATCGTCGTCCGCACACTTGGCGAGCCTAACTCCGTCATCCGCTCCATGCGCGCGGCACTCCGCGCGGCGGATCCCGATATGGCGCTTTCGCCCGTCAAAACCATGGACCAGATCGTCGATGAATCCGTCACATCCCGCCGCTTCGAAACCACGCTCGCCGCCTCGTTCGCGCTCGCGGCCTTGGCGCTCGCCTCGCTCGGAGTCTATGGCGTCATCTCCTTCAGCGTCGCCCGGCGTACTCCGGAAATCGGCATCCGCATCGCGCTCGGCGCTCGCGCGCCGCAGCTCGCGGCGTTGGTGCTGCGACAGGGAATGACTCCGGTGCTGATCGGTCTCGCCGCCGGTCTCGGATGCGCGCTACTGGCCGGCCGCTTCATCGCGAGCCAGCTCTACGGCGTCGCGCCCAACGATGCGGCGACCATTTGCGCCGCCTGCGCCGTTCTCCTGATCGTGGCTGCCGCCGCCTGCGGGATTCCCGCCCGCCGCGCCATGCGAATCGATCCGATGACGGCGCTGAGATTCGAATAGCCCCGATCTTGCTAAAATTAGTTGAGCAAGGCTGTGGAACGTATTGGACGGTACCAAATACTCGGCGAATTGGGCCGGGGCGCGATGGGCATCGTCTACAAGGCTCAAGACCCAGCCATCGGGCGCACCATCGCCATCAAGAGCATTCGCTTACAAGATCTGACGGATCCAGCCGAGCGCGACCGCTTGCGCGAGCGCCTCTTTCGCGAAGCGCAATCGGCGGGCATTCTCTCGCATCCCAACATCGTCACCATCTACGACATCGCCGAAGAAGACGGCATGGCGTATATTTTCATGGAATTCGTCAACGGCCCGCCGCTCGAAAAGATGCTGCTGGCGCCGCAGCCTCCCGACAAAGAGACGCTGTTGAGTATTTTCCGCCAGACGGCCGGCGCGCTGGATTACGCGCACCGGAAAGGCATCGTTCATCGCGATATTAAGCCGGCCAACATCATGATCCATGAAGATGGGGCGGCGAAGATCACCGACTTCGGAGTAGCCAAGATCCTTTCTCAGCAAATGACTTTGGCCGGGTCCATGATGGGTACTCCGAGCTACATGTCGCCGGAGCAGATCCAGGGCGAAACCACCATCAATGGACGGGCCGATCAATTTTCTCTCGCCGTGATCGTGTACGAGACGCTTACGGGAGAAAAGCCATTCTCGGCGGAGTACCTGCCCACGCTGCTGTACAAAATCGTGCGCGAGGACTTTGTCGCGCCGCAGCGGCTGAATCCGACGCTGGGGCCGGCCATTGAAGCCGTTCTGCAGCGGGCGATGGCCAAGAACCAGGCGGATCGTTATGAGACGTGCGCGGAGTTCATCGCGGCATTGTCCACTGCCTGTGGCAGGATTCCGGGTTGGACCCCGCTGCCCCGCGGCGCCAGCCAAAACATCCCGACCGGGGATTCGACGCGCGAAGCCGGACCAGCGGATGCCACCGTGGCAGCCACGATCGATGACGCACGCGTCTCGTCCACGCTGCTCGCCGCCCTGCCGCCTCCGCGCGATCCGCGGCGGCGCGAGGAGGCGAGCCACACCCTGCGCAACGTTCTGCTAACGGCCGCGGGAGTCGCGGCTTTTTCGATCGGCGGCTTCATCGCCATGCGATCGCGGTTCATTCTTCCGCGCGACGCAGCGCCCCCAGTTTCGACGAATGTTGCGACAACGCAACCCGTGGCTCCGCAACCAGCCCCGCCCGAGCCCAAAGCAGCGGCTCCGCCTCCTGCAGAGTCTCTGTCTCCCGCAGCGTCTCTGCCCGCACCGCCCGAACCCAAAGTGGAAACGCCCCCGCCAAGCAAGGAGCCGCCTGCGCCACGCGAGGAGTCGCCTGCGCCACCCGAGCAAAAGCGCGCGCCGCAAGTAGCCACAGTGCGCAACGTGGCTCGCGATCCCGCGCCCACCGCTCCCGCCGAAGGCGTTTTTCAGCTCACTGCGACTCCCGCCGGGAGCAAGGCCATCTTCGACCACAATTCCGAGCTATCCTGCACCTCCCCTTGCAACATCACTCTGCCCGCCGGCCGCCATACGTTTCAGGTGACGCGCGCCGGCTACCGCGACGCCCAGCGGATCATCGAGATCCCCCGCGACACCGGCCTCATCGTGAACCTGGAGAAGATGGCCGGCATGCTCAGCGTCAGAAGCACTCCTGGCGGGTTGCCGGTTTTCATCGACGGCCAGGAGCAGACTCAAAAGACGCCCGCGACGTTCACCCTTCCGCCCGGCCCGCACCACGTGGATGTCGCTAAGGGATCCGACAAACAGTCATTCACCGTCGATATCCACGATGGCGGCACGGTCACCCGCAGCGTCGATTGGGCACCCTAATCGGCGGGCCGAACAGCGCGGGCTGCCGCAGCGATCAACTGCTTTTGGCGTAGTAGCCTTCGCGCGCCTGCACCGTCAGATTCTTCAGTTTGAGACCGACCTTGATGGTGCGATAGCCGGAGCCGGGCTGATCGGGGGTGTAGCCGAGACTGTACTGGCTGCGCAGCTCTTCCTCGATCCGCGCGTAGATCTTGTCTAGTGGGTCTTTGTTGGAAACCTCGGCGTAGCCGCCGCCGGTCTCATCCGCAATGCGCTGGAGAATCTTCTTGCCGTCGGGGCGATTGGAGGAGCCGGGATAACCGCCAGGGTAGCCTCCGCCGCCCCTGCGCCCTCGGCCGAATCCAGGCCCTCCGAACGGGCTCTGATTGCCGTAGGCGTTGGAGTCGTAAAAGCGGACGGAATAGACCAGAGTGTCGGCGCGTTGAGCCTCCTCGATGCCGCCGCTTAGCGAAGTCTTGCTGCCATTGTCCACCCCATCGGTGAGCAGGACCAGAGCCTTGCGTCCCTGTTCCTTTCTCATGATTTCGTTGGAAGCGAGCAAGATCGCGTCATAGAGCAGCGTGCCGCCGCCGCGCTGACCCTGCCCGCCCTGTGGGTACCCTCCTCCTTGTGGATAGCCTCCTCCTTGCGGATAGTTTCCTCCTCCCTGGTTCCGGCGGTTGAGCTGCGGACCCGAAGATGCCAGATCTTCCAATCCTTTCTCCAGGTCTTTCTTTGAGGAAGTTAAATCCTGCAACAACTCCACTTGGGTGTCGAAGTGAATGAGGAAGGCCTTATCGCGGTCTTCGCGCAAGATTTGATCGAAAAAGGCGTAGCTGGCGCGGCGTTCCGGATCCAGGACGCGCCGCTGGCTGCCGCTGGTGTCCACCAACAGGCCCAGGGTCAGCGGCAAATCCGGTTGCTGCGCAAAATATTTGATGGTCTGCGGGCGGCCTTCTTCCTCTATAGTGAAGTCGTCTTTCAGAAGATTTTTGATAATTTTGCCCTGCTTGTCGTGGACGGTGGCGTAAACGTTGACCACGTTCACGCCGGTGGAGAATTTGGCATTGGGCTGAGTTTCGGGGGGCTGGGTTTGAGCTGGCGGGGCGGCTTGCTGCCAAGCGAGGAGCCGGCCGGCAGGCGCGACAGCGGCGGTCAAACGGAGAACGTCACGGCGAGTGTACATCATCGTGTTTTCAGACGAATCAAGAGGGCGTTGCGTTTACAGCAAACCGCCCGGGGCGAAAACGCGACCGCAAGAGAGCGGAAGCGGGATGTACGATGTTTTGGGGCGCTTGCCCGCATCGCTATGCTCAAACAACCGGCCACAGGTCTCCTCGCCACGGCCATCGTGATGGCAGTTTCGCTCTTGTTCATCTCCTTATTCGATTTTCCCACCTTTTCCGGCTGGGCTACTCTCGCCTTGATGTTCCTGATCCCCATGGAGATCGTCGTCGGAGTGACGTGGGGATGCCGGTATCCGGGTTTCGCGGCCCGCCGCGGCCAACCTTGGAAGGGCGTCCTGCTGGCTTCGGTTTTGCCGGTTGCCGGCGCGATTTTCGGAGCGATCTATTTCTACACGGCGGGAGGCGGCGTCAGTCCGCCCACACCGATGCTCGCGATGTGCACCATCGTTTCCGTGATTGTCGCGTTTTGGATGGCGATCATCTTGGGTGGTTGGCCGTTCACGGCATTGATGCGCCCAGTGGCGGCGGGAATCGCGCTGGTGACGGCATGCTACGCCGTGAATTATGCTCTATTTCGCATCTTTTTTAACTATGATTTCATGCGCGGCGCGCCGGTGTACGTCGCTTCGCTCGACCCGCGCGGGATGTTCCCTGCGTGGAACGCGCTGGTATTTGCCATGTCCGCGCTGGGAGTCATGTTCCTGATGCTGCACTTCGAGCTCTGGCCGCTAAGCAAAAGCGCGGCACTGATGAAGCAGCCGGCGCTCGGTTTAGTCTGGACGGTGATCGTGCTCGGATTGGGCGGGCTGGTCTTTTATGCGGGGGTAAGCGGGGCGGGGATGGATGTGGTGGCGTTCATGGTCAGGATTCCCGTGCCGTTCATTTTCGGGACCATTGTGATGTTAAATATGCTGCAAGGGTCCTTGTTCGCGAAGCTGACGCAGCCGCTTAAGGGTCTGTTGAGCGCGGCCGCGGCCATGATCGCGGGCGCGGCTCTTTCGTGGATGTACCAGGCGCTCGCGCCGGCGGTAACAGGGAAACTAACGGCTGGGCCTCCAGGTTACGATTTTGAACGATGGCTGGCCTCGGCGCTGCTGGGAGTGACCTTCCCTCTGCTGGTCTTGTACGCGGAGTTTTTCAAGTTTTGGCCGCTGGCAAAGGCAGAAGCGGCCCGCCGAGCTGCCCGCGCGGTTTAGAGTAGCCTTTAACGACCCGGCAAGCGCCCCAGAGCGCCTCGGCATTGTCGTGGCGCGCGCCGCTCCAAAGAGCTACAATTCCGGCATGGCGATGAGGACTCCGTGGCTCGCTCTTGCCGCCCTTGGTCCGGCGTTCGGGCAAACCCCAGACGCGCGGCTGAGCTTTGATGTGGCTTCGATCAAAGTTTCGGCGCCGATAAAAGGGTCGCCGATCAGCCCGGCTAACCTGCCGGTGATGAAGGGAGGGCCCGGAACGAACGATCCCGAACGGATCACTTATTCGCGCCTGCCGATTCTGACAATCTTGCTGAATGCCTTCGGCATGGCATTCGATCAGCTTACGGGCCCGAGTTGGATTTCCAATGGGGATGCCGCGACCTCCCAGAAATACGACATTCAGGCGAACGTTCCGCCGGGAACGACCAAAGAGCAAGCGAAGGCGATGATGCTCAATCTGCTGAAGGAACGGCTCGGCTTGACGTACCATCGCGAAACCAAGGAGTTCACAGTCTACGAATTGACCATCGCGAAAGGCGGCCCGAAGTTGAGGGCCGCCGAAGCCGCAAACGGCGAGCCCCCTCCGAAGCCGCAGCCGGGAGCGCCAGGAAGGGGTCTCGCGCGAGACAAGGACGGTTTTCCAGAACTCCCGCCGGGCCGGGTGGGATCGGCGTCGGTTCCCAATAACGGGCGCACGATGTGGAGCGCGCGAATGATGACGACGGGAACCATCGCGGGCATGCTGGGCCAGCGGATCGGCAGCGCGCACGTCGCTGACAAGACCGGGCTCACGGGAGAATACGACTTCAAAATCGAATTCTCGTCCGTCGGATTGCCCGGTCCCGCGGGACTGCTCGGATTGCCCACGCCTCCACCGCCCGGCGGCGCGAATTCGGCAGCGGGACCTATCGACGATGTGTCCGACCCGGCACCCGACATCTTCACGGCCGTCGAAAAGCAGCTCGGACTAAAGTTGACCAAGGGCAAGGCGCCGCTGGATGTGATCGTGATCGATCACATCGAGAAGATTCCCGCCGAAAACTGAATTCCGTGAAAAAACCGAGCGCCTCCGACCGAGGCGCCGGCGTTGTGCGACGAGTTCCTGCCGTCCAAAACCGTAGGGCGGCCGCATCTCAACGGTAAGCGGCGATTCCTGTCACTCGTTCGCCGATCACCAGCGCATGAATGTGGTCCGTGCCTTCGTATGTTTTCACTGTCTCCAGATTGCACATGTGGCGCATCACCGGATAATCGTCCGTGATGCCGGCGGCGCCCAAGAGATCGCGAGCCAGGCGCGCGCAATCGAGCGCGATCGCGCTGTTGTTGCGCTTGAGCATGGAAATGTGCGCCGGCTCGGCCCTGCCGCGATCTTTCAGCCGTCCTACATGCAGCGCCAACAGTTGTGCCTTCACGATCTCGGTGATCATCCAAGCGAGTTTCTCCTGCACCAGTTGATGCGAGGCCAGGGGCCGATCGTCGAATTGTTTCCGCTCGACGCTGTAAGCACGCGCGGTCTCGTAGCAATCCATCGCCGCGCCGATGGCGCCCCAGCCGATTCCGTAGCGAGCTTGCGATAGGCAGCTCAGCGCCGCTTTCAACCCCTTCGCCTCGGGCAGCGCGGAATCGAGCGGGATGCGGCATTCATGGAAGGCAAGACTCGAAGTCACGGAAGCTCGCATGGAGAGCTTGCCATGGATCTCGGAAGAAGTGAATCCCGGCGCGCCGCGCTCGACCAGGAATCCTCGAATGCCGTCGTCGGTTCGCGCCCACACCAGCGCGACGTCCGCCAGGGAGCCATTCGTGATCCAAGTCTTTTCGCCGTCTAGAATCCAATGCGAGCCGTCGCGCCGCGCCCGGGTAAGCATTCCAGCGGGATTGGAGCCGAAGCCCGGCTCGGTCAGCCCGAAACATCCGATCGCCTGGCCGCTTTTGAGGAGCGGAAGCCACCGTTGTTTTTGTTCCTGGCTGCCAAAGGTGAGGATGGGATACATGACCAGAGCGCCCTGGACGCTCAAGAAACTGCGCAACCCCGAATCGCCCCGCTCCATCTCCTGCATCAGCAGCCCGTATTCCACGCTGCTCATTCCGGCGCACCCGTAGCCTTCAAGATTGGCTCCCAGGAAGCCGAGATCGGCCATCTCTGGGATCAGTTCCTTCGGGAATCGCGCGTCGCGAAAGCAATCGCGCATGAGCGGCGCCGCGCGCTCGTCCACGAAGCGGCGCGCGGTTTGGCGCACCAGCAGCTCCTGTTCGCTAAAAACGGAATCGATCCGCAAGAAGTCCACGCCGGGGAAGGAGGGCATGAATGCAGAATACAGGACGGAGGTGGGATAGAATTTCAGTTATCAGTGTCAAGGAGACTCTAATGCGCCTACGCCTCGCCGCCTTCTTCGCCGTGCTTGTTTGCGCCACAGCCGCCATCGCCTTCCTTCCCAAGGCGCGGGCTTCCACCGGACCTATCCCGCTCAACTGCAATCGAGCCTGCCTGGAAAATCTGGTGAATCAGTATTTGGCCGCGCTGATCGCGCATGATCCCAAGGGCTTGCCGCTATCGGCCGACGTCAAATACACGGAAAACGATCAGGAAATTGCAGTGGGCGACGGATTTTGGAAAACCGCGGAAGGACTGGGCAATTACAAACATTACTTCGCTGATCCGGAGTTCGGGCAAGTGGCGTTCATGGGCACGATGCGGGAGGCGGGAACGGTGCTGTTGCTGAGCCTACGCTTGCGCGTGGAACTGGGCCGCATCACCGAAATCGAATCGGTGTATTACCGCCAAGGCGGCGGCGGACCCTCCGGCATCGCAGATATGGACAAGCCTTACAAGCCGGAAGATATTTGGTTCAAGTCGATCCCTCCCTCGCAGCAGGCTTCCCGGCAGGAGTTGATCTCTGTCGCCGACGGCTATTTCAGCGGCTTGCAGAAAAACGACGGCAAGGGCCTGGATGGCAAAGGCAATTATCCCTTCACCAACGATTGTCATCGCATTGAGAACGGCGCGCCGACCACCAACGTGCCTCGCCCCGCCAATCAGCCGCCGGATGCGATCAACGCTTTTTCCATGGATTGCCTTTCGCAATTCAAGCTCGGCTATTACTTCGTGGTGCAGAGCATCCATCACCGCCGGTATCCGGTGGTAGACCGCGAGCGCGGCCTGGTGTGGTCGCACGCGGTCTTCGACCAAGGCACGGTCAATTCCGGCGTCCTTTCCGACGGCCGTCCTTACACGTTCAAGGGATTCAACCGGCCTTCGAGCATTCTGGTGAACGAGGTGTTCCTCATCGAGAATGGCAAGATCCGGAGAGTCGAAATGGTCGGCCCGTCGGCAACGTATCATTTGAACGGAGCGTGGCCGGGCGGGCTGAGCGGACGGTGAGAAGAGCTCCATTCGTACGCGACGCTTGCTGTCATGAACTAAGGTCATAGTGACCTTACCTTAGCTCTCCTGAATCCCTGAGAAAGACCGACGAACTGCCAGAGCGTGAACCATTTGCGCTTCCGCGCGCCCTCACTTTTTCGATAGGCTTCTAGCCGCGAGGCGTGTCCGCGTCAACCAGGTGTGGCTTGCAAAGCACTGACATTATTGGTCCAGCGTACTGGCAGCGAGAATGCCCATAGTTTTCCGCGGGTTGACGTGGCTAATGTTCGCGCTATTTCGAACGATATTCGCGTCGGCTGAACTCAATTAACTAGAAAAGGAAAAATATGGTGGCTATGGACGCGACATCGGAGCAAGAAAGAAGTAATTTTAGACTGAATCTGCTGAAGAATCCGAATTACTTCGGCACGTTCCCCGGGCTCGGGGAGGTGGTGAAGCAGATTCAATACGACACGAACTACGAGCAGTTGACCTGCTTGGGCCTGAATCCGGGGAGCGGATCGCAGGCGGAGGGCACGCTGGAAGCGGTTGTCCAGATCAAGCAATCGACCGGCTACGATTCCGGACCGTGCGGAGCGGGTTCCACGGAATGGGTGCGTTTCTACATTCAGGACGGCAGCACCTGGACGGATCTCGGGGCGACGGGCGTGACGGTCTACAACCTCGCCGGATCCAAACTCCCAGTGAGTTATGCGGTGGCGGTCGATTTCACTCACGTGGAAACGTTCTGCACCGTGGAAAACGTGCTCAACGTACGGGCGATCCTGTCGTGGGAATTCGAGCCTCCAGCCAATACTCCGAACTTTGTTCCGGTCTGGGGGAACGTAGTGAACGCACGCGTGCAGATCGCGCCGGCGCGTTTTCCAGAAGTGTCGATCGCATCGCTGCTCGAAAGCGAGTTGGTGACGCTCGATCCGGCGGTGAAAGCGTCAGTGGATCTCACCAAAACGCTGCCCGCCAAGGCGGCCCAGCCGCTGTTTTTTGAAGATCTGAAGAGCCTGTACGCCAACTCGAGCGTCCCCGCTTCGCGCTATGGCTTCGCGGCCGCGAAGAACCTGGAGGCGGAGCCGGTGGAAAAGGTTATCTCTACCGCGGTCTCCTTCGCAGGATTGACCTCGCCCGCCGCCAGCCTAGCCGGCGAGCTGGCCTCCATTGTCGCCAGCCTCGGAAACCCCGGCGGCAATACCACCTACGAACAGCTCACCTGCGCAGGATACAATCCGCAGACGCGCACTCTGGAAGGGGTGATCGAAGTCAAATTGAACGCGGGCTACAGCGGCGGCCTGTGTACGGCGGGGAGCACCGAATACGTGAGCTTCTTCGCGTTTTTCGGCGCCGCATGGCAGGCCTTGGGAACAGCGCAAGTGAACGTTCACGATTTGAAAGCCATCACGGCAGGCAATCCCGTGTATTACGCGGTATTCCGACTATCGAACCTGACTTCGGAACTTTGCAATACGCTCACTTCGATTCCTCTGCGTGCGATTCTTTCCTGGGAGACCGTTCCCACCGGCCCGAATTTCGTTCCGTTCTGGGGCAACGTGATCGACACTCAGATCCAGCCGCAGATTCAAACCGAAGCCCAGGGCGCGCGCATCCTGCGCATCGGCGATGTGGGAGTGGTCGGGATTCAGAAGAGCGTAAATCCGGACCTGGCTGGCGACTACCTTGCCAACCCCACCGGAGTCGCGGAGGACTGCAACAACGCCGATGACAGTCCGTTTGGAGGAAGCATAGGCATTGAAGGCGACTTCAACCCGAAGCCCAGCGGCGTGTTCGATCCGGTTCTGGGAACTGTCTTGCCCGGAACCTACCCCATCATCTATCAGGCGTTCATCACTCCGCCTTCGGGACCGAAGTTCCAATTGATGAACTCATTCGGCATTGGCGTGTTCCCCATCGACGCCCCCATCGCCGACCCGGAGGTCGTCATTACGCAAGCAGCGGTTGCGCCCTACGGACCCGTGGCGGGCGGGACGTCTGGTGCCCTGTACTACACCTACTACGAGGATGCGAACGGTCAAATCGTTAACCCGCGAACGGTGGCCTGGTTTGTCGCCGGCGGCATGCCGGAGGGCAACTACACCATCGAGGTCGACGGATATTCGTGGGACAGCTCGGAGTATCAACACATGACGCCGGTGACCAAGACATTCTATGTCTACAACGGTTACGTGCCGGGAGGCGGAGCTCCGCTTGATTCCTTGACTCTGACCTCCGCGGCGGATTGCGGCAACATCACGGTGGGCGACACGATCATCGGAAGCTACAGCGTGACGGACGAGTTCTTCGGCATCGTCACGGTCGCGATGACTCAGGTGTATCTGGGCGGTTCGCCGATCGCCATGCCGACGGTGTATCTGTCGAACGCGAACAATAGCCCGGAGTCGGTGGTCTATAACGGCGCCAACACCTTCGGGACCAGCGGCACGTTCACCATCTACACGGGCAACTACGATCCGAATAAGGACCCGCATCACACCGGCACGCCCAATCAGACGCCGCTTCCCGCTTGCGGCTACACCATCCAGCTCATCGCGTGGGACCGGGCGCTGGTGAATACCACCTGCTCCGGGCATGAGAGCCAGGAGGCTGTGGGGTTCTGCCTGGTGGCTGCACCGGCCACGGGGAAGGCCAAATAGCCGTGGTAGTGGGGCAGACGCCGGGCAGGTCGGCGCCTGCCCCACTCTTTGGAGAGACTCGCGCACAACGGACTCGCCGGGCGCGGCCACACCGCCCAAGTTTCTCATTCGTTTGACGCCGCGCCCGGCGGCCTGTGCGCTTTAAACCAACATGGAAATCGGAATTGCAGAACTGGCAGTGGGTGCGGCAGCGGTATGGCGCGTGACGCATCTGCTCCACGCGGAAGATGGTCCCTGGGACGCGTTCGCTCACCTACGCAAGTTGGCGGGCGAGGGCGGATTGAGTAAGATGTTCGACTGCTTCTATTGCTTGAGCGTTTGGGTCGCGGCGCCGTTTGCGGCGGCGATAGGGGTGGGTTGGAAGGCGCGGGTATTGTTGTGGCCCGCCCTTTCCGGAGCAGCGATTTTGCTGGAGCGCGCGACAGCTCGCGTCCGGCAAAGCGCGCCGGTGGCGGAGTGGTATGAAGAACCGGAAGCGGTTTTCGAAATGGAGGACAAATGAGTTGTGGTTGCGGGGCTGGGCGAGCGATGATGAACGAACGCGAGCGCGACTTGGACGATAGCGCCCCGATTTGGTTTTCCTTTGCGGGCGCGAAAGTCATCGTGGTGAAGGGTGGGGCGACGGGTCGCATCTACCGCTTCGTGCCGGGAAGCCGGTTGCGCGTGCATGCGGGCGATGCGCCGTCGATGAGAGCCATCCCCGGGTTGAGGCGGCAAGACGGCTCCCTATTACGCAGCGGGACCTAGCTATTTCGATTTGGCCGCCGCTGTCGTCGCCCCGATTTCAACCGTATGCGCGACGAGCTTCTCGTTGACCTCTTCGGCATGGATCACAACCCGATCCCCGACCTTGATGTCGGTTTTGTGGATCGGTTGACTCGCACGGGAATAGGTGGTCTTCGCGTCGTCAAAACCAACATCAACGGTTTTGCCGGCCGTCGTCTTGACCGTTACGGATGCCGCCGAGACTTTTGTAACCGTCCCGATAACGTGTTCTTCCCCGCCGTGGGCCGAAGCGATTGTGGGTAATAGCGCAACTGCCAGAATCGCGGCGAGCGCGATTTGGCTCCTGAGCTTTTGGCTCCCGATCTTAGTGATGATGGTGCTCGGTATGTTCATGTGATTGGTCTCCATTCAAAAACTCCTTCTCTTCCTGCTCTTCCTTCAACTCATCCGGACTTTTCGGGTTCAACGCTTCCATTTCGCGTTCTTCCACCGCCGTGAGCTGCGGCAAATGGCGAATGAAGCGGACGAGTTTCCACGAATCCTCCTCGTCGTGATGCGCTCCGGTCGCCCAGCCCGGCATCCCAGTGAGGCGCACGCCATTCTGGATCACGTAGAACAACTCGCCATCGCTCAGATTTTGCGTAGCTGGTTGGCGCATGTCGGGCGCGGGCGGGTACATGTGCTTTCCGGCCTGAGTGTTGCCGCTCCCGTCGTTGGCATGGCACGAAGCGCAATGATCGGCCCAGTGCGCGCGGGCGTCGGCGAGTACCTGTCCTGTATTGGGAGTGGGGTTTTGCGCCGATTTGGCGCTGGGCGGAATCGCCATCTGCCGGGCGGCCCGTGCAACCGCCTTTTCAAGAGCGCTCGGCTCTGCCATCGCGCTAAGACCGCCCGCAGCAGTCCTGAGGAACACATACGCGCCGATACCGACGGCCACTAGCGTTCCGAGAATGGCCAATATAACTCTGGTCACTTCAGCAGCCCCTACTTGCCGGGGACCGGCTCAATCGACGTAACCTTGATCGTGTTCGTCTTCGAGTCTAACACTCCCGTCACCTTGACGGTTTGCGCCGCAAATCTGGCCGGCGTTTTCTGATCGCTCAGCTTGAGGACATTCTGTCCGTCGAACAGAGCGTATTGCGCGGACGCCTTGGCGCACATCTTTGCGCAATCGGCATCCGAATGGCCTTTCATGTTGTGCTTGGCCCCGCAGAGAGTATCCGTGATCACTCCGGTAAAGGTCTGCGGAGCAGCCCCGGCGAGCAAGCCCGCGAGGGCGATGGTCAAAACGAACGATTTCACTTCATGGTCTCCTTTGTGTCGCTGTTTAGGTGTCTCAGTGTTCAGGCCGGCGAAGCTGGACACGAATAAAAATATTGCCGCCGACGGGATGATCGCCGTAGTAAGGCTTGATCGCGTTCGGTAGCGAGTAAGCGGAAAAATTAAAGCCGATCCCGGTCTCAACAGACCGGAATAAATCGATGTCTCGCGTGTAGCCGAGCGTATAAGCTCCGATTCGAAACGTGCTGCCATAGCGCACGTCTAGTTGCTGTTGGAGTTCGAGGTCATTGGCGAACAGCTCGTCCTTGTCGACCAACTCCGCGCGTCCGGTGATGAAGTTCCTGCGCGTCACCGGCAATTCGGATTCCGCCAAATAGGAGTTCAGGTTGCGCTGGGTTGCGGTGTTGTGAACGCGGCCCCAGGAAAGCGTAGAAGCCCAGCTCCCGCCGGGCATGGGTCGCACGTATTCGACTGAGGCGGAGACTCGGGTTTGATCGCCGGCTTCAAGCGCCTCGGGATGGGTGAGCCGGCCCGCGGAAACCTGCGCCGCCCAATACTTCGTGGGGAAAAACCAAATGCGTCCGGACCACGAATTCATCGGCCCCTGTTGGATGATCCAACGGTTCTCGCCGGGTTCGGAGCCGTAGAATCCGCTGGCCTCGAACTTGAGCTTCTTGTATTGAAGACCCACAGTGACCACGTCATCGGAAATGTGTGTCGAATCCTGCCGGTGGTGGCTGATCGGCGCTTCCGGAAACTCCATCGCCGAGGCGCGATGCGGATAGGGAACCGGTCCGAGCGCCGGATCGCCTACCGGTGCAAAATACAGATCAAGCGTGGTGTCTTCGGCGACGTGGTGAACATAGTGGAAGCCAAGCGCCATGATGAAATTGTGCGGATGCTGCGCATCGGTTATGGGCGCGCCGTAAGCGGTTTCTCCGGTCTGAAACAGTAACGGGTAGCGCCGATCCGTGATGGTGGCAGGCTCCAGACTCAGCATGAGCTCCGCCTGGAACGCATCGTTGCTCCCGACGTTGGTCCCGACGCGGTGCTCGGCGGAGGCCATCACCCAGTTGGTCGAATAGAGCTTGTCTCCGCCGCGCGGACCGGATTGCTGAATGTCCGATAGAAACCCAAGCCCCATGAACATCGTGTTCCAGTTTCCGAAGTGAGTCATGATCATCGGCATCGGCCAGCCGGCGGGATTCTCCGATGTTCCCGAGGAGAGATTCATCAGAAACATGCTTGAGGGGTTCATATCCACCATGCCCATGCTAGATGCTTGCGGCTGACCGGCCCCCGTTCCATCCTGTGCTGCCGAGATGCGAACGGATAGGATTCCGGCGGCGAGCAGAGCGATTCTTCTTGGCAAAACTTCATTTCCCTTCCTTAAAAAACGCAAACACTCACGGCGCGGACACCGCGACCGTGGCCTTTTAAACGTGTTTCAGGAGAGGATCAGATTCGAAGAACGACGGAGGAAAGGCCCGGAGTTCCGGGCGGCGAGAAATTCGAGGGATTGGCTGTGTTGCCCCACGTATCACGGGCGATCACAGCGGATGTGCCGCTGGCGGCTGCCCCGAGAGCAACGTAAGCGGGAGACTCGACGTGCACCGCCTGCTGCTGGATCGCCGGGGCAGAGAGGGTTTGGTGAGCGCACGATGCGGAGTCTTGATCGTTCGAATGGTTGTGATGCCTATGGCAAGGGGGCATGGACTCACGTTTGGCAGCGTCACCGCATGCGTCGCCCGCGCAGGCCGCAACACACTGGACCTGCGCAACCACTACGACGATCGCGACGAGAGCGGCCCGAACCACGCCTTGCACCCTGGCCTCAGAGTAGCACACCACCCAGTCCGCTCCGCTACGGGCAGTACCTGTTAACTAGCACAGGGTGTTATTTTTCTAACTTCCGCTCCCGATCGGGCGTAACTCCCTGAAATGCAATTACGTAAGCCACTCCCGATTCAACTCTCGACCCACAAACTCCCGCGTTAATTAGCGTTATTCTCACGTTATTTTTTGCGTTGTGGTCGCGTTTCGCCGCGTTTAACTCGCGTCATGTTAGCGTTTTACTCTCACAGGCTGAAGCCTGTACTACTAAAGTTGAAAATCTTCGTGCGCCGCGACGATTTTGGTGGAAGTCCCGCGTTTTCATCCGTGTGCATCCGCGTTCATCTGTGGCTTAAGGAATCTTGTTTGCGGCACAGCCGCGCTGTGCCATCATCTTGCCCAAGCCGACCACCTACACCGCCCCCATAAACAGGTACATCGGACCGTTTCACCCGTTTCGATATCTTATATCTTTGAAAAGGGGCTAAACTAAATCCTACGCATGCCGCTTTCCGTCGGCGAAAAGCTCGGGCCTTATGAGATCCTTGCACGGATTGGCGCCGGTGGCATGGGCGAGGTGTGGAAGGCGCGCGACACGCGGCTGGACCGCATTGTCGCGATCAAGCGGTTGAAGGGCCAGCACAACGCGCGGTTTGAGCAGGAAGCACGAGCCATTGCGGCGCTGAATCATCCGCACATCTGCCAGATCTACGACATCGGGCCGGATTACCTAGTGCTGGAATACATCGAAGGCCGGCCGCTCCTTTCTCAAAAAAAGCCGGGTCCTCTGCCGGTCGAAGAAGCGCTGCGCCTGGCCAGGGAAATCGCGGACGCTCTGGAGACGGCGCATCGCAAAAGCATTTTGCATCGCGATCTGAAGCCGGGCAACATCCTGGTGACCGCAGACGGATCGGCGAAGCTGGTCGACTTCGGCCTGGCGAAGATCGTCGCGGACCCGGACGCCACGCTCACGATGGCGATCAGCGGGACGCCGTTGTACATGTCGCCGGAGCAGGCCGAGGGCCAGCCGCTCGACGTGCGTTCCGACATCTTCAGTTTCGGCGCTTTGCTGTATGAGATGTTTGGTGGCCATCGGGCATTTGCAACGATGGCCGCGGTGCTGCGCGACCAGCCAGCCCCGCTCGATTCCCCCGCCGCATCCGTCGTAAACAAGTGCCTCGCCAAGCTACCCTCCGAGCGCTTCCAGAGCATGGCCGAAGTCCGAGCCGCGCTTGCGCAAATCGAGGCGGCCGGCAAAGACCAGCAGCCCTCCATCGCCGTGCTGCCGTTTGCGAATTTGAGCTCAGACAAGGAGCAAGAGTACTTCAGCGACGGCCTGGCCGAGGAGATTTTGAATCTGCTCGCGAAGATCCCCGGGCTGAAAGTGATCGCCCGCACGTCTTCGTTCGCCTTTCGCGGCAAGGAGCAGGACATCACCAAAATCGCCGAAGTCCTGCGCGTCGGGACTATCCTCGAAGGAAGCGTGCGCAGGGCTGGGAGCCGCATTCGCGTGACCGCCCAGTTGATCGACGCGCGAGATGGCGCGCACTTATGGTCGGAGCGCTACGACCGCGAACTGGCCGACGTCTTCGAAGTCCAGGACGAGATCGCCGCGGCCATCGCTGGAGCGCTTCAAGTGAAACTCGCGCCCAAGTCCGCCGCCGAGACGTACAAGCCCAACCTTCCCGCCTATGAAGCCTACCTCAAGGGGCGGCATCACCTCTGGAAGCTGACGCCGGCGTCCATCGCTCGTGCCAAGGAATACTTCGAGCAGGCGATCTCGCTCGACCCGAAGTTTGCGCTGGCGTATAACGACCTGGCGGGTTATTACGCCGGGCAGGCGAACCTGGGCCTGCGACCTTCCTCGGAGGTCATGCCTCAGGTCCAGGCGTGGGCGCAAAAGGCGCTGGAGATCGATCGATCCTTGTCGGAAGCGCATGGCTGGTTGGCCGTTAAGGCCTTCGTATTTGACTACGATTGGAACGAGGCTGAGCGGCGGTTCTCGCTGGCTCTGTCTCGCGATCCCGTCCGGTGGATACCTGCATGCGTTACGCGGTGTATATGGCGTCGCTCGGGCGGTCAGGAGGCGCCGAGACGTTGATGCGGCGCGCGGTCGAAGCAGACCCGCTGGCGGTTCAAAAGCGGCTGCAGATTGCGTTGATCCTCTCGATGACTGGCAGAACCCAGGAAGCAGAGCGGGAATTCCATCACGCTGTGGAGCTCGATGAGAATTCCTTTCACGGCTGGATGGGATTGGGTGACTTGCACTTTGCGCGGGGAGAGATAAGTGAGGCGATCCGCTGTTTTGAAAAAGCGAGTTCGCTGGCGCCCTTCGTTCCGCGCTATGCGGCGTGCCTTGCCGGCTTGCTGGCACGCACGGGGCATGAACGGCGCGCGGAGGAACTGTTGGCGAAGCTGGGACCGCCCGAAACCTACGGTGTTCCGCTGGCCTGGGCGCTCTTTCACCTGTTCCGAGGAGAGACAGAAAAGGCCGTGGATTGGTGGGAGAAGGCAATCGATCAACGGGACAGCAACGCCGTCATTTGGCCGCGCTTCAACGCCGGTGAAGCCCTCCGCAAAAGCCTTCGCTGGCCCGCCCTCGCCAAACGCATGAACCTTCCTGAATCGGCATGGTGACCGGCAGGCGCCGCGGGCCTTTGCAACATTGCGCCAAAGCGATTTTTCTCGGCGAGTAACCGCTCCCTGACGGTCGCGGCTCTGTTGGCGAATAACCGCTCCCTTGTGGTCGCGGCTCAGTTTACACTGCCAAGAGGACGGCGGTGGCGGGCATTTTGGTCAGCTTGGTTAACGCGTAGGCGTACCATTGAAGCTGGCGTTCGTATTGTGCGCGGACTACCGGTGAATCCGCGTCGGTCTTAAAATCCACTACTACCCAGCGGCCTTCTTCGACGAAAGCCAGATCGATTACGCCTTCGATCCAGCGGCCTTCGGGTAATGGAAGAGAGATGGGATACTCGCGATGGAGGCGGCCGGCGGCGCGTGCGCGAGCCAGAATCGGGTGAGCCAGCGCGGCCTCGACGGCGGCCCGCGCGGCCTTGGTTTCCTCGAGGCTCGCGCCCAGCACGCGGGCGTTCAGATCCACGAATCGCTGGATCGCTTCCCCATCGGCGTCCAGCGGCGCGTCGCGAAGCGCGGCGTGGACCAGCGTTCCGAAGCGCTTCCCTGCTACGGATCGTGGATCCGTCATCGCCGAAGCGAACTCCATCGCGACCGCTTCCGGTGGCGGCGTGGAAGCTTCGCTCGCCAGGAATAAATCGATCTCCGGTTGCGCGGCCCGCGCGAGCAGTTGGTCGCGATGCTCCCGCCACTGGCGATAGACGCTCAAGCTTGCGCCGTCGTCGGGCTTCAGCGCATTTTTCATCACTGTGTCCTGCCAGGAGGTTTGATGCTGCTCGGCCGAAAGGAATGCGCACGGGTCCCACCACACCACCTCGTGCGTTCCGGCTTCCGGTTGAATCAATCCCGGACGAACGGAAAATTCGGGCTCCCGATCGTAATCGAGAGGCCGCGAGACGACGCTCGAATCCCCGAAGTTCGGACAACCCGGTGCAGGGCGCGACTTCCGCCAATTCGCCCGCGCGGGATACAGCGCCTTGTACAAAGGCTGGAGCCAGCTATCGGCGGGAAACGGCTCGTCGCCGACCGCCGGAATCACCAGCAAGTCCTTGGCGCGAGTGGCGGCGACATACGCCAGCCGCACTCCTTCGGCGCGCTCCCGCGCGGCTTCCGTCGGCGCGTGCTCGCGCAATTCCCAAGGCGCGCAGCCAAGCAACTCCTGAGCGCACAGCTTCGACGGCCCGTCGATATGCCGCTCGGGCTGGTCGCGCGAAAGCCCGGTGGTCAGGTCGGCCAGAATCACCACCCGAAATTCCAGTCCCTTGGCGCCGTGGACGGTCATCAGGCGCACGCCGTCGGAATCTTCCTCGAGCACCGGGGCTTCCGCCGCTTCCTCTTTCTCGGCTTTGGCGGCGAGTTCCTCCACAAATCCGCGAAAAGAAATGCCGCCGGTCATTTCATATGTGCGCGCCAACTCCGCCACCCGTCCCACGTTCGCCAGAATCTGCTGCCCTCCGGGGCGAAGCAGGAAACCCGCATGCGCGCGCGTCGATTCCAGCAGCGCGTTTACCGTGGAGGCGAAGGGGCGGCGGTTGCGGGCGCGGTGGAGCCCGGCCAACAGATCAAGGGCTTCGCGAATGTTCGGGAAATCCTCTCCCTGGGTATCCCCGCCGTGACGGGCGGGGCTGGTGGATTTGTGGAACGGGTGCAGCCGGCCATGACGATTGCGAAACAGAAACAGGTCTTCATCGGAAATCGCGAAGAGCGACCCTTTCAACGCCGCGAAGACGCTTAGCTCATCGTCGGGCCATTCGATTGCGGTCAGCGCGGCGCGCAGCGTTTCCACTTCTTCGCGATGATGCAGCGACTTCGACCCGGCCAACAAGTGCGCGATGCCACGAGCTTCCAAGGCGCGCACCGTTTCCCGGGTCAGATCGATCTGGCCGTAGTTCCGCCTGCGGAAGAGCACGGCAATATCGGCCTGCCGGTATCCCCATTGGCTCTCGTTCAACAGCCAATCGACGAACGCAGCGATCGCGCCGGGGAGGCATTCCGCGATGGCTTCTTTGGAAAGATACTTCGTCCTGTAAGGCTTTGGCACAGGCAGGGCAATCACGCTGGGCCGGCCTTCGGGGTCGTCGCGGTGCTTTCCCAATGGCGCCCACTCGGCATGACCGTCCACATCTCCATCCATTTCCGTTTCAAACGCGGCATTGATGAATTGTTGAATGTTGCGTACGGAACGAAAGCTCCGTGTGAGCGTTGCGGTTCCCGTCCCGCACCCCTGAAGTGCCTGGCGCAATTCCCGGTACAGGGCTAAATCAGCGCGCCGGAACTTATAGATGGACTGCTTCGGATCGCCGACGGCGAATAGTTTTCCCGGCGCCGGCCGCGTTTCCAGCCACTTGGATTCCTCCGGATCGGCGGCGCACAAGAGCAGGAGGATTTCCACCTGGAGCGGATCGGTGTCCTGAAATTCATCGACGAAGATTCGCTTGAACCGCTTCTGGAGATATTCCCGAACCTCTCTCCGGTTGCGGACAAGGTCTCGAACTTTGGAGAGAAGATCGACGAAATCCAGCTTGCCCTGGCGGCGTTTGCGGTCGCTATATTCTTCAAGCAAGCCCGACATTTCTTCACGGAGCAAGGCCGCCAACTCCGCATCGGCGCGGACCTGGAATTCGAGGATCCAGCGGATGAGTTCGTCGCGCTGTGCCACAAGATCTTCGCGTTTCACGCCTCCGCCGTACTCGCCCGAGCCTTTGTTCCTGGAATCGCGGCGAAGATCGCGGGCGAGCCGGATCAGGAGCGCTTCGTGAGCATCGTAGTCGGAACCCGCGCTCTCCCCGATCCCCGCCCTGACGGGCGGGGCTGAATGCATCGACTGGGCCAAATCCCGCGCGGGACGCAGCGCGGTGTAGAGCTTATCGTCGACGCGCCGGGGATGTGAGCTCAAGTCCGCCAAGTCGCGGACCATCCGCGCCAACGTGTCGATTTCTTCGGTTCGCGCGAACGGCTCGCGCCGCCATGGAGCGGTGTAGTCGCGCCACTCCAATAGGTGTGACGCGGCCTTTTGCAGGCGCTCGAACGGCGAAGCCTCAATCCAGGGATCAGGCCACGCCATTCTTGCGAAGGCGCGGCGAAGACCTGGAGAATCGCGGTTCAATTGCCGCTCCAGCCAGGCGCGGAAGGACTGTTGGAAAATGCGCGCGGCCTCCTGCTCCGTCAGTTCCTCAAAAGCCGGGTCGACGTTGGCTTCCACAGGCCGCTCGCGAAGAATCTGCGCACAGAAACTGTGAATGGTTCCGATGGAGGCTTCTTCCAGCCGCGCGAGCGCGTCTTCCAGGGCTTGCCGCCGCGAACCCTCCGCGATCTGCCGCTGCCGGTCCAGTTCCTGCCGCAGACGCAGCTTCGTTACACCGGCCGCCTTGGTCATGAACGTGAGAGCCGCGATCTCCTGGATTTCCGCGCGCTGCGACGCCAGCACTTCCACAATCCGCCGAACCAATTCGGTGGTTTTTCCGGTCCCTGCGGCAGCTTCGACGATGAGAGTTTCATCCAGCGACGTCCGGATGCGTTCGCGCCCTTCGGCATCCGTGGAGACTTCTGTGACCCCCGCCCTGACGGGCGGGGCTGGGGACCCTGACGGGATTTTTGCAGCGGGGTTCATGCCGATCCTCGAATCTCGAACAGCGGCTGGAGGCGTTCGTCGCGCGCGTCCTTTTCGCGGAGGGTGCGCCGCTCCTCGTAGGGGCCGCAGACGATGCGGTAGTCGCAATAGGAGCAGGAGTCCTTTTCCGGGTAGGGCGGAAGGAAGCCGGAACCAATGGAGCCGTCGATGTTCCGGAGAAGCTGAGCCAGAAAACCGCGGCCGCGCTCGTTCGCCGGAATGTACATGGCGCGGTACCCTCCGCGCTGTGTGGCGTAGAACAGGCGTCCGCCTTCGACTTTCGTATGGAAAATCCGCTCGGCCGCGAGCGAATACAAGAGCGGCTGCAGCGCGCGGCCGCCTCCGGTGGCGAGCGGGACGGTTTCCGGAGCTTTGCCGGATTTATGATCCGTCACTCGAAGCGCGCCTGTGTCGACATGCCTCTCGATCAGATCGATGGATCCGCGCAGTCTAACTCCTTCGGCCAGCGCGATCTCTTCGGCGACGCTCGCGGGATCGTGGCCCGGCCCGGGCTGCAACCCAAAAGAGAGCTCGAAATGGATCGGCTCCCAATCGTCATCGTCGCGCGCGGCGTGCTGCAGCCAACCGCGCAAATCCGTGCGCAGATCCTCGATTGCGGATTTCCACACGCGCTCGATGGCGGGAGCGAGCGTTTCCTTATAATGCGCCGCGACGCGATCGAGCGCGGCATCGCAGATCTCCAGAGCGCGCGGCAAATCGGAGGACGGAGTATGTCCTTCGCGCTTCATTTTGCTCAAAGCCGCGCATTGCACTTCATGGAATAACGCGCCGCGCGTCAGGGGATCGAGTTGCTCGAGAGGCACGGATTCCTCCCTGGGGCGCAGACGGTGAATGCCGTGCAACGCGAATTTGTAGGGGCAGACGGCGAATTGCTCAAGCGAAGAAGGCGACCAGGCGCGAGCGGTCAAGCGCTGCCCGGCCAGCGCCTCGAGTGCCGCTTGATCGCTCACAATGAAACCATCGGCTTCTTTCCATGAAGGGTGCCACCGGCTCCAGCGCGCGCGCAGGCTGCGAGCGAGATTCGCATTCACGTCCATCAGATAGTTGAGACCCACCGGCTCGCGGGGAGTCAACATGACCAGGTCGTATTCGGCATCGTCGATCGCCTCGGCAACCTGGGGCGGCGCGGGCCAATTCAACCGTGCCGGGGCAGCCGCGCGAGCTTGTTCTTCGAAAGGCTCAAGCTTCGGCAGGGCGCCTTCCAAAGCCCGCGGCAACTCCAGGGCGTAAAAGGAAGGCACGCGCGGGCGAGCTTCGGCGACATCCATCCGGGGATAGGATGCGATGAAGCGATCGCGCGCGGCGGCCAGAGCAAGCAGGAGCCGCTCGCGTTCGTCGCTATTGCGATCGTGGCGCAACGCCAAGCCATGGCCGAGCTCGCGCCGGGCCTCGTCCAGCAGCAGCGGATCTTCAAAGACTCGTTGCGGAAACAAACCCTCCGCCAAGCCGGGAAGAAAAACGACCGGGAACTCGGCGCCGCGAACTTCGTCAATGGAGCCCACGAAGACGCGGCCCCATCGACGCTCGGGCGTCTCGGCGCGCAAAAACCGTAATCTTTCGCTAAGAGTCTCGGCGACTTGCTCGAGGGAGACCGGCCCGACCTCGCCCATCGGCTCGAACTCCGCGAGAACGGCCAGCACGCCTTCGGGTCTTCGCAAAGAAGCTTCGGCCAGAGCTTGCAGACGCTCGAGCCATTCGTGCCAGCGAGCTGCGCGCGGCAACTGATCCAACCGCTCGATCAACGGCAGGGCAAACGCGGAAAGGGAACGAAGCCGCTCGATTTGTTCGAGCAAATACAAGCGGAGCGGCTCATCGTCTTGGGCGGCTTGAAGGCGCAGCTCGAACTCGCGCTCCAGGCCCTCCAAGCGCCGCGCCCAGCGCGAGCGGCCACCGATCACGGCGGCGTCCACAAGTAGTTTTTCCCATGCCGCGGGAGCGGGCGGCGGCGGAGCGGTGGTCTCGGTTGGCTGCGGCCGCGGCTCGGAATCCGGCGATAACAACTCGTCTTCCGGACCTACCCACTCCGGACGCTCGCCGGCGGGGGTGCCGATCCCCGCCGTGACGGGCGGGGCTGAGTCGGGCGGGAGTGGATCGGGCGGGGGTGAATCCGGCGGGTCGGGGAGTTGGCCAAACGCCAGATATTCCGCGAATCGCGACGCGGAGCATCGTTCTACGGCGCAAGCCAGGATCGCGAGAAAGGCGCGACCTGAGGGGTCAGGCCGGGTCGTGCCGCGGCTGAACCACGCCGGAATGCGGGCGCGGCGCAACGCGTCTTCGATCATCGGCTGATATCTTTCGGGATGCCGCAGAAGGATCGCGATCTCGTCGAATTTGACCCCCTCTGTGGCCAACCGCAGAATCCGGCGCGCGATCTCCACCGCCTCCAGTCCTTCCCCCGGGGCGGAGAACATTTCGAAACCGGCGGCGGTCGGGGAAGGAGCCGGCGTTTGAGAAAAGACAAATCGCCGCAGATGTTCTAAAGGGGTGGAGGGTCCTTCGCTATGCTCTTCGGCAGAGGCGGTCAGCACCAGGACGTCGGGCGCGCGGCGCGCGACGGCTTCGAAAAATTCGCGATGGCGTTTGCTCTCCAGCGGCACATCTAACAGCAACACGGGAAGGCCAAGCAAGTTATGCCGGTCGTGCTCCGCGCCCTCAGCGGCCAACTCCAGCACCTTTGCCAAATCCGCTAGCGATCGCGCGGCGAGCTCGTCCTGGTAGCGGACCAACAACCGCGCCAGATCTGTAGGGAGGGCGTCCGGTTCAATCCCCCCCAGGCGCAGTTCGCCGAGGGTTCTGGCCAAAGCGCGGGCAAATCCGGGCAAAGCCGCAATGGGCTCAAAGTACTGGAGCTCTCCTGCTTCCAAAGCCTGGTACGCAATGCGAGCCGTTACAGCTTCCAAACCCAGTCCGCTTAGCGGGGCGATCCCTCGCTTCGCCATCTCGCCGCGGGCAAGTGACGAGGCCAATGCGATCAAGCTGATCCGGTGCAAGCCCGCCGCGCCGCCGGCGGCCTGCATAAGTTTCTCGCTCGCGACCCGCCCCGCAACAATCGCCAGCGTTTCCCGATGCCGCGCGTGAAATCCCGCCGCGGCTTCCAGCAAGCGGCCATTCGAGCGGGATTTTACGGTTTGCATGGTCTGGAGATTCCGCGTAAAAAAATCTTTTGGGCTGTAGTAACCATGGCGGGAACCCGGTCGTTATTACAAGTAACTAAATCCCCGTTACGACAGCGGGCGCTCTCACCCCTTTTCACCCATAATGAAGCGCCCGCTACTTCTTTTCGGCATATCCCGCTTTAATCCATCTTTTCGGCATATTTCGGCTTAATCCAAAAGACAGGCTCAAACGAAACATGGCTTCAGTCCAAAACATTATCGAAGAGCGCGGAGCTTAGATAGCGCTCGCCGGAATCCGGCAGAATCGTCACGATATTCTTGCCGCGCATTCCGGGCTCGCTCGCCACGCGAAGAGCCACAGCCACGGCGGCGCCGCACGATATGCCGGAAAGGATACCTTCTTCGCGGGCCAACCGGCGCGCCATCTCGATAGCTTCCTCATCGGTCACGCGTTCGATGCGATCCAACATTTTCAAGTCGAGCGTGCCGGGAATGAATCCGGCGCCCAAGCCTTGAATCCCTGTCGGGCCGGGGCGCACCGGCTCTCCCGCCAGGGTTTGCGTAATCACCGGACTGCCGGCCGGCTCGACTCCGATCGAGAGGAACGGCTGCTTCTTCTCCAGCTTGAAATAGCGCGAAATCCCGGTGATGGTCCCGCCCGTTCCAATGCCCGCCACCAGCGCGTCCACTCGCCCTTGCGTGTCCTGCCAAATTTCAGGTCCGGTAGTTTTGAAATGAATTTCCGGATTGGCAGGATTTTGGAACTGCTGCAGGAGCACGTAGCGATCCGGCTCCGCGGCGACCATTTCCTCGGCACGCTCAATGGAGGCGCGCATGCCTAACGCGCCGTCAGTGAGAATAATCGAGGCTCCCAGCGCCTTCAGAACCTTTCTTCGCTCCATCGACATCGTTTCCGGCATCAGCAGGGTGACTTTGTAACCGCGCGCCGCGCCTACAAAGGCGAGGGCGATGCCGGTGTTGCCGCTGGTCGGCTCGACGATTTCTTTGCCGGGCTTGAGCGTGCCGCGCCGCTCGGCATCCCACACCATGGACGCTCCAATGCGGTCCTTCACGGAATAGGCTGGATTCCGCCCCTCGATCTTCGCCAGCACCGTCGCCCGAGCGCCCGCCGTAACGCGCGTCAAACGAACCAGAGGCGTCCGTCCGATGCTGAAGGAGTTGTCGGAATGGATCACCGAGTCCCCGATTCTAGCAAGCCCGCAAAGGGCGCGCGCACCCCAATTGAGGACCGGAGGGGCGCCCGATATGCGGAAGGAAAACTTGCCGCGGGCGAAACGGAACCACGGCGATAGAACTCTTCTGTGTGGAGCTAGAAACATTATGTGGCATATTCGTGATATCGGGTTGGCGCTTAGCCTGACGATTCCTGGGCTGTTCGCTCAGAATCCGCCAGCTAAACCGGACAACTCAGCAGTAAACCAGCAGGATAGGCAAAGCGACGCGACAACGGCTGATTCGCAGAAGGACAATCGGAACGACCGAACCCTGACGCAGCAGGTTCGGAAGGCTTTAGTGAAGGACAAGTCATTGTCAAGCTACGCTCATAACGTCAAGGTCGTGTCTCAAAACGGCATCGTGACGCTCAAGGGCCCCGTGCGTTCGGAAGACGAGAAACGGACTGTTGAGGCAAAAGCAGCCGAGATAGCCGGGCGGGACAACGTTAGAAGCGAAATCAGCGTCGCGCCTAAGCCGGCCGATACCTCCAAATAGCAGAGCATTCGCTCCCCTCTCGGCAGCAGCTCGCGAAGCTTAAATCCCAAACGCGGCCGTGTTCGTGTGGACCACCTAAAGCTATCTTCAGGCGGAGCTCACCCGCGAGATGGCTTCGCCTTTTTAAGATGCAGCCGCAACAAGTGGCTGCAGGCGGATCAGGGTGATGACCGGGATCCTGGCGTGGAGCTTGCATCGGCTTCCGTATTCCCGCCACGGCCAACCGCTTTATGGCCTTGCGCACTAAGTGAGCGCCTGGGCCGCTTCCAATTTCAGCTCCACTGACCTCACGTACCAGGCCTCGGCCCCGAGAACGTGCCTCTACAGTTCCAGATCTTGTACTTGAGGAAACCCCGGGCGCGCGCGCCGGTCATGCTCCTCACCACCCGCAATTCCGTCCTCGATGTGGCGCTGTCCTGCGGCTTCCAGAGCCATGAATTATTCTTCCGTGCTTTCGGCGGCGGTTTTTCGACTGACGCCGAGGGCATATCGGGGACGCGGGTTTGCCCAAGACGTTAACGGCTCACAGGCTAGAGAACACGCGATCATCGTTGAGACGGTTGCTCCGTGTGTTGGGCTTTACCATATCAAGGAGAAAGACCATTCTGAGGGAAACAGCATGACGTACTCCATCGAGAAAAAGGAATTCTCACCACAGCCGGTCCTGGTCGTGCGGCGGAAGGTGAAACGGTCTGAGATTGCAACAGCGATCGGCGAGGCGCTGCCCCATGTGTTCGCATATGCGGCGCAACGTGGCATCGCGCTGGCCGGCCTCCCCTTCACGAGATATATTGACATGGGCCCGGAGTTAATCACGATGGAGCCCGGCATGTGCGTGGTTCCAGGCGCGGAAATGGGAAGCGGCCCAGCGGCCACTCAAACTTCCACCGAAGCCGAGGTCGTGTCGGCCATGCTGCCAGGGGGGCCCGTCGCCAGCACGATCCACACCGGACCATACGATCAACTACCGAATGCCTACGCCGCTGTTGAACAGTGGATCAAAAGCCAGGGCTTCACTCCGGGCGGCGCGCCATGGGAATCCTATTTGACCGACCCCGCCGAGCACCCCGATCCTAAGGACTGGAAGACCGAAGTGCTCTGGCCGATCGGGGGTTGAGCGCATCCCAAGGCTATGGCTTGCCGCTCAGTCGTTCAACCTTTATGCCTTCGCCCGGCGACGCCTCAAACGTCGCCCAATCCTTTTGATCGCCCATAAGGAAGCGAGCGTCGAAAAATGCACGAGTGATGTTCATCCCAGTTCGATGATTGGTAACAGCTTCGGGCGGCGGGTTAGAGGCGAGCAGGCGGATATCCATGAAGCTAGTGTAGTGTCCAATAAATAACTGGACTATTGGTTTTTGCCGCTTCTTGATTTCCGTGACCGTGGCGAGGTGCAGCCGGGCACTATCTTTTCCAGAGTCTGTTTGCAACGTGACAGCTTTTCAACGATGGATTCCA